>JANMQX010000241.1:0-10732 GCA_031370745.1 Ilumatobacteraceae bacterium
GCTGCCGATGCCGAGTCGTTGGTTCATCGCCAGCAGCAGGTGCTCGACCGACAAGAAGTCGTCCTTCAGGTCCTTCTGATAGGTCTCGGCGTTCTGGACGATGTTGTTGAGCTCGCGGTTCATCCGTGGATCGTCGCCGCCATAGGCCTTGGGCAATCGCTGCACGGCTTCGTCGGCCTTGTTGCGCACCATCAGCGGGGCGAGGCCCAGCTTGGCCAGCACGGCAGGCACGATCGTGTCGTCTTGGCGCATCATCGCGGCCATCAGGTGGTCGGGTGTCAATTCCGGGTTGCTCAGCGCCTTGGCCTGGTCGATGGCCGCGGCAAAGGCTTCATTCGTCTTCAGGGTCCACTTCTTGGGATCGAACGCCATGGTTGTCGGTTCCCGTCTTTCTTGTGTCTCAGCTGCTTGTCAATAGAAATGTTGAGTCGAATTCTATCAAGATCGCGGGGCGAGACAACCGGGCGGTGATGGGCCAGCTCGGAACGAACCCACCGTTGCGCCCGGCAAACTGTCGAAGATGCTGCCTCGCCTGATCGCCACGGATCTCGACGGCACGTTGTTGAACAGCCAGGGTGTCGTGTCGGCGCGCACCATCGCTGCTCTGCGCGCAGCACACGCTGCCGGGGTCATCGTCGTCTTCGCCACGGGGCGACCACCGTTCGTCGCCGCGCAGGAGATCCTGGCCGTGGCTCCAGCGGTGGCATATGGCGTGATGGCCAACGGTTCCATGGTCTGTACGTTGCCCGACGGCGAGTCGCTGTACACCGTCAGGTTCCCGCCCGGTTTGGCCATCGAGGCGATCGGAAAGCTGCGGGCGCACGATCGATTGTTCGGGTTCGCCTTGGCAACGGACCGCGGCTTCAGCGAAGAGGTCGGGTTCGCCGAACGGATGCCGGTGTTCCACAGTCGCCGGACCGTCGACGATGTGCTGACCGGTCATGACGGAGCAACCGAGACGATCAAGCTGCTGGCCTTTCATCACAACCACTCCGCACTGGAGCTCCTCGACATCATTCCTCCGATCGTCGGCGCTGACTTGGTCGTCAACCACATGGGCACGGAGGCAGTCGAGCTCGGCCCCCCGGGTGCCGACAAGGGCGCCGGGCTGCGTTGGCTGTGCACGCACCTCGGCATCGACGCTGCCGACGTGATGGTGTTCGGCGACGAGATCAACGACCTGGCGATGTTCGACTTTGCAGGGCATTCGGTCGCCGTTGCCAACGCCTCACCGCCGGTTCGCGCGGCCGCAACGGAGATCACCGCCTCGAACAACGACGACGGCGTCGCCATGGTGATCGAAGCTCTGCTCGCATCGCCCGGCTAGCGCGGGCAGGAGGCGGAAGCGAGCTCGTGGCCTGCGACGTCGCGGATCGAGACACCCTTCGTGTTGGCGGTCGTGCGGCGAATGAACAGCTCGAACGGCGGTGGACCGGTCATCTCCACCACGCCGTCCACTCGCAGCTCGCCACGGGACTGGGGGTCACGCGAACCGTCGTCGCGGAACGAGCCACCGAACTCGATCATCACCGTGGTTGCCGCGTCGGGATTATCGTCGGGCGCGATCGCCACCAGCCGATAGTAGATCGAGTCGTCGCTGTAGTTCGCCGACACGATCAGATCGGGTACGCCGTCGCCGATCAGGTCGACCAACACTGCGCTACCGGACTTGGGCGGGGGCGCCGGCGACACGGCGTTGTTGGCTGTGATCAATTGGATGACGGCGACGACCGAAGGGTCGCTCAGCGGAACCGGCGTCGCCGTCTGTGGTTGCAACTGCCATGTTGGTGCCTCGACCCAGAGCCCCAGTGGTTCCGCGTTGTCGGCCGCCCGCGGCTGCACGGGAATCGGGCATGAGGGCGACATCTCGAGCGGGTCGAGCGGGCGCACCTGCGCGCTGAACTGCGAGCCGACGAAGTTGACGACAGATGACATCTGCACAGGACCCTGCCGCAACTGTGAAATCGCGTCGCCTTGATACGGCGCGAACCCAGCCGGCGAGATGTGACCGAGCGGATACCCGTCGGCGAAAACCATGTGATCACCGACGACGGGAGCGAACGTCGTGGTCGCAGCGATCGTCGTTGTCGTTGTCGAAGTGGTGGTCGCGGCGATCGTGGTGCTCGTGGTGCTCGACGTCGTTGAGGTGGAGGGTGTCGTGGGTTCCAGAGTCGGCGCGACGGCCACCGGCCTTTGCGCGTTCTGCCACTGCGACAGCACATACGCGGCCGCGCCGCCCACGAACAGAGCCATGAGCACGAGTAGCACGATTCCGACACTTCGATTCGAACGGCCACCGTGAGAAGCGTTGCGCTCTTGGTCCGGATCGGAAGGATCCCAAAGATGCGACATGTTCACGACAGTCTTACGCACGACAACGCCCGAACCAGCGCACACCCCACTCGTACACTCGACCTATGCCCGTCCGCCCCAGCGCCGCGTCACCACCTGGCCTGCAACTGACTTGGCTCGATGGCGAGGTGGTGGCCTGGCAGCCCGGGCGGGGGGTCTACGGCGGAAATCTTCAGGCGGTTGTCAGCTCGACGTTCCGTCGTCCACCGACCAGTCAGAACGGCTCGATGCGCGTCGTGCGCATGGCCCTGCCTGGGGGCGAGCAACAGGTGATGTGCCAACGACTGACGGTCGCGTCGCTGGCCGCTCTCGGTCAACTCGATGCCCTCGGCAGCGAGGTTGGTGCTTCGGTCGGTTGGCTGGGCTCGACGTATTCGGTGGCGATGCACCTGGTCACCGCCGGCCGTGTCCTGCCACAACTCTCAGATACGGGTCTCGGATGGTGGGTTGCCCGATGGCGCCCGCTGCGCGCCGATCTGGCCGGTTGTGTTGCAGAACTTGCGGCGACGCAACCTCCTGTGGTCGCGGTGGCCAGCCCAGGCTTCACCGCCGAGGAACTGACCACGGTCATCATCGAGTCGTTTGTCGATCAAACGGCGCGGCTGTTGTTGGCCGGAGCCGGCTGGCATGCACCGGTCACCGACACCCGGCGGGTCACAGCGCGGGCGGTGCGAGCCGCGACACGGGCACTCAGCGCACCTGCCGGCGAGTTTCGCGCCGACCCCGAGCTCGGTGAGGCGCTCGACGACCTGGCGACGATGTTCGATCAAGCCATTCGCCGCGCCGAGGGCGAGCCGGTCGTGCAGGCGCGGTTACGGCTGGCCTTGCCCGACGAACCGCTCGGCGACTGGCCGCTGTCACTCGAGCTGGTCGACCCCGATGACCGCGGTCGCTGGTGCACCGCGGAGGATGTCGCCAGCGGGAGTCAGGCCGCGATGCATCTTGCCGGCGAACCGCGCTTCATGCCCATGCTGGGCGAGTGCATCGCCACTGCGCACCTCGACATCGAGATGCTTGCTCCTTGGCTCTCACCGTGGCTCGCCGACCCGAAGCACGGCGTCGACCTCGACATTGCTGCGGCAACGCTCGAAGCCGTCGACGCCCTCTCCACCGTCGACATCGAACTACTGACTCCCGAGCGCCTCATTCGCCGCAGCGCGACCACCAAAGGGGTCGCCCAGCCAAAGGACGCGACCGGCGCGGGCCGCTTCAGCGCCGCGGCAATCATCGACTGGACGGTGGTCGTCGACGACACTCCCGTCGACGAGGCCTTGCTCGAACGCGCCGCTGCGTCGGGCGCCGGATTGATCAATGTCAACGGCCGATGGGTGCGGCTCGATCGCACAGAGGCCCGCCGCGCACTCGCCAATCTCGCCGAACATCGCCGCGAACACGGTGAGCTGTCGACGCTCGAGCTCCTGCGCCTTGCCGCAGAGCTCGCCGCGTCCGAAGAACCTCGTGCACCTGTCGGTGCCAGCGCTACCGGCGACATGCTGGAGATCGACGGCCACGGTCCTGCGATCGCCGCCACGGGCTGGCTCGGTGATCTGTTGCAAGGCCTGCCCGACACCGCACTTGCAGAAGGAGTCGAGCCTCCAGGGTTCATGGCGACGTTACGTCCCTATCAGCGCCGCGGACTCGGCTGGTTGCAGTTCCTCTACCAGCTGGGGCTCGGCGGTTGCCTGGCCGACGACATGGGTCTCGGCAAGACACCAACCACCCTCGCCCACATCTCTGCACTGCCGGGCCCGCATCTGGTGATCTGTCCGCTGTCGGTCGTTCGCAACTGGGAGGCGGAGTCCGCCCGGTTCACACCCCTCATGCGAGTCGCAGTCCATCACGGCACGGGTCGCAGCGGCGCGGCCACATTTGCCAATCTGGTCGCCCAGCACGACCTGGTCATCACGACATACCACGTCGCTGCCCGCGACATCGAGACACTGCAAGACGTGCAATGGACGAGCGTCGTATTCGACGAGGCCCAAGCGGTGAAGAACCCCGAGACGCGCACTGCCAAGGCCCTGCGTACGCTGCCGGCGGCACAGCACATCGCGCTGACAGGCACACCCGTCGAGAACAGGCTCAGCGAACTGTGGTCGATCATGTCCATGGTCACCCCAGGGCTGCTGGGCAATCTCACCAGCTTCCGCCGCCGCTTCGCAATCCCAATCGAACGCAATCACGACCTCGCTGCAGCCGAAGCACTCCGCCGATTGACGTCGCCCTTCCTGTTGCGCAGGACCAAGGCCGACAAGTCGTTGGTTCCCGACCTGCCTGACAAGGTCGAGCAACTGGCTTGGGCGTCGCTGACGCGCGAGCAAGCGAGCATGTACCAGGGTGTCGTCGACCAACTGCTTGCCGATGCTCAACAGGCCACTGGCATGCGCCGTCGCGGGCTGGTGCTCGCCGCGCTGACCCGCCTGAAGCAGATCTGCAACCATCCGGCGCACGCGCTCGGCGACGGGTCGCGGCTCGGTGGCCGGTCCGGAAAGCTGACTCGTTTCGATGAGTTGATCACCGACCTGATCGACGCTGAAGAACAGGCCCTCGTCTTCACCCAGTTCCGCGAGATGGGCCTGTTGCTGCAGCGTCACCTGCTCGAACGCTTCGCATTGCCGACCCCCTTCCTGCACGGCGGCGTCACACGCAAGGGCCGCGACCGCATGGTCGACGAGTTCCAGACACGCTCGGCCTCGCCGCTGCTGCTGGTGTCGTTGCGCGCCGGCGGCACCGGCCTCAATCTCACCGCTGCGTCACGTGTCGTGCACTACGACCGCTGGTGGAATCCCGCCGTCGAAGACCAGGCCACCGACCGGGCCTGGCGCATCGGACAGCAGCGCTCGGTGTTCGTTCACAAGTTGGTCTGCCAAGGAACCATCGAGGAACGTGTCGACGCGATGATCAACGACAAACGGGCCCTCGCCGACGCGGTCGTCGGAACCACGGGCGAGGCGTGGCTCAGCGAATTGTCGACCGACGAGCTGCGCGATCTCATCGTGCTCGATCACAACGCGGTGCGCGGCGCATGAGCATCGTCATCACACCGGACCCCACCCACCGGCGACGCGAACCGACGCCGGCGGGACGGCTCGCTGCGTCGCTGCTCTCGGTCACGGTCGCCGGCCTCGCCGACCCGCAGCGGTTCCGTCGCGGCAAGACATATCTGGCCGACAACGCCATCGCCCAACTCGAGTTGTCAGAGGGTGTGTTGCTGGCGACGGTCGTCGGCGGCCGCTCCGATCCATATCACGTCACCATCACCGTCGAGACCATGAGCCGTCCCGAAGACCTCGGGCAGCTCCCCGAGCGATCCCACGTCGCCCGTCTGATTCCGCGCGCCGACGAGCTGTTGTGCTCGTGCAGCTGCCCAGACTGGGACGATCCCTGTAAACACGGTGTCGCCGCGTTGTTGGCACTCGCCGCCGAGCTCGCAAGCAGACCCGAGTTGCTCATCAGCTGGCGCTGCGGCGACCTCGACGACCGACCGCGAACGAAGGTCGGTTCGCGGGCACGTGCCGACCGTCATCTGCGATTGGTGCAGCCCACGGCTCCATCACCATTCGAGACGCCCGAGTGGCACGAGTTTGCCGGCGACGATTTGGCCGTCCCGCAGTGCACGGTGCCGACGGCGATGCTGACCCTTCCGACCTTGCTCCTCGATCGCACCGACGTGGCCGATGTGATCCGCTCAGCTTGGCAGACCCTCAGTCGGTTCAATCCCGACGACGACAACGACGACGACAAGGCCCGGTGAGTCGCCGGCTAGCCCGAACTACCCAGCCGCGAACCACCGAAGATCGACACCTCTTGGCGCAGAGGTACCAGGTCGCGACGCGGCGATCGGCGATCGGCTTCGGCAAGAGCAGACCGCGCCACCTGGCGTAGCTCGACGTTCTCGGCGCGCAGTTGCTCGTTCTCCGTTTCGAGTTGCATCACCCGGCGGATGCCCTCGAGGTTCATGCCCGAGGAAGCCAGTTCGCTGATGCGCCGCAGGCACTCGATGTCGACGTCGCTGTAACGACGATTGCCGCCTGGGGTGCGGGCAGGTTGTACCAGCCCGCGTCGCTCGTAGATGCGCAGGGTCTGCGGATGCATTCCCGCCAGCTCGGCGGCAACCGAGATGACGTAGACGGCGTGATGTTGGGATCTCATGTGGTTGACTCCATTCGAGTCCTTGGTGAAACGATAGTTGCCGCTGCGAAGGCTTCGGCGGCTGTTCGCTGGTCATCGGTGAGCTGGGTGGGCACGTCGACCTCGACCGTCACGATCAAGTCGCCGGTCGTCTTGTTGGTGACGATGCCCTTGCCTTTGACGCGGTGCCGGGAGCCCGACGGTGTGCCCGGTCGCAGTCGCAGCATCACCCGCTGGCCGTCGAGCGTGGGCACGTCGACATCGCCACCGAGCGCTGCCTCGGCAAACGTGACCGGCACCTTGACGGTGAGGTTGTTGCCGTCTCGACCGAACAAGCGATGCCCAGCCACATGACACTCGACGATGAGGTCGCCAGCGGGCCCGCCGTTGCGTCCCGGAGCACCGCGGCCCTTGAGGCGGATCCTCTGACCATCGGCGACGCCCGCCGGTATGCGCGCCTGTACTTCGCGGGCGCGGCGTTCGGTGCCGGTACCGTGACACGTCGGGCAAGGATCCGTCACGACCACGCCGCGACCACCGCACACTCGGCACGGGGATGAGAACGAAAAAAGTCCCTGGTTGTCGTCGATGACCCCGCGCCCCCCGCAGTTGGAGCAGACCTTTGGTTGAGTTCCGGGCTTGGCACCGCTGCCCTGGCACGTGCTGCATTGGGCGTCGCTGGTGAGGTGCAGTGTTGTGGTCAGGCCCTGCGCGGCATCAGCGAATTCGAGGTTGAGCGTGGCTTCGACATCGGCCCCGCGCTGAGGACCCGCGGAGGCCGACGGTCCGCCGCCACGGCGCCCTCGGCCGAACATGTGGCCGAGCAGGTCACCGAGGCCTTCACTGCCGACGTTGAAGTTGTAGCCGCTCGGCCCGCCGGGGCCCCCGCCCGGGAATCCGCCGAGCGGTCCGAGCTTGCGGACCTCGTCGTACTCCTTGCGCTTTGCCTCGTCGCCCAGGACGTCGTAGGCCGCGCTGACTTCCTTGAAACGTTCTTCGGCGACATCGTCGCCGGGATGCGTGTCGGGATGACTGCCTCGGGCCAGCTTGCGGTAGGCCTTGGTGATGTCTTTGGGTGTGGCGTCTTCGCTGACGCCAAGGACCTTGTAGTAGTCCTTCTCGTACCACTCACGTTGTGCCGCCATAGATCATCACCTCCCTCACTTCGGGCCTCAGTGTCAGTTTCGTGTCGCTGGGGCCGTAGTTGACAGCTCAGCCGCGAACTTTGACCATCGCCGGCCGGAGCACCTTGCCGTTCCACATGTAGCCAGATCGCAAGACCTCGCTGACCACCGGCTCGCCCTCGCCCGGCTCGTGCAGCACCGCATCGGCGAGGTGCGGATCGAAGAGCCGCTCGTGCAGGTCCATCGATTCGAGACCCTGCTTCTTGAGCTCGCTGAGCATCAGGTTGAAGAGTGGCTCGATCTCGGCCGGATGCTGCAGGAACGCTGCCTCGCAGGCATCGAGCACCGGCAAGAGCGCCTCCGCCAAACGCCCGGTAGCCCGGTCGATGTCGTCGGAGCGTTGCGTGGCCAACCGCCGCCGGTAGTTCTCGTATTCAGCCGCGATCCGCTGAGCCCGGTCCATCCACTCATCCCGCTCGAGAAGCGCAACTTCAAGTTCAGAGAGCGGAGCTTCGTCAGTAGGCAAGCCGTCACCCGGCGCCGGCTCTTCAGCTTCAGCCCCAGAAGTATCGGACGAGTCAGGTGAGCTGGAGGACAAGTCGGGGTCGGGTGGCGCCGGAGGAAGGCGGGGCCCACGAGCCGTAGGCGAAGTGGGAGGATCTTCTCCGGTGACAGGACCCGACGCCGACGGGGACGGCTGCGGACTGTCGTCACTCATGCTTCGTCCACGATCTCAGCATCGACGATGTCGTCGTCGTTGCTCGTCGCTGCGCCATTGGTCTGCTGACCCGACGCCGACGTTCCTGCTGCGTTGTCGTCGCGAGCAGCGGACTCGTACAGCTTCTGGCTGAACGCCTGGCTCGCAGCCGACAGCTTCTCGTGACCGGCGCGAATCGCGTCGATGTCACTGCCGGCAAGCGCCGTCTTCAGCTCGGCCAGTGGGCCATCGACGGTGGCCTTGTCGGCAGCGTCGACCTTGTCGGCGTTGTCGCGCAAGACCTTCTCCATCTGGTACACCAGCGAGTCGGCGTTGTTGCGAACCTCGGCTTCCTCGCGACGCTTGCGGTCGTCTTCGGCGTGAGCCTCGGCGTCACGGACCATCTGGTCGATGTCTTTCTTGTCGAGGGTCGATTGACCGGTGATCGTCATCGACTGCTCTTTGCCGGTGGCGCGGTCCTTGGCGCTGACGTGCACGATTCCGTTGGCATCGATGTCGAACGTCACTTCGATCTGGGGCACACCGCGCGGCGCGGGTGGCAGATCGACGAGCTGGAACTTGCCGAGTGTCTTGTTGTAACCGGCCATCTCGCGCTCGCCCTGCAGCACGTGGATCTCGACGCTGGGCTGCATGTCGTCGGCGGTGGTGAACACCTCGGTTCGCTTGGTCGGAATGGTGGTGTTGCGCTCGATGAGCTTGGTCATCACGCCGCCCTTCGTCTCGATACCGAGGCTCAGTGGGGTGACGTCGAGCAGCAGCACGTCCTTCACGTCGCCTCGCAAAACCCCGGCCTGCACGGCCGCTCCGACAGCGACCACCTCGTCGGGGTTGACGCTCTTGTTGGGCTCCTTGCCGGTGAGGCTGACAACCAGGTCGACAACGGCCGGCATGCGCGTTGAGCCGCCGACCAGGATCACGTGGTTCAACTCACCCTTGCTGATGCCGGCGTCCTTCAATGCCTGTTCGAACGGGATGCGGCAGCGCTCGATGAGGTCGGCGGTCATGTCCTGGAACTTGGCGCGGCTCAACGATTCGTCGAGGTGCAACGGACCCTCCGCAGTCGCCGTGATGAACGGCAGGTTGATCTGCGTCTGCTGCACCTGGCTGAGCTCGATCTTGGCCTTCTCAGCGGCTTCCTTCAACCGCTGCCCGGCCATGCGGTCGGCCGAGAGGTCGACACCGTGCGCCGCCTTGAACTGCTGTACGAGCCAGTCGATGATGCGCTGGTCCCAGTCGTCGCCGCCGAGGTGGGTATCGCCGTGGGTGCTCTTGACCTCGAACACCCCATCGCCGATCTCGAGCACCGACACGTCGAACGTGCCGCCGCCGAGGTCGAACACCAACACCTTCTCGTCCTCACCGCCCTTGTCGAGGCCATAGGCCAGCGCGGCTGCGGTCGGCTCGTTGATGATTCGCAACACCTCGAGACCGGCGATCGTGCCGGCCTCTTTCGTTGCGGTGCGCTGGGCGTCGTCGAAGTATGCGGGCACCGTGATGACGGCCTGGGTGACGGTGTCGCCCAGGTACGCCTCGGCGTCGCGCTTCAGCTTCATCAAGATGCGAGCGCTGATCTCTTGCGCCGTGTAGTGCTTGCCATCGATGTCGGGGCTCTTCCAGCCCTCGCCCATGTGCCGCTTGATGCTGCGGAACGTGCGATCACTGTTGGTGATCGCCTGGCGCTTGGCTACTTCACCGACCAGGACTTCGCCGGCCTTGGAAAAGGCAACGACCGACGGGGTCGTGCGGGCGCCCTCGGAGTTGGGGATGACGACCGGGTCGCCGCCCTCGAGCACTGCGACGACGGAGTTGGTGGTGCCGAGGTCGATTCCGACTGCCTTGGCCATGGGGGGTTGCTCCTTCAATTTGGGTCTCGACCACAAGGTCGGACGACTAGGGGGATGGACAAACTTGAGTGAACTTGACGCAAGTTTATGGCGGGCTTGGTACTCGCGCAACATCAGCCAGAGAAAACCTGAGTCGATGTCACTCAACTTTGGGCGCCTGACGTTGGATCGCGATACGGAGCCGGGGCGGGCGGTGCACGACTGGGAGAAATGCGAGACTGGGAGGGTGTTGACCGAGCAGCAACTCGATTGCTTCGATACCGACGGCTTCGTCCTGGTTCCCGACGTGTTGACTCCCGAGGAGGTGACCACGCTGCAGACAGGCATGTGGCAGCAGCTGCCGTCACCCGAGCAGTACTTCGCCGATCCCGCTGCCTACACCCATCTGACGGATACCCCGTTCGCCGGACTGAACAACTTTCCATGGACGTCACCAGCGCTCAACCGAGTCGTTGCCCATCCGCAGATCCTGTCCATCGTCCGCCAGATCCTCGGTGTCGACGACATCCGGCTCTACAAGGGGGAGCTGTGGGCCAAATATGCCGGCAACACCGACTACGACC
>JANMQX010000242.1:0-21737 GCA_031370745.1 Ilumatobacteraceae bacterium
AGGCACGGGCACGCCCCAACCGAGCCTGGCGGGATTGTCGCCGTCGCCCTTCTGTGCCGGCTGCTTGTGCAGCATCGTCAAGGTCGCACCCATGAAATCGAAGACCGTGGCGCCGGTTGCGCGAATCTCGTCCCAGAATCCCGACGCCGAGAACCGGTCGCCGATAGCAGCGGTCGTTGCCAGCAGCATGGCGGGGAGCACCGTCAGCACAGTCGCGTCGATGTGAAACATCGGGAACGGGCAGTACAGCACGTCGTCGCGCCGCAACTTCAGGTTGTCGATCATCAGCTCGGCCTGGCGGACCGCGTAGCGGTGCGACAACACACAACCCTTCGACGGTCCGGTGGTGCCCGACGTGAACATAACCATCGCCGGATCCGCGAACGTGTGCAGAGATGGAATCGTCGTCGCATCGTCTGTGCACAACGCAGCGTGATCGATCACCGCGACGCCAGGCAGTTGTCCACCGACGTCGGCCGCGGGACCAGCCACGATCACACGACGCACGTGCGAAAGATCTTGGAGAACGCTGGCAAGATTCGGCACGAGTTGGGCCTGGACGACTACCGTGTCGGCACCGCTGAGGTTCAGCGCGTGTATCAACGCAGGACCGCGGAACTCGGTGTTGAGGAGCGTCGACACCGCGCCGAGGGTGCACAGCGCCAGCCATGTGATTGCGAACTCGGGCCCGTTTGGCATCAAGACGGGCACAAGCTGGCCACGCTGTACACCGAGGTCGGCGAGGCCGCGTGCAAGGCCCAACGACCGGCGTCGAGCTTCGCGGAACGTGAGCTCGCCCGCCGAGAACCGTAAGAACGTCGTGTCGGCGCTGTCCACCGCCCGGACGTCGAGCAGCCGATCGATCGTCAGCATGTGCCGCGGCCCATGCGACAGCTCAGTCTGCGAACCGTCCATCGCTCCGGTCTTACTAGGTTGCCATCGATGACTACCAACTTTGAGTACACCACCGTGCTCAGCGAACGCAGCGGCGGGGTACGTACGATCACTCTCAATCGGCCGGAGCGACTCAACGCGATGAACCGGCAGTTGATCGACGACGTCGCCGCGGCATTCAACGACGCTCACCAAGATGCCGCGACAAAGGCCATCGTCCTCACCGGCGCAGGCCGAGCGTTCTGCGCGGGAGATGACCGACGAGAACATGTGCAGCCGACGGATGAGGCCGAGGCTCGCGATCTGGTCGAAGCCATTCAACGTGCCACGGAGGCAATCAGCTTCGGCCCGAAGCCGGTCGTGGGGGCCATTAACGGCTGGGCCGTCGGCGGCGGGTTCGAATGGGCGATCAACTGTGACTTCCCCCTGTGGGCCGAGACTGCAAAGGCATTCTTTCCCGAGGTCTCGCTCAACATCTTCGTGACGGGAGGGGTCACGTCGTTGCTGCCGGCGCTGGTCGGATTGCTCAAGGCCCGCGAGATGTTGTTCCTCGGCGAGCGCTACGACGCGCTCACCCTGCAAGCCCTCGGCGTCGCATGGCGTGTGCTGCCCGACGACCAGCTTCAATCAGCCGCACACGACGTCGCATCGCGGCTCGCCGAACTTCCTTCACTGGCAGCGTCCGCGATGAAGCGGGTGCTCAACCAAACGGCATCAACCGATCTCCGAGGCGCGCTACGTCTGGAAACTGAAGCAACCGTCGCTGGATTCCTCGACCCTGAAACGACCCGCCTGCTCAAAGACTTCCGATGAGACGAGTTTGTCAGCGCGAGCGACGGAGCGGGCGCGAGTCAAAGCCAGGGCCGAGCAGCCTGGCGGCCTCGGCAAGCCAGATGCGTTCGACCTGCGCCGCCGTGACACCCTTCGCTTTCATCGCCAGGAGCGGCGCCATGCCATCGAGCAACGCAGCCAGCACGAACATGGTCTCGTCGGCACTACCGGCCACGAACTCGCCGCGTCGTTGACCCTCACGAATGACCTTGCGTAGCATCGCCCGCCACCGCCGGTCCATGCGGTCGCGCTCCCCCGCCGCCGACTGATCGCGCAGGGCCAGCACGCACAGCTCCATCCACAGCCCCCAGTCGTAGTGGTGAAGCATCGCCTCGATCAGTATCCGCAACTGCTCGGACGCCGTCGCCGCCCGCGCGATGCGAATGGTGTACCGATCGTGGAACTCCACCTCGCGTAGCGCCAAAGCCTCGGCGAGCAAACCCTGCTTGCCGTCGAACCAGTACAGGATCGCTGCCGGACTGGTGCCGGCAGCCTTGGCGATGTCGACCACTCGAGCGTTCGCGTATCCCCGCTCCGACAACACAGCGGCAGCGGCGTCGAGGATCTGCGCCTTGCGTACGTGGTCGAGTCGAGGCCTTGGCATGTGAATCCTGAGTGTATATTCAGCTTATGGGTTCCGAGAATGCCGGAGTCGGCGACGACGGTCGAATGCTGCGCGCGCCGACGCGCTGGCAGCCCGGTGATTCGGTTCCCGCCCCACTCGATTTCTATCGAGGATTCGTGCTGCCTGCGTGGGTGGATTACAACCACCACATGACAGAGGCCGCGTATCTCACGGCCTTCGGTTGGGCGAGCGATGCGTTGTTCTCGTACATCGGCGACGACGACGGCTACCGCGCCGCGGGGCACAGCTTCTACACAGTCGAGACACACATCGCCTACCTGCGCGAAGCAGCAGAGCTCGCTCCACTGCGAATCAGCACGCGCGTCCTCGGACTCGACCGCAAGCGGCTGCACACCTACCAGGAGATGTTCCACGGCGCAAACGACAAACTCCTTGCCACCACCGAGCAGATGCTCGTGCACGTCGCAATGAACGCCGGCCGCTCGGTTGCGATCCTTCCCGAAGTCCGCGCCGCGCTCGAAGCAATCCTCGCGGCCCATTCGACCCTTGACCCGGCGGTCCACGCTGGCCACTTCTCCCTGCCGTCACCATCGGGCGTCGGCCAATCGAACCCGGAGTAGAACGTTGGATTTCGCACTCTCAGACGAACAGCAGATGATCGTTGACACCGTTCGCTCCTTCACCGAACGCGAGCTGTTTCCGTACGAGGAGCAGGTCGAGAAGTTGGGTGAAGTCCCTCCCGAGCTGGTGCAACAGATCAAGAAGCGATCGATCGACGCCGGGTTGTACGCGGCCAACATGCCCGCCGAGCTTGGCGGTGGCGGTCTCGACAGTTTCGGCGTCACGTTGGTGGATCGCGAGTTCGGTGCCGCTTCGTACGCCCTCCACTACATCGTCGCCCGACCGAGCAACATCCTGCGGGCCTGCACCGGCGATCAGATCGATGAATACCTGATCCCGACGATCAATGGCGAGCGTGTCGACTGCATGGCGATGAGCGAGCCCGACGCCGGCAGCGATGTCCGCGGCATGAAGTGCAGTGCGGTACGCGATGGGGACGACTACGTGATCAACGGCACAAAACATTTCATCAGTCACGCTGACCTAGCCGACTATGTGATCCTCTTCGCGGCGAGTGGCGAGGAGCAGACCAGTCGTGGCCCGAAGAAGTTGATCACCGGCTTTCTCGTCGATTTCGACACACCGGGTTGCCAGGTCGTCGATGGCTACAACTGCGTCTCGAACCGCGGCTACCACAACCTGATCATCAACTTCGACGAGTGCCGCATTCCGGTCTCGAAGATCCTCGGCCAGGAGCATCGCGGGTTCGACGCCGCCAACGAATGGCTCGGGTCCACAAGGTTGCAAGTCGCCGCGGTGTGTGTCGGCCGGGCCCGTCGAGCGCTGCGGATCGCCACCGAATGGGCAGCTACCCGAGTGCAGTTCGGCCAGCAGATCGGCAAGTTCCAAGGTGTGTCGTTCAAGCTCGCCGACATGCAGACACGTCTCGACGCAGCTGAACTGCTGACGCTGCGCGCTGCGTGGAAGGACGCCAATGCCACGGCGACAGACAGCGACATGGCCATCGCCAAGGTGTTTTCCAGCGAGATGTGCCAGTTCGTAACAGACGAGGCGATCCAGATCCTCGGCGGCATGGGATTGATGGACGAATTGCCGTTGGAGCGGATGTGGCGCGACACGCGCGTGGATCGCATCTGGGATGGCACGTCGGAGATCCAACGGCACATCATCTCTCGGGCCATGCTGCGTCCGTTCGGGGCCTGAGCTGTGGCTGACCTACACCGACTGCTCGCCCCGCGCTCGATCGCCGTCGTCGGTGGCGTTGCAGCCGAACGTGTCGTCGCGCAGTGCTTGAAGCTCGGTTTCGACGGTTCGATCTGGCCCGTGCACCCCAAGCGCGTCGAGATGGCCGGTGTGACGTGCATCCCCAATCTCGACGCGTTGCCTGAGGTGCCCGATGCCGTGTTCCTCGGTGTCAATCGGCATGCCACGGTCGAGGCGATGGCCACGTTGCGCTCCGTCGGGGCGGGCGGCGCCGTGTGCTACGGATCCGGGTTCGCCGAGTCCGGCGATGTCGACCTGCAGTCCGACTTGCTCGATGCTGCGGGCGACGTTCCTTTTCTCGGACCGAACTGCTACGGCATCGTCAACACGTTTGATCGGGTCGCGCTGTGGCCGGACGAACACGGGATGCACATCCTGGAACGTGGTGTTGCCGTCATCTCCCAGAGCGGCAACATTGCCGTCAACCTCACGTTCCAGCAGCGTGGACTGCGCCTCGGCACGATGGTGTCGGTCGGCAATCAGGCCCGACTGGGAACAGAGGATTTCATCGGCGCGTTTCTCGACGATCCACGAATCACCGCAATCGGATTGTTTCTCGAGGCCGTACGCGATGCCCAGCAGTTCGCGGCTGTCGCGGCGCGCGCGCACGCTCAAGGAGTGCCGATCGTTGCCTTGCAGACCGGGCGGTCCGCGGCCGGTGCGGCGATCGCTACGTCACACACCGGGTCGATGTCGGGGCGCGCCGCGGCATACGACGCGCTGTTCGAGCGGTACGGAGTTGCCACGGTCACGACTCCTGCCGAAATGCTGGAGACGCTCAAGTTGCTCGACAACGGCGGCCGGCTCACCGGTCCGCGTCTTGTCTCGATGAGTTGTTCTGGCGGCGAGGCCTCGCTCGTGGCCGACCGCACCGAGAACGGCCTGTTGCGGTTCGAGCCGTTCACCGATGAACACAAACATCGCATCGAGGCGACTCTCACCGAGCTGGTCACGCTCAGCAACCCATTCGACTATCACACCTTCATGTGGGGCGACCGAACGGCGATAGCGAAGTGCTTCACCGCGGTGATGGATGGTCCGCAAGACGCCACGATGCTGGTGCTCGACGTGCCGCCCAGTCACGACAACGACCCAGCTTCGTGGATCGTCTCGGCCGATGCACTGGCCGACGCGGCCGATGCCACCGGCGGCCGGGCGGTGATCGTCGCGACCATGGCGGAATGCCTCGACGAGCAGATGCGTGCTCGCATCGTCGGCAGAGGGATCACCCCGATCCTCGGCCTCGCCGAAGGTCTGGCCGCGCTGCAGGCGGCGGCATTCGTCGGCTCACGATGCGGCGCCGCGCATGCCCCCGTGGTCGAGGTGAGGAACACTCGACTGGTCGACGAAGCGACGGCGAAAGCCCGATTGTCCGATCTGGGCATCACGGTGCCGGCGGGCAAGGCGGTGCCTGCGACCGATGTCGTGGAGGCGGCGATCGAGATCGGATACCCGGTCACATTGAAGAGCCTTGGAGCCGCGCACAAGAGTGAGACCGGCGCTGTGAAGATCGGCTTGCGGAGTGACGAGGCGGTGGTGGAGGCGCTTGCCTCGATACCACCGGCCGAGTGCTACCTCGTCGAAGCAACGGTGACCGATGTCGTCGCCGAGGTGTTGGTCGCTGTGCGGCGCGATCCGCCGGTGGGGTGGCTTGTCTCGCTCGGATTCGGGGGCGTGACCACCGAGGTGTGGGGCGATGTCGCCCATCTGCTGGCCCCTGTCACCGCCGACGACGTGCGAACGGCGTTGACCAAGTTGCGCAGTTACCCGTTGCTGGTCGGGTTCCGGGGGCGCCCGGCGGCCGACATCGACGCATTGGTAGCACTGGTCGTCACATTGACCGAGTCAGTCATTGGCACCAACGCCGTAGAAGTCGAGCTCAACCCCGTACTCGTCGGGCGCTTCGGTGCGATTCCCGTCGACGCCCTGTGGCTGGAGGAGGATCAATGACCGGGTTCCACGTCGAGTCGCAGGGTGGCACCGCTGTCGTCACCATCGACCGCCCAAAAGCCAATGCGATCGACGCGGCCACCAGCAAGGCGATGGGCGACGCTTTCGCGCGGCTCGACCGTGACGCGGAGATTCGGGCGATCATCGTCACCGGTGCGGGTCCGAAGTTCTTCTCGGCAGGTTGGGATCTGTCGTCCGGCGAAGACTTCGACAGCGACTACGGCGTCGGCGGCTTCGGCGGATTTCCCGAACTACCCGACCGATCCACCCCAGTGATCGCGGCCGTCAACGGCATCGCAGTCGGTGGTGGGTTCGAGATCGCCCTGGCAGCCGACCTGATCGTCGCCGCCGATCACGCCCAGTTCTGGCTGCCTGAGCCCGCTCTCGGAATCTTGCCCGATGCCGGTGCCGTCAAGCTGCCACGGCTGCTACCTCCGCACGTGGCTCGCGAGCTGCTGTTGACGGGTCGCCGAATGGACGCAGAGGAAGCACATCGTTGGGGTCTCGTCAGCCGGGTGGTGGCCGCCGACGAATTGTTGGCTGCAGCGCACGAATTGGCCGACGCGATTGCGGCTTGCGCGCCCCTGAGCATCGCCGCACTGCTCGACATCGAACGCCGCACCGTCAACCTCTCGCTCGACGATGCAATGTCGTCGCTGAAGTCGCTGGCCAGCTACCGCCGCGCGATCGACTCTGAAGATGCCATCGAAGGCCAAGCGGCCTTCACTGAACGCCGCCCCCCGACCTGGACCAGCCGCTGATCACGCCAGCCGACGACAGTCAAGCGAGCACTCGCTGCGACAACGCGTCTGTGTTGAGCTAACCAGCCCAACCACGGTCGCGCATGTCAGACTCGGCTGATGACGGCACCCTCGGAAGGGGCTTGGACCGACTTCACCGCGTCCGATCCCGGGATCTCGGTCCTTCAGCTGTTTGCGTATCTCGGCGAGATGTTGCTCGGATTGACGCTTGCCGCCGCGTGTTGGCGATGGGCCAGGCGAACGCGTTCCACCGCAGGCTCGACGAACAAAGGCGCCGCTCATCGTCAGCACTTGGAGCGACTGTCGTGGTGTGAGCTGACGCTGATTTCGCGTCATCGCAACGGCTGCCGCGATCGCCCGCCGAGCCGCACCTAGCCCCCGCTGCGGCCGAAGCCGAAGAGGTGCTGACCGACCTTGCGCATCTGGATCTCCTCGGAGCCTTCGGTGATGCGATAGCGACGGTGGTGCCGATAGATGTGCTCGAACGGCATGTGCCGTGAGTACCCGACGCCTCCACATGTCTGCATCGCTCGATCGGCGGCATCGCACGCCAGTCGGTTGGCGCGGTAGTTGCACATCGCCACAAGATGCGTCACCTCCATGTGGTGCTTATGGTCCAGCATCCACGCTGTATAGCGAACCAACTGGCGCAGCATGGCGGCCTCGGTGTGCAACTCGACGAGCGGGAACTGGATCCCCTGATTGGTCGACAGCTTCTTGCCCCACGTGACGCGACTGTTTGCATAGGCAACGGCTTCGGCGATGCAGAACTGCGCAGCGCCAAGCGAGGAGGCGGCCTGGCGGATCCGATTCTCGTGCACGAAGTGCTGCGCCAACTCGAGCCCGCGATCGATGGTTCCGAACACGGCGTCGGCGCCGACTCGCACGTCGGTCAGTGACACTTCGGCGTGATCGGTGGGCATGTTGAACGTCCACCAGAAGAACTCGACCTTGAAGCCCGTTGCATCGGTCGGCACGAGAAAGGCACTGATCCCTTTCGGATCGCCGGGCTGCCCACTGGTGCGGGCGAAGATGATGTCGTGGGTCGCATGATGCAGCCCGCTGTTCCAACGCTTCATCCCGTTGAGCACCCACTCGTCGCCGTCGCGAACGGCAGTTGTCTCCATGTAGGTCGCGTCGCTGCCGTGATTCGGCTCGGTCAGGCCGAACGCCAACCGGCGAGTGCCGTCGAGGAATCCGGGCATCCAGCCGGCAATCTGCTCGGGTGTGCCGAAGTCGCGCATCATCAACACGGTCGGGAAGTTGCCGACGATCGAGGACTCGTTCTGCAAGTCGTTGTGGAGCCCTAGGCCCTTCGTCGCCAGGTGCTCGCGGATGATGGCCATCTCGAGGTTCGACGCGTCGCGACCGCCGAACTCAGCCGGCAGCGCCAACCGCAACCAGCCAGCGGCGTCGGCGCGCCGACGCATCTCGCGCAACAGTTCCTCCCAGTCGGCTCGCGGAACACCACCGTTGTCGAAGTCGGTGCGCGCCCATTCGCGCCGATGATCGAAGAAGCGCATGTTGTCGTCCGCGCGCTCCAACGGTTTGATCTCTCGTTCGATGAATTCGTCCAGCTGGTCGAGGGTCGACTGAATCTCGTCAGGAATCGTGAAGTCCACGGTTCACGACGTTACGAGAGCCGCCGCGCGTCGCTGCCACGGAGCCAGCGCCAGCAGTCCGACGCCAAGCACGATGCCGGATCCCGCCGTGGTCCATCGCAAGCCGATCGCGTCTGCGATCTGTCCCTGGATGAAGGAACCAACCGGGAAGAGCAGGCCGAGCACGAGGAAGTTGACCGCCAGCACCCGACCGCGCATCTCATCGGGCGCCGATTGTTGGGCAACGCTGGCGAACGATGTGAATGCGTACCCGTAGCACAGCCCGACCAAAGTCAACATCGTCGCAGCCAGCCACAGCCGCGGGGCCAGCCCATACGCCACCAGCGCCGGACACAACAGGGTCACGGCGCCGAACATCACGCTGCTTCCGCCGAACCGCTTCGTCACCGAGCCAAGAGTGAAGGCCGCACCAACCGCTCCGATGCCCTGCGCCGTGACCAACACCGATGTGGACCTGGCATCACCATGAAAGACTTTGGTCGCCATCAGCGACACGAAGGCGATGAATGGCGAGGCGATTCCGATGGTCAACACCATCACGACAAGCATTCGTCGCATCGCAGGATGGGCGAGAGCGAAACGGATCCCGTCGGCGACAGCCCTGAACACCGGACGGCGGTCACCGTTGCGTCGCGGCACTTTCACCAACGAGACAGCGACGATCACGGCAAAGAAGCTGGCGGCGTTGCACCACAAGGCCGCGCCGATGCCACCTATGGAGATCGCGATCGCGGCGAATGACGGACCGATGATCCTGCCCAGGTTCCACTGCGCGTTCGACAACCCAACACCGGCGACGAGGTGCTCGCGGTCGACGAGATCCGGCAACGTCGATTGAAATGCGGGAAACGTGAATGCCCCGATGCAACCCGCCACGAAGCTGAGCCCGGCGATGCCGAGCGGCGTCGCCGTGCCTCCGCCAACCCAGACGGCGAGAATCGCCGCAACCACCGCCGACAGGGCGTTGCCGGTGACGAGCATCCGCCGCCTGCTCCACCGATCGGCCATTGCCGAGCCGATCGGGCCGAGCACGCCGTTTGGCAAGAACGCCGCGGCCCCGACCAACGCCGACAGCGACGCTCTCCCAGTGGTGCGGGCCACGTAGTAGCTCAGACCAACCGATTCCATCCACGTGCCGATGTTCGACAACAGCGCACCAGACCACATCAATCTGAAATTTCGCGATCGAAAAGGTGCGAGTGACGCCGACGTCATGCTGAACCTGACCCTACCGGTAAGCTCTCAGCGGCGTGGCGGCCGGGATGCAGGGCCGCGCCTTGATTTCGGATAGCACAGTCTGGAAAAGATGCCCACCGAACTGGCACCCACCGTCGCCGAGGACAGCACCCTTCCGCTCTTCGCGGTGCCCGCTGACATCCGGCAATGGGGCATACGCGTGCGTCTGGCCGATCGCAGTGGAGTCCGGGCGACGCTGATGTTGATCGAGACGGCAGCTCTGTACATCGCATTCGTGGTGCTGGGAGAGGCGATCGGCGCCTGGTGGGGTTGGATTCTGGCCTGGGCCGGCCTCACCATGTGCATGATGCGCATCGACGCAGTGCATCACGAGGCTGTCCACCGCAGTCTGTTCGTGAGACGTTGGCCCAACGACGTCATCGCCGGGATCACTGGGGCGCTGGAGGGCTTCCACGGTCCTACCTACCGGTGCTTCCACCTTGCGCACCATGCCCTCACGAGACGCGACACCGAGCTGCGCGATCCCGAGGCCTTTTACGACGAGCTGTTGACCCGGCCGTTCTCGATGGGACCGCTCCGTGTGAAAGCCCGTGCTGTCTACACGATCGGCCTCATGATCGGCGGTGTGTCATTTGCACTGCAACTCGTCGCCGGCGCCATTGGTACCTTTGTCGGTCGTCCGCCTGCCTACGTCGGCGCAGCATCACTCGAACGTCACGTTCGACGTTGGGGATGGTTCCCGTTCGCCCTGTGGGGATCCGTCACGGCGGCTGCGATGCTCACCGGACACGGAGTCGATCTGGTGCTGTGGTGGCTGGTGCCGATGGTCATGTTCCTGTGCGGGCCTTACATGTTCTTCGCATTGCCCGAGCACTACGCCGCGCCGCACAACAAGCCGATGGTGGCCGCCACCGGTTCTGTCCGCTCGACGCCGTTGTACCAGTGGCTGACCCTCGATGGGAACTTCCACCTCGCCCATCACATCTTCCCGACCGCGTCGTGGTGGCGCCTCGCCGATGCTGACGCGCAACTTCGCGATGTCACGACCCTCCGCTACAGCGGCTACATCGCCTTCCATCGCATGATCTGGCGCGACCTTGCGGCTAGTAGTTCGTCTGACAATGAGGCGCCGGCGAGGTAACGAAGAATGCGTCGGCCCGGCGCAGCGCCTCAGCGTTACGAGCGTCGGCTCGCCGACCGGCGACAAGCGCCGAGGCCCGCACGCCGCCCAGCAGCATGGCACCCAGCGAGGCGTGAACGATGCAGAGGTCGGGACGGCTCTTGACTCGGCTGCACGTCGAACCTTCGGGCCCGCCATCGATCGCCCACCTCGCTCCGTCGACTTCGATGACCAGCCGGTCGGTGGTGCTGTAGCGCCGCGTCGACAAGCAGGTCTTGACGTCGCGAACGTTGACCCAGATGCCGTCCATGAGCGACGTGGTCTGCAACGCACGCGGATCGGTCAACAGGTACGGGAGCGGATCATCGATAGGAATCTGACGAGATGTGATTGCGCCCACGAGGTCCACGCCCAGCAGCGTGTGCCAGAGCGCTGCATGTGCATCCCCGGTGATCGCGACGAGTTCGATCACGTTCATGTTGTGCGCCGGACGACCTTCGTTCCACTGCGCTTCGATCCGATAGACCGCGTAGCCGTCGCTGTGAGCAAGGTAGATAGATGGCCCGAACTCACCACGGGGCTTGGAGCGTGCTTCGAACAAGAAGTGATCCAGGGCTTCCGGTCGATCGACCTCGCCGACCCGCTGGGTGTGATAGCGCGACCACACCTCGGTGACATGCGCCCTGGCCGCTTCGCCACCGACGAACCTCACCGTGCCGGGCTTCGGCTGGAACTCGCGACATAGTTGCGCGAATCGACGGTCGATCGAAGTAGAACGTATCTGCGTCGCCACCCCGAACCCGTACCGCTCGTAGATGCCACCCTCGCTTGCCGCAAGCATGACGACAGGCTCGCCACGGCGATCGACGTCGGCGAGCGAGCGGGCCATCAATTTCGTCAGCACTCCCTGACGGCGATGCGTCGCCGCTGTCGACACCCAGGTGAGCCCAGCCATCGGCAATTGACCACCACCTGGCACCGTGACCTGCATCGAGAACGCAGCGACGGTTCCGACGATCTCATCTCCATCGACCGCCAATTCGAACCTGGTGATGTCGTGGATCGTCCGAGCGTCGACGATCTGCTCCGGCGTGTACGCGAACCCGAAGGCCCGACCGTCGGCGTGACAGATTGCCTGCCAGTCGCTCTCCTTGGCGGTGCGGAACGTGATGGACATCGGCCGAGTCTGGCCCGTCGGAACGAGCTCGAGCCAGTAATTTCATGGCATGAGCACCTATCTTCCCGAACGAGTCGTCACCGACCTGCGCGCCCTGGCCGAACACACCGGAGGGCCGGAAGGCAGTCGCCGTCTGGCGTGGACGCCCGAGTGGCTGCAGGCCCGAGCAATGCTTCGCGAGTCCCTGACGACACTTCCCGTCGACGTCGACGAGGACGAAGCGGGCAACCTGTGGGCGGTGCTGCGTGGCGAGCGCGACGACATGTTGGTGGTGGGCAGCCATCTCGACAGCGTTCCGAAGGGCGGCTGGCTCGACGGCGCACTCGGAGTGATGTCTGGTGTGGAGTTGCTGAGAGCGCTCGCCGAGGAAGGCACGCCACCAGTGACGGTCGCGTTGGTCGATTGGGCCGACGAGGAAGGGGCCAGATTCAGCCGCAGCCTGTTCGGATCGGCGGCGAGCGTGGGCACGCTCGATGTCAACGTGCTGCGCGGGCTGACCGACAAGGAGGGTAACAAGCTGCCGGAGGTTCTTGCAGCGCACGGTGTCGACATCGAGAACCTCGACGGCGCCCGTACGCGCATGGCCGACGTGAAGGCCTACGTCGAAGTGCACATCGAGCAGGGCCCGATCCTGGAGTCGATGGGGCGCGGCATCTGCACCGTGACCGGCACCAAGGGCATCGAACGCGAACGACTGATCTTTCGCGGTCAGGCCGCGCACGCCGGCACAATGCCGATGGAGATGCGTCGCGACAGCTTCCGCGCCGCGTCGCGATTTGCGCTCGCAATCGCCGACATCGGATTGCGACACGAAGGCGTCACGACGGTCGGTGTCGCCGAGTGTTGGCCGGGCGTTGTCACGGCTGTCGCCGGCGAGACTCGAATCTCCTTGGACATGCGCCACATCGACGCCGGTTCGTTGCGATCGATGTTCGACGATGCGCACACCGCAGCCGCTCGTTCGGCCGAGGCAGAGGGTTGCACCGTCGAGTGGGAGCACATCTTCCGCATTCCGCCGATGCCGTTCCACCCGGCACTGCTCGATGCGGCGCGCGCGAGCGTTCGCGAAGTCGAGGGACACGACATCGAACTGCCAAGCGGCGCGCTGCACGACGCCAGCGAGATGGCCCGCGAGGTCCCAACGGTGATGATCTTCTCCTCCTCGACCAACGGTCTCAGCCACACCAAGGAAGAGGACACCCCGGTCGACCACCTGCACATGGCCGCCGACGCCTTCCACCGAACGTGTCGCCGGGCCATCGACCTGATCGTCGCCGGCGACCTGTGATATTCGGCATTCAGGGTCGGCGGGCGTTGAACAGCGCTGTGACGGCCCTGCCGTCGGCTTTGCCCTGACTCAGTTTCATCACGGCGCCGACGAGAGCGCCCATGGCCTTGCCCTCACCGGTACAGAACTTCGACCACGCTTCGGAGTTCTCGGCGATCGCCTGATCGACGAGCGGCCCCAGATCGTCGGCACCCAGCGCCTCGAATCCTTTCGCGGCGGCAATGGCTTGGGCGTCTCCTCCGCCGTTCGCGATCAGGTCCGCGACAATGGCCTTGGCCTGCGTCGCAGTGAGGGCTCCGCTTACCTCCATCGTCGTCAGCTTGGCGAGATCGGCCGCCGGCACGCTCGGCGAATCGGCCCATGCCTCTTTCACATGAACGAGAGCGCGAGCAACGTTGCCGCCCGCCTCGCCAACAGCGAGCACATAGTCATCCTGGCCGCGATCAACGACGACCATCGCCACCTCGCTGTCAGCGGCAACGCCCGTTGCCTCCGCCAACCGAGTCCGACGCGCGGCCGGCAGCATCGGCATCGCCGCGCGAACAGCATCGATCCAACGCTGCGACGGATCGAGCGGGACGAGATCTGGCTCGAGGAAGTAGCGGTAGTCGTCGGCATCCTCCTTGCTGCGCAGGGTGTGAGTGCGGCCGTCGCCCTCGTCCCAGTGACGAGTCTCCTGGCGAACGTGATCGCCGGCCTCGAGCACATCGATCTGTCGCCGGGCCTCGTACTCGATTGCCCGTCCGATCGAACGGACGCTGTTGACATTCTTGATCTCGCAGCGCGTGCCGAGTTCGGTGCCGGGCTTGTGCACGCTGACGTTTGCGTCGACGCGCATGCTGCCTTCCTCCATCTTGGCGTCGGATGCCTCGACAGCAAGCAGGATGCCGCGCAGCTCCGTGACGTATTGACGGGCCTGCTCGGCGGTGCGGATGTCGGGCCGACTGACGATCTCGACCAGCGGTACGCCTGCTCGGTTGAAGTCGATCAACGAATAATCGCTGCCGTGGATGCGCCCACCGGAACCACCGAAGTGCGTGCTCTTGCCGGTGTCTTCTTCGAGGTGGGCGCGCTCGATCCCGATCCGGGTGCCGTCGGGCAGTGCCAAGAATCCATCGACGTTCAACGGCTGGTCGTACTGGCTGATCTGATACGCCTTCGGCATGTCGGGGTAGAAGTAGTTCTTGCGGTGGAAGGTGCACGGTCGAATCGAACAGTTCAGGGCCAGACCGATGCGCATCGCCAGTTCGACGGCTTGACGGTTGAGCACCGGCAGCGCACCCGGAAGGCCGAGGGTGACGGGATCGATGTTGGTGTTGGGCTCGTCGCCGAATCGGTTTGGGCTTGCGGAGAAGAGCTTTGTCACCGTGGCCAACTCGACGTGCACCTCCAGCCCGACGACGAGCTGCCAATCGCCGGGAAGCCCGTCGACAGCGCTCATGACGCCGACACCGCTCGTTCCAACGCTGCCGCTGCCCTGAACATCTGCGATTCGCACAACGTTCCCGCCAACACCTGCACGCCAACCGGGAGGTCGTGGGCGCCAGTTCCGAACGGAACACTCATGCCCGGATGTCCCGACAAGTTCGCCGGGATCGTGTAGACGTCGCAGAGGTACATCGCCAACGGGTTGTCGCCTTTTGCACCGAACGGGAAAGCAACGCTCGGCGACGCCGGGGTCAGCAGTACATCGGCGGTCTGGTACGCACGCTCGAACTCGTCGTGGATCAGCCGTCGCACCTTCAGCGCCTTGCCGTAGTACGCGTCGTAGTAGCCGGCGCTCAGGGCATAGGTGCCGAGCATGATGCGCCGCTTGACCTCGTCGCCGAAACCCGCAGCGCGGGTGACGCCGTACATCGCGTTGGTGTCGGCTGCCTCGACGCGCAAGCCGTAACGGACCCCGTCGTAACGTGCCAGGTTGCTGCTGGCCTCGGCCGGGGCGATGAGGTAGTAGGCGGTCAGCCCGAAGGTGAACGCCGGAACCTGCACATCCACGATGGTCGCGCCCGCGGCGCGCAACGCGTCGAAGGCGACCTCGACCCTTTCGTTGACATCTGGATCCGCACCTTCGGGCAGGTCGGTGATGCGGCCCACGCGCAAACCCTCGACCCCGTGATCGATGGCGTCGAGCAGCGATGGATGCTCGACCGGGATCGAAGTCGAATCCATTGGGTCGTGACCACCGATGGTGTCGAGCAGCAGCGCGGCATCGGCGACACTGTTGGCGAACGGGCCGATCTGGTCGAGGCTGCTGGCGAACGCGATCAGGCCGTAGCGGCTGACGTAGCCGTATGTCGGTTTCACGCCCACGACTCCGCACAACGCCGCCGGCTGACGGATCGAGCCGCCAGTATCACTGCCCAATCCGAGTGCTGCGAAGCCAGCGGCGACGGCAGCTGCGCTGCCACCACTGCTTCCACCCGGAACTCGCGAGATGTCGTGTGGATTGCGTGTCGGGCCGAATGCAGAGTTCTCGGTACTGGATCCCATGGCGAATTCGTCGAGGTTCGTCTTGCCCATCACCACGGCACCGGCAGCAGCCAGTTTCGTCACCACAGTTGCGTCGTACGGCGGCTTCCATCCTTCGAGGATCTTGGACGAGCAGGTCGTCGGCACCCCATGGGTGCACATGTTGTCTTTCAGTGCAATCGGCACGCCGGCGAGCGGCCCTGGATCGGCGCCAGCGGCAACCATGGCGTCGATCGATTCGGCCCGCGAACGTGCCTGATCGGCCAAGACCAGGTTGAAGGCGTGTATTTCCGGCTCCCGCGCCGCTATCGCGGCGAGGTGCTCCTCGACGACGTCGACTGCTTTCATGGTGCCGTTGCGGACCCCTGCGGCAATGCCGACTGCGCCCGCCATCAGAGGTCGAGGCCGATGATCGGCGGTACACGAAATCGCCCGTGCTCTGTAGCCGGCGCTGCTGCGAGAACGTCATCGCGATCGAGACCGGGAGCGATCACATCCTCGCGAAAGACGTTCACGAGCGGGTAGGGCTGCGCCATCGGCGAAACATCGTCGAGATGCAGGGCATCGATGTCGGCGAAGTGCTCGAGCATGTCGCCGAGCTGAGTGGTCGTACGCTCGATCTCCTCGGCCGTGAGGTCGAGGCGAGCCAGTCGAGCCACTTTGGCAACAACCTCTGCTGAAATGCGCTCCGACACAGCCTCCGATGCTAGAGGTCAGGCCGGGCGATCAACCTGCCGAATTGATGTCTCAGCGCGAGTAGTCGCCAACTGGGCAGCCCCAGAACAGAACGTAGGCATTTGGGGCTGCCCAGTTGCCTCGGACCCGACCTGGCGAGGAGCGATGCTCGACCTCGCCCGCCGCCGAGCAAACCCTTGTGCTCAGTTGGTTGGCGGCAGGCTGAGGCGGTAGGAGAAGGTGTAGTCACCGGCGGCGAGCCGATACTGAGGCAACACGTCGGGGCCGCAGCTGGCGGTGCCGAGGCCGCGGTGGGCAACGTCGAGGTGCACGACAAGTTCGTCACGCGGCCAGAGGTCGGCCTCGTTCGCAGCGGAGTACAGATCCTCGGCCCGATAGTTGGTCGCAGACACGTGTAGGGCGATCGGCTCGAGAACGTCGACGCGTAGCACGTCGCCGGATTCCTTGTCGATGCATTCCAGCCACCTCGTGTCGGTGCGCAGACCGAACTCTTGTGGGAGGAGGTACGGCGGCAGGTCAGGGGCGCCAGTCCATTGGCCGAGCATCGCCGAGGCGTTTCGATCGGGATAGTTCTCGTGCGGACCGCGCCCGAACCACCGCAGGTCCCGGAACCGACCAGGCAGCGAGAACCGAACACCGATCCGTGGCAGATCGACGAGCGCCGCAGGGACGCTAACGCGGTGCCGATAGGTGACCGCTCGGCCGTCTTCGGAAACGCTGCGGTCGACGCGATGATCGACCAGTTCATCAGCCGGCGTGTCGGGCACGCCAGCGTCTTGCCACAGTCGCAAGGCCTGCCCGCCGACGTTCAGTCGGATGTTCAGGTCCGGCATCAGCTTGAACCCGTCGTTGTCGGTCGCTGCCCGCCACAACGCCAGCTCGACCGGCAGGACCAACAGATCGTCGATCTCGGACGCCAAGGTGGCCGCCGATCTATAGGCCCTGGGACGCACGGGACGCACGGCGGCACGCAACTCGACCTGGTCCCAGGCGACGAGGTGATCTTTCGGAGCCCACCACGCGGCGCGGCGGGAATGCCAACGAATTGTCAGCTGCACTTCGTCGCGGCCGCGCGGCAGGGCGCATGGCAGTGGCACCGTGAGCGAAGTGTTGGGACCAACCTGGGGCATCCGTAGCCGACCGCGTTTGGCCACTGCACCCCCTACCAAGAGCTCCCACGATGCGACCAGATCGTCGAGCCCGACAAACGATCTGCGGTTGGTGATCCGCAACGATCGAGCCCTCGGTCCGCCGTGCAACGACACAGTCACCGGTCGATAGACCCAGGCAACCTCGCGCATCGCCGAATGCGGTTCGACATCGGCCGACATCAGTCCGTCGGCAACAAAGTTGCCATCGTGCGGTGTGTCGCCGAAGTCGCCGCCGTAGGCGAGCCGGACGCTGCCATCGGCGAGCTGGCGCCGCAGGCCGTGATCCTTCCACTCCCAGATGAAACCGCCCTGTAAGCCGGGGGTCGACGTGATGGTCTCCCAATAGTCGGCGAGCGAGCCATTCGAATTTCCCATCGCGTGGCTGTACTCGCACATGATCAACGGGCGAGTACCGGCGCCATCGGCGCCGTACTGACGAATGGTCTCGATCTCTGGGTACATCGGGCAGGTGATGTCAGTGGCGTGCAGGCCGCCACCGACCCAGTTCGACATCGACCGCGGCGGCTGGGTGCCGTCGCCGTGCATGACACCGCCCTCGTAATGCAGCGGGCGGCTGGGATCCACGCGACGGATCCATCCGGCAATGGCATCGTGATTCGATCCATAACCGCTCTCGTTGCCAAGGCTCCACAGGATGATCGACGGATGGTTTCGGTCGCGCTGCACCATGCGCGCGGCTCGTTCGACGAATGCTGCCCTGTATCGCGGGTCGTCGCAGATGCTGACGTTGTACGCGTGGCTCTCGATGTTGGCCTCGTCGACGACGTACATCCCCAATTCGTCGCACAGGTCGTAGAGCACATTGTCGTTCGGGTAATGGCAGGTACGCACGGCCGTGATGTTGTGGCTGCGCATCGCTTGCAGGTCTTGACGGATGTCGTCTGCGCTCACCGCCTTGCCGCGATCCGGGTGGTGATCGTGGCGGTTGACACCAAAGATCCAGATCGGCTGCCCGTTCACCAGCAGCTGACGGTCAACGACTTCGACGCGGCGCAGACCGATGCGATGTGTCGACGTCTCGACAAGGCTCCCGTCGGGATTGAACAACTCGCACGTGACCTCGTAGAGGTTTGGTGCCTCCGCAGACCATGCCATGCACGACGGAACGGTCCACTGCGCCTCGACCGTGTGTCCGGTGAAGATGAGCGGCGCGGCGAACACATGGGGCACCGCCGAGGTCGGTGGCTTGCCGACCACGCGTCCCTTCGGCGTGTGCAGCGTGGTGCGCACGGTCCAACCTGGTTCCGGCTTCGTGCCGAAGGCCACGTCGGTAGCGACCTTCACGCTGCCTTCACCGGTGGCGGGGTCATAGTCAACGTCGCAACGAACGTCGCCGATGTGGACCAGCGGGCGTGATTCGATGTGAACGGACCGATGTAGACCCGCCATCCACCACTGATCTTGGTCCTCGATGTAGCTGCCCGCGCTGTAGCGGATGACGACAATCGCAAGGTCGTTGGTCTTGCCGGTCGCTACATATCTCGACACGTCGTATTCGCTCGGCAAACGGCTGTCAGTGCCATACCCGACGAAGACACCGTTGACGTACACCGCGTGAACACTCTCGGCACCACCGACCTGCAGGACGATCTGCGTGCCCTTCCAGGCGCGCGGCACGGCGAACGTGGTGCGGTACAGCCCTGTCGTATCTCGCTCGGGCAGTGCTGGGGGCGGTCCCTCGAACGGCATCTGCACGTTGGTGTAGTGCGGGTAGTCGCCGGTGTCCTGCATCGTCCAGTTGCCCGGAACGGCAACAGTCGTGATCGCGGTATCGAGCGAGGATGGCAGGTCACCGGTGATGGCAGCCTCGGGCACGACGTCGGGATGATCGAACAGCGCGAACGACCACGACCCGTCGAGCGATCGCCGATCGGCGCACGCCAAAGGCACGTGCATCGGCAGGCGGCCGATCGCGGTGACCGTTGGGTCGGTCCACGGCCGGAACTGTCCGATGACAGGCAGCATCAGCGCCCTCGCCAAGAGCCAGCCGACAGAGAGATCACCCCTTGCTGGCTCCGAGGGTCAGTCCGCTGATGAAGTGCCGTTGCAGGGCGAGGTAGGCAACGAGCGTGGGGACGGCGATGATCATCGACCCGGCGGCGATGAGGTTGTCGTTGCTGAAGAACTGGCCACCCAGATTGGCGATCGACGAGGTGATCGGCCGCTCGTTGCCTTGATTGAGCAGCACCACGGCCCAGAAGAAGTCGTTGTACAGCCATGTGAACTCGAGCGTCGCGAGTGCGGCAAGCGCCGGACGGCACAGCGGCATGATGATCTGAAAGAACTGACGAACCACGCTGGCTCCGTCGACCAAAGCCGCCTCGCCCAATTCTTTCGGAATCGTCTTCATGTAGTTGCTGAGCACGAACGTGCAGAAGCCGGTCTGGAAGGCAACGTGAATGATGATCACCGCGATCTTCGTGCCGAGCAGATTGCCTGTGTCGGTGTCGCTCAAGAAATCTGGCCACGGGGTGGCCTTGAACATTTGGAACAGCGGTTGGAAGATCACCTGCGCCGGCAACAGGTTGCCCGCCGTGAAGATCAGCAGCAGTGTCACATTGAATCGCCATGAGAACCGGCTTACCGCAAACGCCATGGCGCTGGAAAGTGCGAGGACGAGGATCAGCGACGGGATCACGATGAACATGGTGTTGCCGAAGGCGCGGCTCATGCCGCCCTGAGTCCAGGCGTCTCTGTAGTTCTGGACGGTGAACGTCTTCGGCAACGAGAAGATGCCGAGCCTTTGCGTTTCGCCGTAGGGACGCAACGAGGCGTAGATCGCCCCGCCGATCGGCACCAACCACAGCAGTGCCATCGCGGTCAGGAAGACGTAGAGCCCGACACGCGAGAGTCGGGCCCGCCGCGGCTGGCGCTTCACGACGGTCAGTTGGGCGCTCATGCCTCGTTCTCCCGATAGTTGTTGATCAGGTACCAGATGATGAACACGAGACAGAGCAGCAGCAACACCACGCCGTAGGTCGAACCGAGGCCGACCTGGCCTCCGCCCTCACCGACGAGGTTGTCACGGACCAGAATGCCAAGGACCTGGGTGCCCGGCGGCTTCTTGAGGGCGAAGATGATGTCGAAGGCGCGCAACGCCTCGATCACGGTGATCACGAACACCACGACGTTGATGGGCTTCATGACGGGGAACACCACGCGTCTGAACGCCTGCCACTCGTTGCAACCATCGATTGCTGCGGCCTCGCGAAGTGAGGGGTCGACGCTTTTCAGCCCAGCGAGGTACAGCACCATCACGTACCCGATGTGTCGCCACGCCATGGCGATGAGCAACGCCGCGAAGTTCTTCGACAGACCGAGCGGCGTGTCGAGGCCGGGCACGTGGATGGTGAAGATCTTCTGGGCGTTGCCCACCCAGTCGATCTGGTCGCCTTGCGCCGTGCGGCCAAGAATCACGTTGAACATGCCCTGGTTGGGCGAGTACATCACGCCTTTCCAGATGAACCCAACGACCGCGAGAGACAGCACGACGGGCATGTAGAAGACGCTCTGGTAGATCGCCGAGCCGCGAATGTTCTTGTCGAGCAGATAGGCGAACAGGATTCCGATCACACTGCAGCCCGACAAGAAGACCAACAGAACGATGTTGTTGAAGAACGCCGGGAAGAACTTCCCATCAAAGACGGTGAACACCGACCAGTAGTTGCGGAAACCGAGCAGCTTCCATGTGCCCAGCTTGAGCCCATCCCACTTGGTGAACGACAGCAACACGGTGCTGATGGCCGGCACCCACACGAAGACGATGTGGATGACAGATGGCACTCCGGCAAACAGTGCGAGTGCAATCTTGTCGCGTCGCGACAACTGTGAATAGCGACGACGGCGCCTCTTACGAGGCGCCGTCGTTACATCCGTTGACATGATCGGAGCCTAATCAGCTGAGATAGGTCGACTTTTGAGCTTGGATGTCGGCCAGGATCGAGTCGATCTGGGTCGGATCGGCATGGAAGTTAGCGAATGCATCGCCGATGACGTTGGACACGAAATCGGGGCTCGTATCACGGTCGAAGAACTGTGATATGAACTTCGCTGATCCCACGAGCTCGGCTGACTTGGTCTGGATCTTGTTGAATTTCGACGTGTCGGCCTTGCTGTTGGCCGGCACTGC
>JANMQX010000265.1:0-4193 GCA_031370745.1 Ilumatobacteraceae bacterium
CTCGTTGCTGCACTCCAGTGTTGTCTCGGTATGCACGCCGAAACGCATGGCTTGTTCGATCCATCGATTCGAACCAGTCTCGAACGGCTCGGATACGACCGCACGTTTGCAGAGATCGTCGAGCAATCAAACCGCGCGAGCAGCCACTCGACCCCAGTCCCGGCACCGGGCCTCGGCGGCCTCGAGATCTCGGGGAGATGGGTGCGGCTTGCAGCGGGATTGTCGATCGATCTGGGCGGGATCGGCAAAGGGCTTGCTGCCGATCTCGTGGCCGACGAGCTGATCGCAAACGGCGCAAATTCCGCATACGTATCGCTCGGAGGCGATATACGAGCTGCTGGAGAACCAATCGATGAGCATGGTTGGCAAGTGCCGCTGCTCCATCCCATCACCGGCGCGACGATCGCTCACCACGCGCTGTACTCCGGCGCGCTCGTCATGAGCACGGTGGCCATCCGCCAGTGGACCCGCGGCGACGCCGAGCACCATCACATCGTCGATCCGCGTTCGGGACAGTCCGCAGACACCGATCTGCTCGCCGTCGCCGTCGCCGATCACAGCGCGGCACGTGGCGAGGCGTTGGCAAAAGCGGCCATCATCGCCGGTGAATCCGCCGGGGCGGCGCTCCTCCGAGCGGCCGATGTGAAAGCCTGGTTGATCAGCGCCGATCACGTGCACCTGGTGCAGGAGTAGGACCAATGATTGCCGTCACCACCAAACTTGCCTGGTACGTCGCCAGGTCCAGCGGAATCGTTGCGTGGGCGACGGTCACGGCCAGCATCCTGTGGGGCCTCACCCTGTCGAGCCGGCTTGTTCGCAAGCGCGGTGTGCCTGCCTGGCTGCTCGACCTGCACCGCTATCTCGGCACCCTGTCGCTGGTCTTCGTCCTCGTCCATCTCGGCGGATTGTGGGCCGACAATTTCGTCTACTTCGGTTGGCGAGAGCTGTTCATACCGATGAGTTCGCCATGGAAGACCAGCGCCGTCGCCTGGGGCATCGTCGCGTTCTACTTCCTGGCGGCGATCCAGATCTCATCGTGGCTGATGCGCCACATCAAGAGAAAGATCTGGCACGCGATCCATCTCACGAGCATCGCGCTGTGGATCACGGCAACGGTGCACACGTTCTTGGCCGGCCAGGATCGTCATAACACCTTGCTGCAGTGGTTCGTGCTCGGCTCGACGATTCTGGTGCTGCAGTTGACGCTGTTTCGCTTGGTCACGTTGCGCAGCGCACAAAAATGGGCGTTGCGGCCGGAGACCCCGACGAAAGGCTCCGACCGGGTCAGCACCGGGTAGGTTTGGCCCTGTATGGGCTTCCACTCCAAGCTGAGGACTGCTTGGGAGGCCTCAGAATCGATGCTCTGCGTCGGTCTTGATCCAGACCCGACTCGCATGCCGGCGTCGTTCAAGGCGAGCACCGGATCCATCTACGAATTCTGCACGGCGATCGTCGATGCGACCGCTCACACCGTCTGCGCATTCAAGCCGCAGTTCGCCTACTTCGCCGCGCAACGTGCCGAGCCCGAACTCGAACGGCTGTGCAACTACATCCGCCACACGTATCCGGACGTCCTGCTGATCCTCGACGCGAAGCGCGGCGACATCGGGCCGACCGCCCAGCAGTACGCGCACGAGGCATTCGACCGTTACGGAGCCGACGTGGTCACCGTCAATCCATATCTCGGCACTGACTCGATCGAGCCCTACTTGCAATACGCCGATCACGGTGTGTTCGTGTTGTGTCGGACGTCGAACTCCGGCGGCGGCGACTTCCAATCGCTCGACGTCGAAGGTGAGCCGCTGTTCGCCAACGTGGCCCGGCGGGTGGCGAGGGAGTGGAGCGGGATTGGCGAATGCGGACTGGTGGTCGGGGCAACGTTCCCTGATGAGCTCAGCACCGTTCGATCCATCGTCGGCGAGCTGCCCCTGCTGGTTCCGGGCATCGGTGCACAAGGCGGCAACATCGAAGAGACTGTCGCCGCGGGATCAACGGCCGACGGCTTCGGGATGGTGATCAACTCGTCGCGAGCCATCCTGTACGCGTCGAACGGCGATGACTTCGCCGATGCAGCGTGCCGCGAGGCAGAAGCCACCAGAAACGAAATCCGCAGTTACGCCACGCGGTAGTCAGCAGCTCAGCGCGTCGACCGAGATGATCCCTGCCGCGCCGCGGAGTTGTGCAAGCACGGTGGACGGAACCTCGCCCGACGTCGCGATCAGCATCACGGCAGTACCTCCGTCGGCGGCCGCGCCGACATCCATGTCGGCGATGTTGACGCCGGCATTGCCGAGCAGTGTTCCGACGATGCCGATCACGCCCGGCCGATCGTCGTTCTTGACCATCAGCATCTGGTTGGTTGGTGGCACATCAACGCTGTGCTCATCGATCATCACGATGCGCTGCTCACCGCGACGGCCGACCAAGGTTCCCGACAACGAATGCCCGCCACCCCGCAACGATATGAGGTTGACGAAGTCGGCGGACGTTGCGCAGTTGATCTCGCGGATCTCGACGCCGTGCTCTCTCGCGAGTTGCGGGGCATTGACGTACGTCACGGGCTCGTCGGTCACCGAGCCGAAGAAACCCTTCGATGCAGCCAACGTGAGGATGCGGGTGTCGTAGCCGGCGATGTCGCCGTCGGTGCACACCTCGATCTGCTGCGGGGCCGCGCCGACCAGCGACGCGAACAGCCGGCCCAATCGTTCGGCGAGTGGCAGGAACGGACGCATGGTCTCGTTGGCCTCTGCCGCGTCGACGTTGACGGCGAACGGCACGAACTCGCCGGCCAACGCCAACTGGACCATGTCGGCGATGGTGTCACCCGCCTTGTCTTGTGCCTCGCGGGTGGATGCCCCGAGATGGGGTGTGACGATGACCTGATCGAGTGCGAACAACGGTGACGCTGTCGTCGGTTCTGTTGCAAACACGTCGATGGCCGCTCCGGCGATCACCCCATCGCGAATCGCCTCTGCCAGGTCACCTTCGTTGACGATGCCGCCGCGAGCAACGTTGATCAGTCGCATCGTCGCCTTGGCCTTGATCAGAAGATCGCGATTGATGAGGCCCGTGGTCTCCCTCGTTTTCGGGAGGTGAATCGTGAGGAAGTCGGCCTCAGCAACGGCCTGGTCGAGCGACAACAGTTCGACACCCATGTGTCGCGCTTTGTCGGCGGAAACGAACGGGTCATATGCGACCACATGCATGCCAAAGGCCTTTGCCCGATCGGCGACGAGCTTGCCGATGCGACCGAGGCCGATCACCGCCAACGTCTTGTCGGCCAGTTCGACACCCTCCCACCGCGAACGCTCCCAGCGACCGGCGGTCAACGCGGCGTGGGCCTGAGGAATATTGCGGGCCTGGGCGAGCAACAACGCCATCGTGTGCTCGGCTGCAGAGATGATGTTGCTCTGCGGGGCATTGACCACCATCACGCCGCGGCGGGTGGCCGCGTCAACATCCACGTTGTCGAGGCCAATACCCGCGCGACCGACAACAAGGAGCTGGTCGGCGTGCTCGAGCACCTGCGCGGTGACCTGGGTCGCCGACCGGATGATCAACGCGTGTGCGCTGCGGACATTCGCGAGCAGATCGTTGAGATCGAGGCGCACATCGACGTCGTGACCTGCGGCGCGCAAGCGATCGAGGCCACCCTCGGCGATTTCTTCAGTGACAAGGATCCGAGCCATTGCAACCATCGTTACCGCCGGAACCTCTGATTCGAAAAGAATTGAACGATCTGTTCACATGGCTTGCTGACGGCTATCTTGAGCCGACGCCGTACCCAAGTCGTGCGCTAGTTCGTGGAGGTCCCATGTCATACCCCTTTTTGTCCTCGGAGTGGATGGATGCCGCCAGGGCCATCCGCGAGAAGTACGCGGACCAATCATCGGACATCAACATCAGTGTGCGTATGAATCAGGTGATCACCGACGTGCCATTCGGTGATGGCGACGTGAAGCTGTCCCTCGACACATCATCGGGCAAGCTCGAGATGGAAAGCGGTGAGCTGGAGACACCGGATCTCACGCTGACAACTGACTACGACACGGCAAAGAAGATCTTCGTCGATCAGGATCAGGCAGCAGGAATGCAAGCCTTCATGGCCGGCAAGATCAAGGTCCAAGGCGACATGATGAAGATGATGGCCATGCAGACGGGCATGCCCCAAGACGACATCGCCACGACGATCG
>JANMQX010000279.1:0-2415 GCA_031370745.1 Ilumatobacteraceae bacterium
GCTCTACTCGATGACCAAGAGCTTCTCGATGGCCGGCTGGCGTTGCGCATTTCTACTGGGCAACAGCGACGTCGTGCAGGCTCTGGTGAAGCTGAAGAGCTACCTCGACTACGGGGTCTTCCAGCCGATTCAGATTGCCGCGACGGTGGCGATGAACGAGGCCGCCGACTACCCGGCCGAAGTGTGTTCGATCTACGAAAGCCGCCGAGATGCGTTGATCGACGGGCTCGGTCGCATCGGTTGGGACATCCCGAAGCCGAAGGGCTCGATGTTCGTGTGGGCGCCGATTCCCGAACCGTACTCCGACATGGATTCGGTCGAGTTCTGCTCGCACGTGGTGCGCGAATGCGAGGTCGCCCTCTCGCCGGGCGTGGGCTTCGGGCCGGGAGGCGAAGGCTTCGCCAGATTCGCCCTCATCGAGAACGAACGCCGTATCGCCCAAGGTATCCGCAACCTCAAGAAGGGTCTCCCCAAACTCGGCTGAACGCGCATCGAAATATCGTCGGACACCCCAGGTGGCTGGAAGCACTCCGACAGGTGCTAGCCGTACAGGGTGCGGACGTCGGGTGGGGACTTGCCGTCGGGTGGTGTGCACGGGTTGTCGATCGGGCCGCCCACGGTCATCGGCTTCGGGCACGGCTCGTCGAACAAATAGGTGATCCAGCGCGAGATGTAGTCGGCGGAGCCGAGTGCTCCGGTCGGCTGGTAGTGGATCCCATCGGGAACGAACCACGAGCGAACGGGGGCGGTGTAATCGCGCCAATTGGCGATGAACACATCGGGGTACGCGCCACTGGCGACCTTCTGCAGCAACGTGGCGTTGTTGGAGACATACGAACCGTTGTTGTCGGTGCCAGCTCGGGTCAAGCCGTCGCGCAAGCGGTAGTTGATCCATACGATCCGCACAGCGCCTTTGGCTCGCGCCGCCCCGACGATGAGATCGAAGTCCTGGCCGAACAAGTTGCTGCCTTCGTTGTAACCCGTGCCGATCACGACCGCGTCGAAGGATCCGGGGGAGCCGGCGATCGCCTCCAGCGCGGTGTTGGGAGTGTTGCCGGCCAGACTGTGACACGACGCCCTGACGAGACGCCGGCACGATTCAGCGTCGAGCACGTAGGTCATGCCGCCGAGCGCATCAAGGGCGTGTGAGTAGAACTTGATGCCCTCCAGCGAGGAATCGCCGATCAACAGCACCCGAGGGATCGGGGGTGGCAGCGTCGGCGTGATCTGCACCATTGTCCCGCGCGTCGCCGAGACGTGGGCAAGTGCACCGCCGCCGACTCCCGGCAGAGCGGACACCACCGATGCGCAGAGCACGGTCGCACATGTACTGATTGCGACCACCGCCCCGCGGTTCACGTCGGGCCGACCCAACCGCGAGAACGGTCGACCGCTCTCAACCACGTGTCGTACCCGATGTCGGTCAAGGTTCGATCTGGCTCCGGCTCAAATGTGGCGTCGATCCGCCATCGTTCGTTGATGGCCTCGACCGATGACCAAACGCCTTCCGCGAGACCGGCCAGGTAGGCCGCACCGAGCGCCGTGGTCTCTTGATCGACCGGTCGCTGCACCGTGACACCGAGCTGATTTGCTTGCATTTGCAACAACACGTCCATCACCGATGCGCCGCCATCGACGCGCAACGTGGCGAGGGGCGTTCCACTGGCCTTGGTCATCGCGTCGACGACATCGCGGGTCTGGTACGCCATGGCCTCCACCACGGCACGGGCCAGATGACCCTTGGACGTGCCGCGGGTGATCCCGACGATCGTGCCCCGCGCGTACGGGTCCCACCACGGGCTCCCAAGGCCAGCGAAGGCCGGCACGACGTACACACCGCCGCTGTCCGGTGAACTCGCGGCCAGCGGACCGATCTCTTCCGCCGAGTCGATCAATCCCAGTCCGTCGCGCAACCACTGGATTGCCGCGCCGGTCACGAAGATCGCGCCCTCGAGCGCATAGGCCACCGTGCCGTCGGCAAGCTGCCAGGCAACGGTGGTCAACATCCCCTCCGTCGGCGGTGGGCAGGTCGGCCCGACGTTCAACAGCACGAAGCTGCCTGTGCCATAGGTGTTCTTGGCCATGCCAGGGGTGAAGCAGGCCTGGCCGATGAGCGCCGCCTGCTGATCGCCGGCGACCCCAGAGATCGCAATGCCGGCCGGACACCCCGACACCTCGGCTGTTTCACCGAACCTACCGCTCGACGGCATCACAGAGGCGAGCGCCGAGATCGGTACACCGAACAGCTCGCACAGCTCACTCGACCACTTCAACGAACGGATGTCGTAGAGCATCGTTCGGCTGGCGTTGGTCGGGTCGGTGGCATGCACGGCTCCACCGGTGAGGTTCCAGATCAGCCACGAGTCGATCGTGCCAAGCGCCAGCTGATCGTCGATGGGAATGTCGCGCTCGGTC
>JANMQX010000343.1:0-13682 GCA_031370745.1 Ilumatobacteraceae bacterium
GCGTGCTGGCGCAGGTAGGGGCTGGTCTCACGCCCCAGGCGGTTCATTGTTCCCATGCGCTCACGGTAGCTGGGGTTTGCGCTGCGAACTTCTGGGTAGACCGACCTCCATGGATGCAATCACTCTCCTCCGCGCAGACCACAAGACAGTTCAGCAGTTGTTCAAACGCTTCGAACAGGCAGGCGACAACGCGCATGTCGAGAAGCGTCAGATCGTCGATCGGATCATCGAGGAGCTGTCGATCCATGCCGCGATCGAAGAGCAGGTGTTCTATCCAGTTGCTCGGGCCACTGTGCCAGGCGTCGAGGACATAGCCCTCGAAAGCCTTGAGGAGCACCACATCGTCAAGTGGGTGTTGTCGGAACTGGTCGACCTCGACCCAGCTGCCGAACGCTTCGACGCGAAGGTCACCGTCCTGATCGAGAACGTGCGTCACCACGTGGAGGAAGAGGAGACCGACTTCTTCCCGAAGGTTCGCAACGGACTCAGCCGGGGTGCGCTGGCCGATCTTGGTCGGGCCTTGGAAGATGCCAAGAAATCCGCTCCGACCCATCCCCATCCGCGGGCGCCAGATGTGCCGCCAGGCAACGCGGTCGTCGGAGCGATTGCCGGCGTGATCGATCGCTTCGGCGACAACATCAGCGGTATTGCGCAAGGCGGCGTCACCGCCGTGCAGGATCTCGTCGCCCGGATACTCAACTCGAACCCACCGAAAGCGTCACCGACCGGTTCGAAGCTTGCCCGAAACCGGGCCGACAATGTACGCGCTGCCGCGTCGACGGCAACCGACGGGGTTCAGAAGACGGCTCGCAGCATGAAGACCGGGGCGGCGACGACCGTTCGGACTGCATCTTCAGGTGCGAAGGGCACGTTGACCACGGCAAAGAAATCGGCACGCACAACCGCGACGACAGCGAAACGCGCCGCGACGACAACTGGGCGAACTGCCAAAGCGGCGACCAAGCAAACTGGGGCAACGGCCAAACGGGCGGCCGCGAGAACCGCCGGCGCAGCGAAGGGCTCTCGACAGAGATAACCCGTCGTTGTCTTGGCCCACGCCTGCCGTTGGTCGAGCCACCGAGACGTCTTGGGACTCAATCGGGATTTCCAGGGCCAAAGGTCCTTGTCGCGTCGTGGAGGTATCCATACGTTGAGTGGCGGAGTCGCCACATAACGTGCGGCCATTCGGGGGAATGGGATGGACTTCGCGAATTCCATCGGGCGGTGCTGGACCAGGAGACGACAGTGGGCAGGGTTCTGAAATTTGGCGCGGGCAAGTTCGGGGCGTCGGCGATAGCCGCCGCGTTAGTCAGCATGACGGGTGTGTCGGTGGTCGTACCATCGACGCCGGCGTTCGCGATCGGCATCATCGTGGTGGCCCCGATCGATCTCGGCCGAGCGGCGCCGTTCGCCGTGCTCGCCGGCGCGTCGGTCGGCAACACGGCGACCGGACCCGTCACAGTTGTTCGTGGTGACCTCGGTGTGTTCGACGCCGGCGGCGCTGTCACAGGCTTCCCGCCAGGTTTGGTTCGCGGCACCCAGCACGCGTCAGGCGCCACTGCCGTGGTCAACGCCCACACGGATCTGTTGGCCGCCTACACCGCCGCTGCAAATCGCCCGTCGAACTTCGCTCTCGCCCCCGACATGCTCGGACTGACGCTGTTCCCTGGTGTTCACACCTATGCCGGTGCGGTCGCAAACACCGGGACAGTCACGCTCGACGGTGGAAACAACACGAACGCAGTGTTCATCTTCCAAATCGGTGCGGCGTTCTCGGCGGCTGCGTCATCCCACGTCGTGCTCAGGAACGGTGCGCAGGCCAAGAACGTTTTCTGGCAGGTCAACGGCGCCGGAGCGATTGGCGCCAACGCTGACTTCGCCGGGACGATGATGACGGCCGCTGCGATTGGTGTCGGCGCCGACTCGCTCGTCAACGGTCGAGCGCTGGCCGAAACTGGCGCCATCACGACCAACAGCAATCAGTTCTACTCCGGTCCACCCGCCGTCACGATCAGCGGCGGCGCCACCGTGATCACGTCCGACAACACCCCCACGATCTCCGGCACGACAACCGTCGACACGCCTGCACTGGTCAACGTGACGATCGGTGCCCAGACACTGTCGGCAGCCGTGCAGGCAGACGGCACCTGGAGCATCACCGCGGCAATCCTCGCCAACAACACCTACTCGGTCATTGCCGCCGCTACCGATGCAGTGGGCAACATCGGTACCGCAACCCAGTCGCTGACGGTTGACATCACTCCGCCCGTCGTGACCATCAACGGTGGTGCAGTACGGGTGACGAACGATCCGACTCCGACAATCGTCGGAACCACCGACGTGGGCACCGTGACACTCGTCACGGTGACGCTCGACGGACAGCCATTGACCGCGCTCGTCCAATCCGACGCCACGTGGAACGTGACACCAGCGGCGCTAAGTGGCGGCTCCGTGACCGTCGTTGCGACAGTTCACGACCTCGCCGGCAACATCGGCAGCGCCACTCAGATTTTAGGAATCGACCTGACCGCACCGGTCGTCACGATCATCGGTGGGGCGACGGCGCTGAGCAATGACGCGACACCGACCCTGACTGGCACCGCCATCGGTGGCGCTGTGACGGTCTCAATTGACGGGTTGGGGGTGCCGGGTGTTTCACAAGTCGGCAGCGGCTGGACAGCGATGTTCCCTGTGGGTCGTGCCCCGCTCAGCAGTGGCAACCACTACATCGTCGTCACCGGCACCGATGGTGCCGGCAACACAGGTGTGGTGACGCAAACGTTGACCGTCGACGCGACCCTTCCCACGATCGCGGTCACGCACGGTGCGAGCTACGCCACGAACAACCAGACACCCACGATCTCCGGAACCACCGACGCCGCGGCCGGCTCGGTCGTCACGGTGACCATCGGCGGGGGTGCCAGCATGTCGGCGACCGTGCAGGTCAACGGCACCTGGAACTCCACGCCGTCAACGTCGCTCGTGCCCGGCATCTACGGCGTGGTCGCCACGGTCGGGGACTCGGCAGGAAACGTCGGGACGGCGACGCAGTCGTTGACCATCGACATCACCGCACCCTCGGTGACGATCTTTGGCGGAGCCTCGCGGTCGACCGCAGACTCAACTCCGGCGATCGCCGGCTCCTCGGTCGGTGCTGTCGTCGGAACAGCCGTCACCGTGTCGGTGGCGGGTCAGGCGCTTTCGACGACGGTCGCGCTGGGCGGGACATGGACGATCACCGCTGCAACCATCACCAACGGCAACCATGCTGTCACCGTCTCGATCACCGACGCTGCTGGTAACACGGGTAGCGCCACCCAATCCCTCACGATCAGCGCCGCGGCGCCGCTGGTCACGATCAACGGTGGAGCAACGGCATCGACCAACGACTCGACCCCGACCATCGCAGGAACGAGCACGGCCACCAGCGGCTCTGCAGTGGTGGTCTCCGTGGCCGGGCAGGTTCTGAACGCAACTGTGCAGCCTGGCGGGTCATGGAACGTGACCACGGCAACCATCGCGAATGGCTCGGTGATGGTGTCGGCCGTGGTGACCGATTTCGACGGCAACGTCGGCCTCGCCACACAGACGCTGACCGTTGACTCGACGAACGCAACGCTGCTGTCGATCAACGGTGGCGCAGCACGGTCGACGAATGATGCAACCCCGACGATCTCGGGCACGACCGACGCTGCCGATGGACGACTCGTTACCGTCCTCGTTGGCGGACAGACCATGACCATCCCAGCGTTCCTCGGGACGTGGTCTGTCACGGCCGCACACCTCGCCGACGGGATCTACACGGTCAACGCGTCCGTGTCCGCCCCTGGAAACCCAGGGGCGAGCGCCCCCCAGTCGCTGACAATCGATACCGTGGCACCCGTTGTGGTGCTGCCAGGCGGCGGCACCATCGACACGACTGATCCGACGCCGGCGATCACGGGGAGCGGCGCGCCTCCCGGTGCGACGGTCACTGTCACAGTGGCCGGCCAGACCCTGACGACCACGGTCGGCCCGGACGGAACGTGGTCGGTGACCCCGCTCATCGCGCTGCCCGCCGGCCCCCACACTGTCGTGGTGACGATCACCGACCTTGCAGGCAATCAGGGGATCGGTGTCCAGGTCATCACGGTGGCGGCACCGCTGATCATCCTTGCGCCACCGGGCCCACCGACACCGGACTACACGTCGGTCGGGCCGCGGCGTGTGTTCGACACCCGCGCCGGCCAGAGCCCCGACGCCTTGCGTGTCGTGGCGAAGCAGCAGGTCAACGGCAGATACGAGTTGCAGGTGCAGATGACCGGTCTGACCGGTTTCGTTCCGGTCTCTGGCGTGGGTGCAGTGTCGTTGAACGTGACATCGACAGGGTCGACTTCCGACGGTTTCATCACCGTCTACGGGTGTGGCACCCGTGAGCTTGTCTCCAGCGTGAACTTCCCAGCGGGGCGCACGGTCGCCAACGCCGTCGTTGCCCCGGTCTCGGCAACCGGCATGGTCTGCTTCTACGCCAACGCACCCACGGACGTCGTCGTGGACATCAACGGCTGGTTCGCGACCGGAGCGGCCTTCACCTCCGTCGGACCGAAGCGTGTGTTCGACACACGACCAGGCAACAGCCCCGACGCGTTGCGGACGATTCCAAAATCAAAGATCCACGCGAACGGGATGATCGAAGTGCAACTGACCGGCCTCGCCGGATACGTGCCCGTGGTGGGCGCCACCTCGGTGTCGTTGAACGTCATCGTGACCAACCCGGAGGCATCCGGGTTCATCACCGTCTACTCGTGTGGAGCTCGAGCACTGGTGTCGAACGTCAACTATGTGGCCGGTCAAACCGTGGCCAACGCTGTTGTCGCCCCGGTATCGGCTACCGGGACCGTCTGCTTCTACTCGTTGGCAGCTGTCGATCTGGTGGTCGACATCAACGGCTGGTTCGCCGCGGGATCCGGGTTCACCGGTGTAGCGCCGGCGCGTGTGCTCGACACTCGTCCCGGTAACAGTCCCGACGCGTTGCGGGATGTGCGAAAAACCAAGATCGGCGGAAGCAGCATCCTCGAGGTACGGGTGACCGACCTGCCTGGGCTCGTTCCCTCCGTTGGGGTCGTCGCGGTGTCGTTGAACGTAACGGCGACGAACCCCGATGGCGACGGGTTCGTCACGGTGTTCGCCTGCGGTGCGATGGAACAAGTGTCGAGTCTGAACTTCACCCTCGGCACCACGGTAGCCAACGCCGTGCTTGCACCGGTATCCCCGAGCGGCACCATCTGCCTGTACAGCAACGTATCGACGGATGTGATCGTCGACATCAACGGTTGGCTCGGGACCGCCTAATCCGGTTGACCCGGGCTTCACGCTCCGGTGGCGTGATAACCGCCGTCGACATGGATGATCTCGCCTGTCGTCGCCGGGAACCAGTCGCTGAGCAGCACGATGCATGCCTTGGCGACAGCGGATGAGTCGGTCACGTCCCAACCCAGCGGAGCGCGGTCGTCCCAGACGTCTTCGAACTTCTTGAAACCCGGGATGCTCTTGGCGGCCATCGTCTTGACCGGCCCGGCGGCAACGAGGTTCGATCGGATACCTCGCCCTCCCAGAGCGACGGCAAGGTATCGGCTGATGCTCTCGAGCGCAGACTTCGAGACACCCATCCAGTTGTACGCCGGCCAGGCGACGCTGTTGTCGAAGTCGAGTCCGACGAATGAGCCGCCGTTGGTCATCAGTGGTGCGAATGCGTCGGCGAGGGCTTTGAAGGAGTACGCACTGATGTGCAGCGCGACGGAGACGTCGCTCCATGCCGGCGCCATGAAGTCGTCGCCCAGGCACGCTTCAGGGGCGAAGCCGATGGAGTGCAGAACGCCGTCGACTCGTCCCCACTTGGTGTCGAGTGCGGCGCGCACCTTGTCGAGGTGTTCGGGGACGGTCACGTCGAGTTCGAAAACATCGACTGGGTCCGCAAGCTTGCGGGCGACTCGCTCGGTCAGGCTCAACGCCCGGCCGGCGCCGGTCAACACGATGCTCGCCCCTTCCTCCTGGGCCAGCTTGGCAACCCCGAATGCGAGTGAGGCGTCGGTGAGGACGCCGGTGATCACGATGTTCTTGCCGTCGAGCAGACCCATGTCAGTGATCGTAGTCACGTCGGTTCTCTGACCTAGGGGGATGTGCTTGACGTTGTGCAAGGCTGCGACGATGCGAATTGGCATCCTCGGTGGTACCGGGCCGGCGGGGAGCGCGCTCGCCGGTCGGTTGGCTTCCATCGGCTACGACGTTGTGATCGGTTCGAGATCCAAGTACCGAGCGATGGAAGCCAGAGATGGTCTCGTTGCCAAGTGGCCCGAGCTCGAATCACTGCTGGCCTACGGCGACAATCCGGCGGCAGCGGAGTGCGACGTCGTGGTCATCGCCACACCGTGGGATTCGGCGGCGACGACGGCACAGGAAAATGGTGCCGCGCTCGCAGGCAAGGTCGTGGTCAGCATGGCCAACGCGTTGGTGCGCGTCGGTCACGAGTTCCAACCCCTCGTTCCTCCGCGTGGAAGTGTTGCCGCACATGTGCAGGCCGCGGTCCCCGGATGTCGTGTTGTCGCGGCGTTCCACCACCTGCCGGCGACCGAGCTGGGTCACCTCGGCCAACCCATCGACAGCGATGTGTTGATCTGTGGCGACGACCCGGCGGCAGTTGAAACCATCAGCGAGATCGTCACGAAGATTCCCGGATGCCGCCCGCTCGACGCCGGCGAGTTGTCGAACGCGACCGCGATCGAGGCGTTCACAGCAGTGCTGTTGCAACTCAACGTGCGCTACAAGACTCGTGTCGCGCCGAAGCTGACGGGAATCCGCTCGGATCCACGGGTGTTGGGTTGACCATGCTGTTGTACGACACGGCTCGGCGTGCCGTCGTTCCATTCGAACCAAGTGAGATCGTCACGATGTACACGTGTGGCATCACGCCGTACGACGCGACCCACCTCGGTCATGCGTCGACGTTCATCGCCTACGACGTGTTGCAGCGGCGCCTGATCGATAGCGGCCACACGGTCAAGTGCGTGCGCAACGTCACCGATGTCGACGATCCATTGTTCGCCAAAGCACGACAACTCGGCGTTCACTACCTCGATCTGGCCGCAGGCGAAGAGGCCCGCTTCGAGCGCGACATGCAAGCCCTCAACGCCTTGCCCGTGTCGTCAAGCCCCAGAGCCTCTTCCGCCATCCCTGACATTCGCGGTTTCATCGGCATGGTGCTCGATCGCGGGTTCGCCTATCAGGCGGGTGGCAGCGTGTACTTCGACGTGTCCAGGTTCCCGTCGTTCGGATCTATCAGCAACTACACACACGACGAGATGATCGGCTTCGCCCGCGAACGTGGCGGCAACATCGACGATCTGCACAAGCGGCATCCCCTCGACTTCGTCCTGTGGCAGCCGTCGGCTGCCGACGAACCCAGCTGGGACACGATGTGGGGGCCCGGCCGGCCGGGGTGGCACATCGAATGCTCGGCCTTGGCATTGCGCGAATTGGGTACCACCATCGATCTCCACGGTGGTGGAACCGACCTCATCTTTCCGCATCACGAATGCGAGCGAGCGCAGAGCGAGGCGGCGACCGGGGATCCGTTCGTTCGGCATTGGATGCACGTCGCGATGGTGTACATGGACGGTCACAAGATGTCGAAGAGTCTCGGCAATCTGGTGTTCGTCGACGCCCTGCGCAAGGAATGGGACCCGCGTTCCATCCGCCTGGCCATCATCGAGCACCACTACCGCCGGGAGTGGGAATGGGACGCGACGCTGATGCCTCGAAACGCGCAGCGCCTGGCCAGCTGGTGTGCTGCGGGCACCGGCGACGCCGCCCTGGACGATGTTCGTGCCGCGCTCGACGACGATCTCGATACGCCGGGTGCCGTGGCTGTGATCGACGCCGCGGCAGCCGCTGGTCACGGTGTCGGCGAAGCTGCCGCGTTGCTCGGCGTTGACATCTGACCGGCGCGACACGCGAAGTTCATCGGCAATTCGTCCGCTCGGAAGCAACGCCTCGGTCGGCCCTTCTATCATGCAGGTGTGAATGCGGAAGGGGCCGGTAAGGCACAGCAGCGAGCTCGCCGTGCCGTGCGCCCCATCGCCAAGCGTTTGTGGAAGTTCGAGCTCGAGGGTTTCGATCGTCTGCCGGATGAAGGGCCCGCCATCTTGTGCCCGAACCACGTCAGCTTCCTCGACAGCGCATTTCTGATGCTGCACGTTCGACGCAACATCAGCTTCGTCGGCAAGGCCGAGTACATGGAGTCGTGGAAGACGAAGCACCTGTTTCCGCTGATGGGCATGATCCCCATCAACCGTGAGGGTGGCGATAAGAGCCAGGCCGCCCTCGACACGGCTGAAGCCGTGCTGCGCCGCGGCGAGTTGTTCGGAATCTTTCCCGAGGGCACACGCAGCCGCGATGGCATGTTGCACAAGGGTCGCACCGGAGCGGCGCGGCTGGCGTTGAAGATCGGCTGCCCGATCTACCCGGTTGGGATGATCGGTACTCGCGAGATCCAGCCACCGGAGGCGAAGGTGCCGAGGTTGCGCGGCAGCTGCTCCATCAAGATCGGACGCCCGATCAACGTCGAGCGTTACCGAAACCGAGGCGACGACCACATGGTGCTGCGCCAGATCACCGACGAATTGATGTACGAGATTCGCGACCTCACGGGGCAGCACTACCGCAACGTGTACGCCGGCAAGACGGCCGACATGGAACCGTCGGTTGTTGCCAAGGTTGCCAAGTTGCCCGATCCCAGCGCCGAGCTCGTCGGCGCGTGAGCCAGCACGCCTCCGGCGTGCCGTCTCACCCCCAACTGAATCTACGGCGTGCCGTCTCGCCCACAACGAATCTGCCAGGCATCGGCGGTCGATGCTCTCGTAGACTCGTCGTCCTATGGCCGATATCTCGATCACACTGCCCGACGGTTCGCGACGCACCCTTGCCTCCGGTGCCACCGCGACGACCGTGGCTGAATCGATCGGCTCCCGACTTGCCAAAGCTGCCGTAGCCGCTGTCGTCAACGGCGAGGAGGTCGACCTGGGTCGCGCCCTGCCCGATGGAGCGGAAGTGGCGATCATCACTGGCGACAGCGATGAGGGTCGCCATGTGCTGCGTCACTCGACAGCACACGTCATGGCCCAGGCAGTCACCCAGCTGTTCGACGGCGCCAAGTTCTCGATCGGGCCTGCAATCGAGAATGGCTTCTACTACGACTTCGATCTGCCTGGCGGCAAGACGTTCAGCGACGACGATCTCGCCGCGATCGAGTCCAAGATGGCGGAAATCATCAAGGCTGACCAGCCGTTCGTACGCGACGAGTTGTCGCCGGCCGATGCGTTGCAGCTGTTCGCCGATCAGCCGTACAAGTGCGAGATCATCGAGCGCGTGTCGACGGGGGCTGCAGACAGCGAGGATGCCGGCGAGATCGGTGGCGGCGAGACCATCAGCATCTATCGCAACACCGCCGATTTCGTCGATCTCTGTCGCGGCCCGCACGTGCCGTCCACCGGCCGACTCGGCCACTACAAGTTGATGAAGGTCGCCGGGGCCTATTGGCGCGGCAACGAAAAAGGTCCGATGTTGCAGCGCATCTATGGCACAGCGTGGGAGAGCAAGGCGGCACTCGCCGAGCATCTCCACCGTCTCGAGGAGGCGGAGAAACGCGATCACCGCAAGCTGGCCACAGAGCTCGACTTGTTGAGCTTCCCTCACGAGCTTGGCGGAGGTTTGGCCGTCTGGCATCCAAAGGGCGCCATCGTGCGCAAGTTGATGGAGGACTACAGCCGCGAACGTCACGACAAGGGCGGCTATCAGTTCGTCTTCACGCCGCACCTCTCCAACGGAAATCTCTTCGAGAAGTCGGGCCATCTCGGCTTCTACAAGGACGGCATGTATCCGCCGATGGAGTTGGACAACGGCACGTACTACATGAAGCCGATGAACTGTCCGATGCACTGTTTGATCTTCGCCGCCCGGCAGCGCAGCTATCGCGAACTTCCGATGCGGTTGTTCGAGCTCGGAACCGTGTACCGCTACGAGCGGGCAGGCACCCTGCATGGCCTGATGCGGATTCGCGGCTTCACGCAAGACGACAGCCACATCTTCTGCACAGAGGATCAGATGCAAGACGAGATCGCCTCGCTGCTCGACTTCGTCATGAGCGTGTTGCGGGCATTCGGCTTCGACGAGTTCACCGCCAACCTGTCGACGAAGGATCCCGACAAGTACGTCGGCGACGACGCAATCTGGGAAAAGGCCACCGAGGGTCTGAGGGCCGCCCTGGTGAAGTACGGCCTTCCGTACAAGGTCAAAGAGGGCGATGCTGCGTTCTACGGTCCGAAGATCGACATCGACGTTCGTGATGCAATCGGTCGTACCTGGCAGCTCAGCACCATTCAGGCCGACTTCAATCACCCTGAGCGGTTCGACCTCGAATATGTCGGGACTGACAACGCCCGTCATCGGCCGATCATGTTGCATCGTGCGTTGTTCGGTTCACTGGAGCGGTTCTTCGGCGTGCTGCTCGAGCACTACGCCGGGGCGTTTCCGACGTGGATGGCTCCGGTGCAAGCTCGTGTGCTGCCGGTTGCCGAGGCCCACCAAGCGCATGCTGCGCAAGTCGTCGAGCGTTTGGCGGGTGAGGGCTTTCGTGTTGACATCGTCGATGCCAACGACCAACTCGGCAAGCGAATTCGCAGCGCCAAGTTGGAGAAGATCCCATACGTGTTGGTGGTCGGCGACGACGATGTTGCCGCCGGGACGCTCGGAGTGAACCCGCGCGGCGGCGAGGTCGAGCGCGGGGTGCCGCTCGACGAGTTCATCGGCCGGTTACATGCCGAGGTCGAAGCGCAACTCGCCGTCGTCTAGCCGTTCTCACCGGCGGTTGAGTCGACACGTCAGCCACGAGGCACGGAGAGCATCAGATCGTCGAAGAGGATCGTGGGGTCGGCGTCGACGCCGCGCGCCTTGAACCAGGTGCAGATGTTGTCGCAATCACGGCGGAGAAACGTGAAGCCTTGTGGGTTGCCGACCAGATCGATCGCCTGCGGGAGATCGATCAGCACCACTCTGTCGTCGTGCACCAAGACGTTGTACGGCGACAAGTCGCCGTGGGTGTATCCGGCATCGGAGAGCTGACCCAACACCCCGCGCATCTGGTCGTAGAGCGCGGCTGCTTCGCTCGCCGATGGTCGCAATTGGGCCAGACGCGGAGCGGCGACACCGTCCGCGTGGCCGACGAACTCCATCATCAACTGCGTTCCGTGCAGCTGAACTGGATACGGGACGGCCGCGCCCGCCGACCACAGGCGCGACAACACTGCAAATTCTGCCGCTGCCCACTGCCCGGCGATCAGCTCGCGACCGAACTCGGTGCGCGTCTCCATCGCCCTGTTCTCTCGGCTGCGCCGCATTCGGCGACCTTCGAGATAGCCCGCGTCGCGGTGAAACATTCGATGCTGCGCGTCGCGGTACTGCTTGGCGGCCAGCAGCACGCTGTGGTCGCCGTGCGTCCGCCGGATCAGCGAAACATCGGCTTCCTTGCCGGTCTTGAAGACACCGAGATCGATGTCGGTCGCTGCGGGCGAGGTAGATACCCAACCCGGCACGGGTGATGGTCCGTGCGCGGCGTCGGGATATGTGGAATAGGTGACTTCGTCATGTGGGACGTCGTCCTCATGGTGCGTCCATCGGGTGACGGGCGGATCGAAATCGTCGTCGTCGTAGCGACGTCGGGTGCGTGTTGGCACGATGAACTCCTCGGTGCTCGTGGCACCGATCCGTTCGGTGCCTAGATGATGGCGGGGGCGCGGTGGACGAAGGCAATGGTGTTCATGACCTTCCTCCTCTCCGCGCCGGTGCGCTCTTCGAACGGACGCCAACGACAGTAGCTGCGGCGGGGGGCCTGCGCCGACTAATTTCAACCCGTGGATACCTACGAGCGGTTGTGGAACGGCTGGCGGGCGGCCTACGTCAGCTCGCCGACCACGAACTCGGCCCACCACGGCAGCGTCTTCACCGCAATTCTGGGATCCGGCTTGAGCGACGAGGAAGCAAACATCGTGCATCGCGGCTCAAAGGTCGTGGCGATGCTCAACGCGTTCCCGTACGGCACCGGTCACACCTTGATCTTGCCGTACCGGGTGGTTGCTGATCTCGAGGATCTCGACGCCGATGAAGCAGCGGAGTTGTGGGCGACCGCGACCGACGCAGTCCGCGCCGTGAAAGCTGCCTACGACCCCGGTGGAGTCAACGTCGGTATCAACCTCGGCAAACCGGCGGGCGGCAGCGTCAGTGAGCACCTGCATGTTCATGTCGTGCCGCGTTGGGTGGGTGACGGCAACTTCATGACTGCGATTGCCAACACGCGCACACTGCCCGAAGCGCTCTCCGATACGGCAGCCAAGCTCCGCGCAGCATGGCCCCGCTAGCCTGAACGGCGAATGAGCGACACTGAAAACCTTCGCGATGCGCTGCCGGACGATCTCAACGCGAGCGAGTACGTCGGGCCCTATCAGTTCCCCGACAACAGCCGCCGGCGCCGCCCGGCCTATCTCTATGTCGGGATCGCCGTCATCTGTGCGTTGGTGTGGGTCTTGCGCCGCGGCCACGATCCCGTGCTGATCAATCGCGGCATGCTCTGGGCAGCAATCTTGCTGACGGCCGTAGGCCTGCTGTCGTTCACGTCCGGTTGGAAGATGAATGTCGACGAGAAGCAGGCCTTGGTCGCAGCGCAAGGAGCCGTCGGGTTCCCGATCGGGCATGCATCGGCGCAGCAGGTCTGGCGCGGACTACGCAGCAGGCCGACCTGGCGCGTGCTGGTGTACTCGGCGGAGAGTCCTCCACGCCAACGATCTCTGGTGCTGGTCGATGCAATCGACGGAACGGTCGTCGAGCACCTCACCGAAGACAATCCGGAGGACGACTGGCGCGACGACTAGTGCCGTTCAACCAACGTTGGCCTCGTTGCGGTCGCCACAGATCCGGCGTACCGGGACAGCCTCGCCGGTCGCTGGATCGAGCTGTATGGGGCCCCCGGTTTGGGGGCCGAAGTGTGGCGCGGTGTCGCCGTCGAGACATCGAGCGGCGATACCGGGTGAGACCTCCACGTTGTCATCATGCGCTCCATACAGAGAGTGAGCGCCAGCGAGAGCCTGACGTCGGGATCGTGCGCCCCAACCCGATCGGACACCGAATATCTTGCTGGTGAATGATGAGCGGTTGCCTTTGTCGCCACGTCACACTCGACTGACGCGACGGTCGGCTCGCGGGAGCCTCGATGCGGCCATGGTACGGTTGCGATAGCCAGCACTTCGGGAGGGCGTCATGGCCGGTGTGTCGACGGACGACGCGGCCCGCGCCGGCGGCGAGCCCGTCAGGCGCGGCGAACCACCTCGGGCGGATGGGTCGACGGATGCGGGATTGCCTGGGCAGGTACACCCGACAGTCGGCCGTGGTGCGGAGCTGGAGGCGCTGAACACGTTCATCAACTCCCTCGACAGTGGTCCAGCGATGTTGGTGCTCGAGGGTGAGCCGGGCCTCGGCAAGACGACGCTCTGGCGGGAGGGTCTCCAGGCCGCGGAACGGCGCTCGTTCCAGATCCTCGAGTGTCGACCGGTTCAGGCGGAGGCGCAGCTGGCGTTCACCGCGCTCTCGGATCTGCTCAC
>JANMQX010000356.1:0-3850 GCA_031370745.1 Ilumatobacteraceae bacterium
CACCGACTTCGGCCCGATGTTCTCGCTGTTCTTCGTCGACCCTGATGGACTGGAAGGCGAGGTCCTGGTCGCGAACCCCGACGCCCAGCCGGGTGTCTTCAACCCGCCAGGAACGCCAACATCTCGCTTCAGCTGAACACACATGACCTGGTGGGGCGGGTGGGGATCGAACCCACGACCCAGGGATTATGAGTCCCCTGCTCTGACCACTGAGCTACCGCCCCGACTGTGCCCTCACATGCAAACGGCCCGCACGAGGCGGGCCGTTCACCTTGCTCCGGAGGCAGGGCTCGAACCTGCGACCCGCTGATTAACAGTCAGCTGCTCTGCCAACTGAGCTACCCCGGAAGGCAGACGAAACTTTAGCGTCCAGACCCCGGAGCCACACCGATTTACGCCTGTGCCGTGCGCGATGATCGGCACGTCATTCGGCTTCGAGGAACTCTTTGAGCTTCTGGCTGCGCATCGGGTGACGCAGCTTGGCCAGCGTCTTGGCCTCGATCTGGCGGATGCGCTCTCGCGTCACACCGAACTCGCGACCCACGTCTTCCAGCGTCTTGGCCTGGCCGTCGTCGAGGCCGAATCGCATGCGCACGATCTCCTGCTCGCGGTCGCTCAGTTCGCCGAGCGCCTCTTCGTCCGCCTGCGCCAGCATCCGTTTGGTCGCCATGTCGGCAGGGGCATCGACCGTGAGATCTTCGATGAAGTCGGTGAGGTTGGAATCGTCTTCTTCGCCCACCGGAGAGTCGAGCGAGAGCGGATCGAGGGAGATGCGCAAGATCTCACGGATCCGATCGGGATGCAAACCACAACGGTCGGCCAGTTCGTCGAGCGTGGGTTCACGCTCCAACTCCTGGTGCATCTGGCGCTGCATGCGCAACACGCGGTTCATGCTCTCGACCATGTGCACAGGGATGCGGATCGTGCGAGCCTGATCGGCGATCGAGCGGGTGATGGCCTGACGGATCCACCATGTGGCGTACGTCGAGAACTTGAAGCCCTTGGTGTGATCGAACTTGTCGACGGCGCGCATCAACCCCAGGTTGCCCTCTTGAATGAGGTCGAGGAACAGCATCCCGCGTCCGCTGTACCGCTTGGCAATGCTGACCACCAGCCGCAAGTTGGCCTGAATCAACTCGCTCTTGGCCCGCTGGCCTGTCTGCACGACGCGCATGCACCGACGGTGTTCGATCGGATCGATCGGCTCGTCGAGTTTGAGTGCTGCCTGATTGCCTTCCTCGATCGCCTGCGCCAACTGTCGCTCGTCGTCGGGCGTCAACAGGTCGACCCGACCAATTTCACGCAGGTACATGCGCACGGTGTCGGCCGTGCTGCCGGTGTCGACACCACTCGCGTTCATCCGCTCGCTGCGACGCCGCCGGCGGCGGGCCATCAGACCATCGGCGTCCTCGGCGAGGGGAACCTCGATGATCGGCACACCCTCCGGCGGTGTGTCGTCGACGACATCGTCGACCGTCTCGTCGATGCGAATGTTGCGAGCCGTGACCGCCTTCTGGACCTCTTCGAGGACGTCGCCGGTGAGCTCGACGGTGCGCAACACATGGGTGATCTCCTCGGCATCGAGCACGCCCGAGATCGCCCCGCGCGCGAGCAGACTGTTCCACTCGCCGGGATCGACGCCGGGAAAAGGTGCCGACTCGGTTGGTGCGTCAGACTGCCCGAAACTCAAGAACGCTCCTCGTTGCGCCGTTGCAGCCACCCTAGCAACAGCTCGGCAGCATCGTTTCCCGCGGAGGGCTCGTCAAATTGCTCCAACGCCACTCGAGCATCGCGGTTCGCCAAGATCTCGACCGGATCGGTTTCCTTGACGCGTCGCCCCAGTTCGCGCCGCACTGCCGCGGCGATGAGGTTGCGTCCCTCGGCGGCGGGATCAGCGTCGATGTCGGCGACAGCGGCACGCTCGATCATCTCGCGCGCTTCGGGATCGGCGAGCTCGAGAGAGCGCCCAACCGAGCCATCACCTTCGGCAACAGCCAAGAAAGCGCGTCGGGCAACATCGTCGACGAACAGCACCTCGTCGAGCCAGCCGGCCATGTCGTGCCAGCGCTGCAACAGCAGGGCGATCGCCACGAACTCGGCGTTCTCGGAGCTGCCGACCCGGCGAGTGTTGCCGACACGCACGGTCGGACGGGCCGAGCGCCGTGCCGCAATCGCCACCAAGTCGTTGATCGGCAGGCCCGTATGGCTGGCCACCTGACCTGCGTACAGCTTGCGCACATTTGTATCGGGATGCTCGTTGACAACGGCCATGGCCTGCTCGGCCAACCTGGCCCGATCCTCAGGAGAGTTCAGTTGGCGCCCGCTCATCACTCGTTGCAAGCGAAATCCGAGGAAGGGCAGCGCCGTATCGACGGCCGCTGCCAGTGCGGTGGGATTCGACAGGCTCAGTTCGCCGGGATCCTGGCCCTTCGGGAACGCTGCCACGCTGACCTGCACCTGATACTTCTGCTCCCACTCGTAGAACTTCTCGGCAGCGCCCTGCCCTGCGGCATCGGCATCGAACGCCAACACGACGCGGCTCGCGAACCGCTTGAGCATGCGCACGTGCTCTTCGGTCAGCGCAGTGCCGCAGGTGGCCACGGCCCTCTTCACGCCCGCTCGGTGAAAGCCGATGACATCGGTGTAGCCCTCGCACACGATCACCTGATCGGCAGCGACGATCTCGGCCTTCGCCGCATGCAGTCCGTAGAGGGTCTTCGACTTGGCGTAGATGTACGTCTCAGCCGAGTTCTTGTACTTGGCCGGGTCGGTCGAGCCAGGCAGGATGCGACCGCCGAACGCGACGGGGTCGCCATTCTCCGACACGATCGGGAACATCACCCGTCCGCGAAAGGAATCTTGCAAACGGCCCGACTTGTTGGTGAACGCCAGCCCGGTATCGCGCAGAGCATCGGCGGGAAGTCCCACGTCGCGGCTCAGCGCATCCCAGTCGTCGGGTGCCCAGCCCAACTTGAACTGCCGGGCGACGTCGCCCGCCAGTCCGCGGCTGCGCAGGTAGTCGCGCGCCGCGCGTCCGTCGTTGCCGTTCAGCAGCCGTTGGTGATACCAGTCGACGGCTTTACCCATCGCCTCGATCAACTGCTTGCGGCGCAGGCGGTCTTTGCTCTCGCCGCCGGACGTGTAGCGAAGTTGCAAACCGACCTTCGCGGACAGCTGTTCGACAGCGGTGACGAAGTCGACATGTTCGATCTCCTGCACGAACGTGAAGACATCGCCCGCTGCACCACACCCGAAGCATTTGTAGCGGCCGGTCTCCTCGCGGACGTTGAACGACGGGCTGCGCTCGGCGTGGAACGGGCACAACCCCACCCAGTTGCGCCCGACCCTGCGCAAGGCGATGTGTTGCTGCACGACGTCGGATATCGAAACGGTGGCTCGAAGTTGTTCGAGATCCTCTTCCACAATCGCCACGGCGTGAGGCTACCCGCGGGGTGTCACGGCCTGTTCGGAGGTCGCGAGTCGCGAGCGGCCGCGGTCTTGTCGACGTCGCGAGTTCGCTGCAACGAGAGCGCCACCGCCGCCGCCAGCACCACCGCGATCACGAGTAGCGACAGTGCTGTGGGAATGTGGTACCAGCGGCTGATGATCATCTTGACGCCGACGAAAGCGAGGATGATCGCCAAACCCTGCTGCAAATACGCGAACCGGGCGCGCATGTCGGCGAGCATGAAGTACAGCGCCCGAAGGCCCATGATCGCGAACGCATTCGACGTGAACACGATGAACTGTTCCTTGCTGACAGCGAGCACAGCGGGAACAGAGTCGACCGCGAACAGCACGTCGGTCGCTTCGACGAGAAGGAGTACCGCGAACAGCGGCGTGGCGTATC
>JANMQX010000371.1:0-10364 GCA_031370745.1 Ilumatobacteraceae bacterium
GTCAGGAACTGTGGGTGTGACCGGCGCGGCGAGTGACGTTGGCGACGACGTTGGGAGGGGCGACGAGGTCGGCGGCGATGTTGGCGACGACGTTGGGAGGGGCGACGAGGTCGGCGGCGATGTGGGCGACAACGTTGGGAGGGGCGACGTTGCGAGGGGCGCTGCCGCGGGAACGTCGGATGCCACCGTGGGGCTGCCGCACGCCGAAAGAGCTGCAACGCTGAACATGCACAGCAGAAGTCGTTGCACGGGCGAACGCTATCTGCCATAGCCTGGCAATTCCATGCGCACCAGGACGTTGCTGTTGCTCGCGATCGCATGCGGCCTCGTCATCCTTCTCGCCGGAGGCATCCAATTGCTGCGAGTGGGTGGCCAGCAACAGTCGGCCAAGCTGCTCGCGACCGGTGAGGCCGGCACGGCCGGCGACGTGACGGTCGCGCTCGTGTCGTCGTCGCTTGCGGACAGCAACCTCGTCGCTGTGGTGCGAGTCGGTGGTGTCGAAGATCCCCATGGGCTCGAGGGTTTCACGTTGGTTGGTCCCGGCAAGGTGTTGCCCGTCACCACGTCGAACTGCGACGGCATCGCCGTCGGTCAGGTCGACTGCGCATTGACGTTCTCGACCACCGGCATGCAGGGCACGTCGCGTCAACTGATATTCAGTCGCGCCGATCAACAGCTGCGATGGGTGCTCGCTCAGGGCGAGTAGGCGCTACCGTAACGCTCACGCTGTGCTGCTTGTGCTGGCGATTTTCACACCAACTTTCTGGCCGACTCACCACCGTCACGGAGCCACCATGGAGCCCGCAACCGAATTCGATCTCGTCGTGATCGGCGGTGGTCCGGGCGGCTACGCCGCTGCCCTCTATGCAACCTCCGCAGGACTCAATGTCGGAATCGTCGAGATGGCGGAGATGGGTGGCACATGCCTCAATCGCGGATGCATCCCGGCGAAGGCGTTTCTCGAAACCGCCGCCGTGCAACGTCATGTCGCTCATGCCGCCGAGTTCGGCATCGAATCAAGCGCGCCGGTGGTGAACTTCGTCACGGCGCAGGCTCGCAAGCAGAAGATCGTCGATGGCATCGTCAAGAGCCTCACTGGCTTCATGAAGTCGAAGAAGATCGCCATCTTCGATGGCACCGGCACACTCGGTGCGGATCACACGGTGACCGTGACAGGCGCGGATGGCACAACGATCATCCGCGGCACCAGTGTGGTGCTTGCCGGTGGGTCCGTACCCCGCACGATCCCCGGCTTCGAGCCGTCGGGCCCGATCATGACCAGCGACGAGTTGTTGATGCTCGATTACGTCCCTGGCCGTGTCGTCGTGATCGGCGGCGGGGCGATCGGTTGCGAGTTCGCCAGCACGTTCGCCGACCTCGGCTCGCAGGTGACGATCCTCGAAGGATTGCCGAAGATCCTTCCAGGCCTCGACAGCGATGTCGCCAATGTCGTGGTGCGCAGCTTCAAGAAGAAGAACATCGACATCCGCACGTCGGTGAAGGTGGTCGGTCATACGCCTACCGACGCCGGTGGCACGACGGTCCACTGCGTCGTCGGCGATGGCGGTGAAGTCGAGAACATCGAATCCGATGTCGTCGTCGTCAGCATTGGCCGACGCCCGTATGCCGACAAGCTCGGACTGGAAGGCACCGCGGTCAAGCTCAGCGATCACGGTCATATCGAGGTCGACGAGTACTGCCGCACGGGCGAGCCCGGCGTGTATGCCATCGGCGATGTCATCAACACACCGCAGCTGGCGCACGTCGGTTACGCCGAAGCGATCCTGGTGACCAAGCACATCCTCGGTGAGAACCCCAACCCAATCGCCTACGACCGGGTGCCGTGGGCCATCTACTGCCACCCCGAGGTTGCGTTCTCGGGGCCAAGCGAAGAGGCTGCACGCGAAGCCGGCTATGACGTGGTCGTTGCAAAGCATCAGTTCCGGGCCAACAGCCGGGCACAGATCCTCGGAGAGCTCGATGGATTGGTCAAGATCATTGCCAAGAAGCAACCCGATGGAAGCGCCGGGCAGATACTGGGTGTACACATGGTTGGCCCGTGGGTGACCGAACAGTTGAGCGGCGGTTATCTCGCCGTCAACTGGGAAGCCTCCGCGGCGGAGGTTGCCGAATTCATCCAGCCACACCCAAGCCTGACGGAGCTCTTCGGTGAAACCGTATTGTCCCTAACGGGCCGCAGCTTGAACGCCTGACCGATCGAAGAGAGAGACCACACGCCATGGCCGATGTCACGTTGCCACAACTGGGTGAAACCGTCACTGAGGGCACGATTACCCGCTGGTTCAAGAAGGTTGGAGACACGGTGTCGGCCGACGAGCCGCTCTTCGAGGTCAGCACCGACAAGGTCGACACCGAGGTCCCTTCGCCGATTGCGGGAACCGTCACCGAGATCCGCGTGCAAGAGGGCGACACCGTGCCCGTCGGCGCGGTGATCGCCGTCGTTGGCGAGGCTGCTGGCGCACCGTCGCCGGCCGAGGCTCCGGCCGAGGCTCCGGCTCCGGCCGAGGCACCGGCTGCGGCACCGGCCGAGGCACCGGCTGCGGCACCGGCTGCGGCCCAGGCACCGCCAGCGGAACCGGAAGCTGCTGAGCCGGAATTGCCGCCCACAGCCCCGGTCGAGCCCTCTGGGGAGCACCTCGCGGCCGCACCCGAGCCAGCATCGACATCGTCGCCGACACCCGCCCCGCCGGCTCCGCCTCAGCCCTCGCCCGCTGCGCCGGCGGCGACCGCACCGGAGAGGCCGGAAGGATCCTCCGACAACCGCCTGTTGTCGCCCGTGGTCCGTCGCCTCGTCGCTGAGCACAACATCGATGTCGATCGCATCACAGGCACCGGTCCTGGAGGGCGGATCACGCGCGACGACGTACTCGACCACATCGACACGGTCGCCACGCAAGCGCCTCAGCCCGCGCTGGCTGCGCCCACTGCTGCTCCGGCCCCGCCAGCCGCAGCCGTGGCTCCGATCGCACCGGCGCCGGCGCCGGCGGCGGCAGTGACCCCGGGCGAGCGAGACTCTGCGGTCAAGCTGTCGAAGATCCGCAAGCTCACCGGCAGTCACATGGTGATGAGCAAGGGCGTCAGCCCTCACGCGTTCAGTGTTGTCGAAGTCGACTTCGCCAACGTCGATGTCACCCGCAACAGTGTCAAGGCGGAGTGGAAGACGTCGGAGGGTTTTGGGCTCACCTATCTTCCGTTCATCACGAGGGCTGTTGTCGAGGCGCTCGCGGACTTCCCGCATCTCAATGCCAGCGTGTCGGACGACGACTTGATCGTGCACAACTTCGTCGACATCGGCATCGCCGTCGATCTCGAATTCCAGGGATTGCTCGTGCCAGTGGTCCGCGCCGCGGAAACGAAGCGCCTGCGGGCGATCGCTCGCGAGATCAACGACCTTGCCGGGCGGGCGCGAAGCCGCAAGCTCAGCCCCGACGAGATCAGCGGGGGCACCTTCACGATCTCCAACAACGGCTCTGCAGGCAGCGTGTTGACGATGCCCATCATCAACCAGCCGCAGGTGGCCATCTTGTCGACCGACGCGATCATCCGCAAACCCGTCGTCGTGCACACATCCGATGGTGGCGAGGCGATCGCGATCCATCCTGTCGGCAACTTGGCGATGGCATGGGATCACCGGGCCTTCGACGGCGCCTATGCCGCTGGCTTCCTCGTGAAGATCAAGCAGGTTCTCGAAACCCGCGATTGGTCCGCCGAGCTCTGACATGACACTGCGGGTTCGATGGCTCGGCAAGGTTCCGTATCGCGAGGCGCTCGCGGTGCAACAGGCGTTGTTCACCAACGGCGTCGAGGACCATCTGCTGTTGCTCGAACATCCGCACGTGTTCACGCACGGTCCGCGCGCTTACCTTGCCGTCAATTTGCTCGTCGATCCGGAAGCTGTCGGCGCCGAACTGGTGTCGGTGAAACGTGGCGGCGATGTGACCTATCACGGGCCTGGCCAACTTGTCGGATACCCCATCGTCACCGTTTCCAATTCGATGGGGGCCGCTGACCACGTCTTCGCGATCCAGCGGGTGATCGTTGCCAGCCTCACCGAACTGGGTGTCGACGACGTCGGTTGTCTCGACGCCTACCCAGGGGTGTGGATCGGCGTCAGTGGGCCCACGCCTCGTAAGATCTGCGCCATCGGTGTGCGGCTCTCGAATGGCCGCACGATGCACGGATTCGCCCTCAACGTCGCCCCCGACATGCGCTACATGCGCCAATTCATCGTGCCGTGCGGGATTCCCGACAAGCCGGTGACGTCTCTGCTCGAAGAGGGCATTGATGCCTCGCTCGAGCGGGTCGCCTCCGTTGTGGCTCGCCACGCCGCAACAGTGTGGGGCGGCGGCTCGATGGAACGCCAAGACGTCGCCTGGAAACATCAGCCTGACGATCTGTCGGCATTTTCACGCGGGCAGGGCCCGGGTGCGGTCGTGCGCCGCTTGGCCCAGGTGGGTGTTGCCGACGGCCTGGCGATCTCGTCACGCAAGCCCGATTGGCTGCGCCCGAAAGTGGTCCACGGTCCTGACGTGATATCGCTGAAGAAGACGGTGCGCGACCTCGGTCTCGTGACCGTCTGTGAGGAAGCCGGTTGTCCAAACCTCAGCGATTGCTGGGCCGACGGGACGGCCACGTTCATGGTGCTGGGCGAGCGGTGTACGCGTGCCTGTGGCTTCTGCCTTGTCGATACGCGCAAGCCGCTTGCTCCGTCGGACGACGAGCCCGGCCGAGTGGCCGAAGCCATCAGCCGCATGGGTCTGGCTCACGCGGTGCTGACGATGGTGGCGCGCGACGATCTTGCCGACGGCGGGATGGCTCACGTGGCTCGGTGCGTCGAGGCGATTCGAGAGCGGTGCCCCGGTACGAAGATCGAGACTCTGATCTCCGACGCCAAGGGTGATGCTGACTCCCTTGCCCTGCTGCTCGACGTCCGTCCCGACGTGCTGAACCACAACATCGAAACGGTCGCCCGGTTGCAGCGCGCCGTTCGACCGTCGGCCGGATACGCGCGCAGCCTGTCGGTCCTGGCGCGTTCGAAGGCTGCGGGGCTGACGACGAAGTCGGGGATGATCGTCGGGATGGGCGAGACCCCCGACGAGATTGCTGGCTGCCTCGCCGATCTGGCCGGTGTCGGGGTTGACATCGTCACGATCGGCCAGTATCTGCGTCCGACCACCCATCACCTGCCGGTCGCCCGTTGGGTCGAGCCCTCAGAGTTCGTCGAGTGGAAGCGACTCGGTGAATCGCTCGGCATCGGTCACGTCGAGTCGAGTCCGTTGACACGGAGCAGTTACCACGCCCGCCAGGCCGCCGACGCGGTGTCGGTAGGCGACGCAGAGTCGTTGTCGTTCGCCTGAGCCGCGACGCCTCCGGCGGGCCCGCTCACCCAAACGTCACCGCCTGAGTAAGAATGGACTCTCTATGAGCGCCTCTTCGTCGACAGCCACCTACGTCGATCGGGTCGCCCGGGCGCGGGCTCGAATGCGCGAGGCCGACATCGACGTGTTGCTGGTGTCGGTGGGCCGTGACTTGCCCTACCTGTCGGGCTACGAGGCGATGCCTTTGGAACGGCTGACGATGCTCGTTGTGCCCAAGGACGGCGAGGTCACGTTGGTGGTGCCTCGGATGGAGGCGCCGCGTGTCGTCGAGCGGTCCGACGTGTTCACACTCCTACCGTGGAACGAGACCGACGATCCCATCGCTGTGGTTGCGGGTCTGGTTGGCCGGCCGGCGACCGCGGCAATCGGCGACACCATGTGGGCGCGTTTCCTCGTGGACCTGCTGAAGCAGTGGCCCTCGACGACGACGCGGTACGTTCGCTCGGTCGAGGTCATGAACGCGTTGCGGATGCGCAAGGACGCCACGGAGATCGCCGCGTTGGCCGCGGCAGGTGCAGCCGTCGATCGCATCGCTACGGATCTGCAGGCGGGTCACATCCCGCTTGCCGGTCGCACCGAGGCCGAGGTCAGCGCCGACATCGGGGCGCGGATCCTGGCCGAGGGCCATCAACGCGTCAACTTCGCGATCGTGGCGGCTGCCGAGAATGCAGCATCGCCTCACCATCACGCCAGTGATCGAGTCATCAGAGATGGCGAGATCGTGCTGTGCGACTTCGGTGGCACGATGGATGGTTATTGCAGTGACATCACGCGGTGTGTGTTCCTGGGGGATCCGCCAGCAGAGGTCGCCGAGGCCTACGCGGTGCTGCACGAGGCGCAGCGTGCCGCAGTGTTGGCCGGTATTGTCGGCACGCCCTGCGAAGAGGTAGATCGGGTCGCCCGTCGAATCATCACTGCGGGGGGCTACGGCGAGTACTTCATGCACCGCACCGGTCACGGAATCGGCATGGAGGAACACGAAGACCCATACATGGTCGAAGGCAACGGCCTGCCGCTCGAGCCCGGCCACGCGTTCAGCGTCGAGCCCGGCATCTACCTCCCCGGCCGTTGGGGTATGCGTCTCGAAGATATCGTCGTGGCAACCGATGCGGGACCGCTCGCGGTGAACGACGCCAACCACGGGTTGATCAGCGTCGCAGCCTGAGGTGTTTATGGGCCCGTCGTCGCGAACAGCGACTCGTCGACTGCCTGCGTGTACTGGGTGAGTTCGATCTTCACCGCACCGTCGTCGAGCTTGGCCAGCGGCCCGTTGGTCAACGCGCAGAACACCGACACTCCACCAGTGACCGGTAGGTCGACACAGGTCGCTGATTGGCCGGCGATCTGCTCGGTGTGCGCGATCGTCGAACCGATGCGGGCGATTGCGCTGCGGCGCAACCTTTTGGCCGCATCAGCTGCGTAGAAATCGGGCGTGATCTGGGTGTCGCTGATCCGCGCCGGTTCGATGCTCGGCGCGCAGGGGTCGGTCTTGTCGAGCACGCACGTTTGCGACGCTCCCTGTAACGTGAGGAACCGAACGTTGCCGACGGTCACCGATCGGCGGCCGGCCGCGAGTGAAACACTGGCCGGACGAGTTGTGTTTCCAAACTTGGTCAACACTGTGTAGTCGACCGTGTACGGACCGTCGTTGGTCGCGTCGAGTTGGTTCAGCACGTGGTCGATCGCTGCGTCGCCAGTCGACGACCCTGGCGGAAAGGGGTCAGTCGTGGAGCTCGGCCTCGGGCCGGTGAAGCAGCCGCTCAGCAAGATGAGCAGGGCGAACGTGGCTCGCCGGTGTCGCATCACCTGAATGTAGGGCATTGGTCAACGCGGCCTGGCATACGACGAACCCCCACGGCCGGGACGGTGGCTGTGGGGGGTCGTATTGGAGCTCTCCGGTGGCGCTGGCTTCACGCGGCGGGCGGTGGCTCCATCGACTTGCGGGACGGGTGCGAGTCGATGAAGTGGGAACCTGCGCCTACCGGAGAGACTTCAATGATGAACGCGCTCTCGCGAGAACGTCCACTGGGTTGAATTGTACAGAGTTGACACGATGCGGTAACAAAAAGGTTTTACAACTGGAAAGAATTTCTGCCTGGTCATCACCCGTATGAGCGACCTCTTTGAAATCAACCACGAATGGTTAGCCTGCGCGGCGTGATTCGCCTCGATGCTGCGACGGTTTTGCTGCAGTGGGCGGTGGGCGGTCTGGCGTTTTTGTGGTTCACCACACGCCGCCGCGAGGTCGGCATCGGCTACGGATGGCTGCTGCGCGGCATCTACCTGCTGATGGCCGCGGCAAGCGTCGTGCTGGGTGTGCGCTTCGGACCAGGATGGATCCGCCAGGCGAGTGCGGCCTGCGTGGCAGGTGGTGCGTTGTGTGCCCTGGTGGTGTCGATCATTCGCCGCCGCGCAGGTGTTTCCGGACGCAGCGAAGAGCACGATCGGCGATCGCAACGGGTGGCGGAGATGACAGGCATCGAGCGCGATGCCAAGGTGTCGGCTCCCGGACGCGAGTTCCCGCCAGCGCTCGACCTCGTTGCGCCGATCGCCGGCATCGTCGGACTGGTGACCGCGTCGATCGACGCAGGCGGCCACGTCGGCGTGTCGTTGCTGCGCACCTTCGCCGGAGCCGCGTTCCTCGGCTCGGTCACCGACGCGATGTTGCTGGGCCACTGGTATCTCGTTCAACCGGGCCTTCCCAGGCGGCACCTCAACGAGCTGGTGCAAGCTCTCGGTTGGGTCTGGCCGATCGAGGTTGCCGCACTGTTGTTGCCGACGGGCATGGTGTCGGTGTGGACCGGTGCTGTCGACGATGGCTGGAACGGCACGCTCGGGTGGTTCTGGGCGGCATGCGCGGTGACGACCATCGTCCTCGTGTTCGTCACCAAGGCAGCCCTACGCGAGCACTACTACTCGGCCGTGATGGCCGCTACCGGACTGCTGTATCTTGCGATTCTCACCGCCTTCGGAACCGACCTGGTCGCCCGGGCCGTGTTGGCCGGTTGACACCGGCCTGTTCAATCGGCGATTTTCGGGGCAGACTTGTGTTCATGCCGAGGCCAGTGTGGAGCGGGACGATTAGTTTCGGGCTCGTAGCCATCCCCATCAAGATGTTCCATGCCGTCAGCAAGAAGAGCGTGTCGTTCAATCAGCTCGACGAGCGAACACTCAGCCGCATCCGCCTGAAGAAGGTTTCGGCCGATACCGGCGAAGACGTGCCCGACGAGAACATCGTCAAGGGCTACGAGATCAGCAAGGGCCGATACGTCGTCGTCGACCCGGACGAGCTCGAACCGTTCATCCCCTCAGCCACGAAGAGCATCGACCTCGAGGAGTTCGTCGATCTCGACGAGATCGATCCGGTGTACTTCGACTCGCCCTACATTCTCGCCCCCGACAAGACCCCGAAGCCGTACGCGCTGTTGGCCCAGGCGATGGAGTCCGCCGGCAAGGTCGCCATCGGTCGCTTCGTGATGCGTAACAAGCAGTACGTCGCCGCCGTGAGGGCGTCGGAAGGCACGTTGCTGATGAGCACGATGGTGTTCGCCGACGAGGTGGTGTCGGTCGACTCGATCGACGAGTTGGCCGTGCTCGACGAGATCGAGGTCAGTGCCAAAGAAGTGAAGATGTCCGAGGCGCTGGTCGAGTCGTTGTCGGCCGACTTCGACCCGTCGAAGTATCGCGACGCCTACCGCGAACAGGTGCTCGACTTGATCGAACGCAAGGCTGCCGGGGAGACTTTCGAGGCGCCGGCACCAGCTGCCGCGGCGCCGCAGGTCGTCGATCTGATGGCCGCGCTCGAGGCCAGCGTGAAGGCAGCCAAAGCTGCGCGTGGTCGCCATCCCGCCGGCGGACCCGAGCTCGAGGTCGTCGGCGGCGATTCCAAAGCCAAACCGCGTCGAGTCCGCAAGTCCGCCTGAACCCATCGCGTAGGGTCGAAGCGATGAGCGGTGGGACCGTCGTGCGAGTGTGCGAGCGCGAGTTGTCGCTGTCGAACCTCGACAAGGTGCTCTATCCGGAGACCGGCACTGTCAAGGGCGAAGCGATCGAGTACTACGCGCGAATTGCCCCGGTGATGGTGCCCCACCTTGCCGGGCGGTGCATCACGCTGAACCGGTTCCCAAATGGCGTGGAGGCGACAGGGTTCTTCGAGAAGCGTTGCCCGAAGCACCGGCCGGCGTGGATACCGACGGCGTTGGGGCCTGGCGACCACACCGGCGACATCGGCTACTGCCGGTTCGACGAAGCGGCGGCGTTGGTGTGGGCAGCAAACATGGCGGCACTGGAGTTGCATGTGCCGATGGCCGCCTCGGCCGATCTGGACACCCCGCTGGCAATGGTCTTCGACTTCGATCCGGGTGCGCCGGCGGCAATCAAGGAGTGCTGCGAGATCGCGTTGTGGGTCCGTGAGGTTCTGGCCGCCGTCGAGCTGGAGGGCTGGTGCAAGACGTCGGGCTCGAAGGGCATGCAGATGTATGTGCCGCTGAACACCCCGTGCACCCACCAGGGCGCCGCCGACTTCGCGCTCGCAGTCGGGCAGGTCCTCGAACGCCAGCATCGCGACCGAGTGACAACGGTGATGGCCAAGGTTCAACGGCCTGGAAAGATCTTCGTCGACTGGAGCCAGAACGCCCGGTTCAAGACGACCATCGGTGTGTACTCGATGCGCGCCCGACCGGAGCCAACCGTGTCGACACCGGTCACGTGGGCGGAGGTCGAGACCGGTGCGGCCGGAGACGCGGCATTGAAGTTCGACTACCGCGATGTCCTCGATCGCGTCGACCGGCTGGGAGATCTGTTCGAACCGGTCTTGACCACGAAACAATCCCTCCCGGCGAGCTGATCGGTAGGGTCATCGCGTGATACCACGCCTGACGACCCTGCTGCTGTGCGATTTCGCCCAGGTGCGCGAAGGTCTGTTGTTCGTGAGTTCCGGTGGTGTCAGCCGAGTTGTGCAGGGCA
>JANMQX010000153.1:0-20666 GCA_031370745.1 Ilumatobacteraceae bacterium
TCGGCGTTCCGGCACCACTGATCGCCGTACTGGCCGACCGCGATGTCATGACTGCGTTCCCGATCCAATCGGCCACGCTGCCCGACTCGTTCTTGGGACACGACGTGCTCGGTCGTGGCAAGACCGGCAGTGGCAAGACAATCGCCTTCGCCCTGCCCATCGTTGCCCGTCTTGCTGCAAGCGGACGACGCCGCGAATCTGGCCGTCCCCGTGCCCTCATCCTCGTACCCACTCGCGAGCTGGCCAATCAGGTCATGACATCACTCAGCCCGTTGGCTGCGGCGATGTCCCTGCGTGTCGCCACCGTGTATGGCGGTGTGGGCCAAGGCCCGCAGGTCTCTGCGCTGCGCCACGGTGTCGACATCGTCGTCGCCTGCCCGGGTCGCCTCGAAGACCTGATCGGCCAACGCCATTGCCGTCTTGATGCCGTTGAGATCACCGTGCTCGACGAAGCCGACCACATGGCCGACCTGGGTTTCCTTCCGGGTGTCAAGCGAATTCTCGACGCCACCCCCGCGGGTGGCCAGCGCCTGCTGTTCTCGGCGACGCTCGACAAGGCCATCGACGGCTTGGTCCGGCAATACCTCGTCAACCCGATCGTGCACTCCGTCGATCCAGAAGTGTCGTCCATCAACACGATGACCCATCACGTTCTCGCCGTCGCCTCTGGCGACAAGGCGGCTGTCGTCAGCGCGCTGGCAAGCGGGCTCGATCGTTCGCTGTTGTTCATGCGCACCAAGCACGGCGCCAAGAAGCTCGCCAAGCAGTTGTGCGCGGCGGGGATTCCGGCTGTGGAATTGCATGGCAACTTGTCGCAGAGTGCCCGTGAGCGCAACCTCGCCGACTTCACCAGCGGCCAGGTCCGTGTGTTGGTGGCCACCGACATCGCCGCCCGCGGCATCCACGTCGACGACATCGCCCTCGTCATCCACGTCGATCCCCCGGCCGAGCACAAGGCGTTTCTGCACCGTTCGGGCCGTACTGCCCGCGCCGGAGCGGAAGGCGTCGTCGCCACCGTCATGACGCCGGATCAGGCCGGCGACGTTCGCTCGCTTGCCCGCGCGGCCGGTATCAGTCCGACGGTCACCAATGTCAATCCGACGCACCCGTTGCTCGCCGAACTGGCCGGACCGTCGGCACCGAAGGTCGCGCCGCGGCCACAACGGGCCGAAGATGCTCCCGCACGGCAGCGTCCGTCGCAGCCGGGTCGGCGACGCGGTCAGGCCGGTGGATCGCGAGATGGCGGCCCACGCGCTGCTGCTCGCCCAGGCGGCCCGGGCCAACCGCGTTCGGGCCAACCGCGTTCGGCCGCCCGCAACTCCAGCGGCCGCAACTCGAGCGGACGTCGTTCGGCATCAAGTGGCCGCTAGTCGAGTGCTCTAGCCGCCGTCGCCGAAGCTGATCCCGATGTCGCGTGCCGTCATCACCGTGTCGCAGTCGAGCGGCACGGTGCGCATCGATCCGATCGCCTCTTTCAGCGGCACATAGTCGACACGTGGTTCGTTGAGGGCGACCATCACGCCGTCCAATCCTTCCTCGAGGGCGCGGATGGCCGCTGCCCCAAAGCGGGTTCCCAACAAGCGGTCGTGTGCTGTCGGGGTTCCGCCGCGCAGCAGGTGGCCCAGTACGACCGTGCGAGCCTCCTTGCCCGTCAGTTCCGTGAGCTGCTGTGCGACAGCGTGACCGACACCTCCCAACCGTTCCGCTTGATCGATTGCATGGCCCAAAATCGAACGCTGACCGTCTTTGGGCATCGCTCCCTCGGCGACCACCACGATCGCAAAACTTGCACCGCGGGCTTCGCGGCCCTTGATCATCTCGGCGACAGGTTCGAGGCTGAACGGGATCTCCGGAATCAAAATGGCATGGGCCCCCGCGGCCACGCCGGCGTTGAGCGCGATCCAGCCCGCATATCGGCCCATCACTTCGACGACGAACACTCGACTATGTGACGTTGCAGTCGTGAAGACGCGATCGATCGACTCGGTGGCCACCTGCACTGCGGTGTCGAAACCGAAGCTGACGCTCGTCTTGTCGAGATCGTTGTCAATGGTCTTCGGCACACCGATCACACGGAGGCCGGCCTCGAACAGCCGCTGTCCGATGGCCAGCGATCCGTCGCCCCCAATGGTGATCAGCGCATCGATCCCCGCTTCGCGAAACAACGAGACGAGATGTTCGGTGCGGTCTTCGTAGACGAATGTCCCATCAGGTTGCTCGACGGGAAAATGACACGGGTTGCCGCGGTTGGTGCTCCCGAGGACGGTGCCGCCGAGGTAGCCGATGCCGCGCACCATGTGCCGCTCGAAGACGAACGAACCACTGCCTTCTTGATACAGCTCCGGAAACATCAAACCGTTGAAACCGTCGCGAATACCGATGACCTCCCAGCCCCGACGGCGTGCGCAGAGCGTGGTAGCGCGGATGACCGCGTTCAGCCCGGGAGCGTCGCCGCCACCGGTGCTGATGGCCACGCGCATGATCGCTTGTCTATCACCGTAGGAGAACCGCCCGTGACCGCCGCAGGAGGGCTGTGGTCACGGGTGGACGTGGAACAGATTGCGTCAGGCGCGGTGGCAATACCGATGTCGGACCGGTCGGCCCCATCACCAGGCCTTCGGAACTCGATGTCGACGCGCCCACTCGAGCGCAGCGTGACCTCGGCATCGCCGATTACCCACGGTGCACGGCCACCAGTGAGCCCGCGAATCGGATTTGAGCCCGGTGAGTGACGGCTGCAATTGGCCGTTGGTCGTAGTACGCAGGGCGCGAAGACTCCAGTCAGTCGCGCGGTGTGTCGTCGCCGGTTGTCTCCCCATGTGCCGAGTTGCCGGGAGCCGTCGCATCGTGCCGATCATCACGGAGCGTTTTGAGCACCTCGGAATCCTGCAACGTTGCCATCGGACCGAAACCGAGGACCGCCGTACCACGGGCATTGCAGGAGGGGCAACTGATCGCGACGACCGCGACCATGTCGTCTGGATCGGATGCACCCTCCAGGCGTCGCAGCGAGCTCATCGACACACTCGACGCCGGCGAGACGGTGTTGCACTCGTGGCACTCGAGCTCAGAATCGTCGGTCACGTCGAACGACGAATCGAACCCTCCTCGCGCATACCCCTCGAGAATCGACGTGATCGTAGCCTCGTCGCCGGGCGGGTCGCCGCCGTGATCGACGGCCACGTTGTTCGCTGAGGGTTCGTTGGTCATGTCCGCGAGTACCCATATCCATACTCGCCAAAACCATCACCCGCCCGGGAGAGGCATACGATCACGACGTGACCACCGCAACTCCGTCTTCGACTCCCAACCCCGACGCGATGAAATTCACGCTCGACACCAAGCTGGAGGCAATGTTCAACGCGAAGAGCGCCGACGATGCGGCCGACAATCCCTTCGCCACCGCCGTCTTCGCCGCGGGTGGCGTCGCAACGGTTTTCGGCGTCAACGACTTTGTGACAGTCACCCGGCAGACCGGGGCCGACTGGGACCCGATCATCGCCGCTGTGCAGGCCGCAGCAAAGGCACGGCTGTGATAGCTGATTTCTGGCGCAAGACCGGCCAACACGTCAGTCGTCGCACCGCGGCGACATTGATGGTCGTGGTCGTCGTGACTGTCGGGCTCGGCATCGGTTTGCGGCGGCTCGACTTCTCGACCGGTCAGAACAGCTACATCGATCCTGCGTCACAGGTAGCAAAGGACAATGAGCGCTATCAGGGGCTCTTCGGCGGCGAGAACATGGTCGTGCTCTTCACGGTCGACGAAGGCAAATCGATCGTCGATCTGTTCACGCCCGCGAACGTCGCTCTGTTCAAAGATGTCGAAACGCAGATGCTCACCAGCGACGCGATCCAATCGGTGGTGTCGCCGTTGACGCTGCTGCAATGGACCCAGGATCTCATCGTGAAGGGTGTGGCCAGCGAGATCATTGCCCGCACGATCCAACGCGAACCAGATCCTGCAGCGGCGGCCATTCGTCAACAAGATGCGGTCATCACGACCCTTCGTCTCGGCGCGGCCGGCAAGCAGGACATGACCAACCCGGCTTGGGTGAAGTTCCTCATCTTCGGCAACGACGGATACTCAGTCGACGCGCAGAAGAAGCTCGTCGCTCCTGCCGATAGCGCGGTCGTCGTTCGCAAGCCATTGCAAGCCTTCATCCCCGACGCCCGCCACGCGGTGCTCGCGGCGGTGCTCGTCGGCAACGCCCCGCTCGACACGTTGGCGAAGGGCTCGTCTGCGGTGCACGACGTGCTGCGCCATCGCACCTTCGACAATGCCAAGGTGACGATCACCGGCACACCCACGTTCCTGACTGATATCAACAACTACTTGCAGGGCGGCATGTTGGTGCTCGGCGGAATCGCTGTGTTGGTGATGATGGTGATCCTGCTCGTGGCCTTCAAGGTCCGGTGGAGGCTCCTTCCATTGGTGGGCATGGCGGCCGGTATCGTCTGGGGATTCGGAGCCTTCGGGTTCACGGGTACGAAGCTCTCGCTTGTCACGATCGCCGGCTTGCCGATCCTCATCGGCCTCGGTATCGAATTTGCAATACAGATCCAGAACCGGATCGAGGAGGAACGCGGCGTCGAGCACTCCGGCAACCCGTTCGCCGTGACGCTGTTGGAGATGGGGCCACCACTGGTCGCCGCGACGATCGCCGCCGTCATCGCGTTTCTGACGGTGAAGATCTCAAAAGTACCAATGGTGCAGGACTTCGGTGTCCTGCTGTCGATAGGCATCGTTGCCCTGCTCATTGCCGGCATTGTCATCCCCACCACGCTGATCGGATGGCGTGAGCGCCGTAAGCCCACGACTGAGGAGCCGGTCGAGAGCTGGGTCGAGGCAACCGTCGACCGGCTCGGCAGCCTGCCGCGTACGGCCGTCCTGCCGCTGGTGCTGTTTGCGATTGCGTTGCCGGTGTTGGGTCTGATCATGGAGACGGGTTCGAAGATCGAGAGCGATCCGATCAACTGGGCCAACCAATCGAGCACGTCGATCAAGAACGCCAGGATCCTCGAGAAGGAAACCGGGTTCGCCACCACGTTGGGCGTGTTCATCGAGACCAAGAGCGCGTCCGCTGGCGGCGTGTTCACCGACCAGATGGGGGCATTCGTCTTCGATCTCGTCGAGCGTTCGACCAAGGAGAACCCGGAGCTTGCCGGCTCATCCAGCCTGGCAACAACCGTTGGTTGGCTGGCGGAAGTTCCCAACACCACGTCGCTGCCGCCCACCGGCCTCGACATGTTGGAGGCGTACGACATCGCCCCGCCGGCCCTGCGCGGGTTGCTCGTTGCCGACAACGGCAATGCCACGCAGGTCTTGTTTCAGGTAGGCCCGTCGTCGCTCGAGCAGCGCGCCGCAGTGCTCGACAAGTTGCACCGCGCGATCGCCGATCCAGGCGACGGCGCGCCGCTGGCGGCGCAGGCTTCGGCAACGACCGGTGGTCTCGCCGTCGTGGGTGTCGGACTGTTGAAGAACATCACCGCCAACCGCGCTCAATTGACAATTGTTGCGCTCCTACTGGTCGGCGCATTCGTTGTGCTGCGCTATCGCGATCTGGCGCGCGGACTGTTGACAATGATCCCGGTTCTTGTCGCGGTCGGGACGTCGGCGGTGCTCGTGCGAGTGCTCAACATCACGCTCAGCCCGCTCTCGACTGTTGGCGGGCCGTTGGTGGTTGCGACGTGTGCAGAGTTCTCGGTCTTGCTCATCGCCCGATACGCGGAGGAACGCAACCGTGGCTTCGATCCTGGGGTCAGCACGCACATGGCGGCGCGCCGAACCGGGCGGGCGTTCTTCACATCGGCGCTGACAACGCTCGGTGGCTTCGCGGTGTTGATGTTCTCGTCGTTGCCGTTGCTCGCTGACTTCGGAACCGTCGTCACCATCAACATCGGCGTCGCTCTGCTGTCGGCACTCGTCGTCGTGCCACCGCTCGTCAAAGAAGCGGATCGCCGTGGTCTGCTGGCGATGGGCCCGGTATCGGATGCGGATCCTGCGCGTTCGGGTCGGGCGGCCGCCGGGTGGGTCGGCGGGGCGTTGATTGCCGCGGTCGGTATCGCGATCGTCATTGTCTCGGTCCGCGACGACAAGGTTGTGGCCATCAGTGTGCAGGCTGCCGCCAACGTCGAGGCACCCGCGACAGTCCCCCCGCCAACGACTGCTCCCCCGTCCACCACGTCGCTACCACCGGGAGACACCTTGCCCGCCGGCCCAACGGATCGACCAACCGGCCTCGTCGCCGGCGCCTTCTGGGATGCGCTGACCAAGGTGGGTGTGGCGCCTGGTGTAGCCCGCTGCGCAGCGGACGACCTGCTGGCCAAAACCTCCGAGGCCGATCTACTTGCTCTCGGTATTGCCGCGGTGCCTCGGCCACCAGAGGTCAACGCGCTGCTCGACACCTCAGCAAAGCGGTGCGGCGTGACTCAAGCTCAGCTCGACGCAGCAGCCGCTGGGTAGTTGCTTCGCTGCCGCTCGTAGACCTGCACATAGCCGTCGACCATTCGCTCGACGGAGAATCGCCGTCGAACGTGCTCGCGACACGTTCGACGATCGATGCGATCCAGTGACAACAGACCGGTGATCAGTTCGCCGTCAGTGTCACCGAGATATCCGGTGAGATTGTGCTCGACGATCTCTGGTGCAGCACCCTGCGGGCAACCGACCACGGGCGTGCCACACGCCATCGCCTCGAGCATGACCATGCCGAACGGCTCGCGCCAGCTGATGGGGTTCAGCAGCGCGGCCGCCGAGGCAAGCAGCTCGCGTTTTCCATCGGCATCGACCTCTCCGAGAAAGATGACGTCGTCGCCGAGATGCGGCTCGACGAACTTCTCGAAATAGGCGCGCTCGTGCGGCTCGCGCATCTTGGCGGCGATCTTCAGGGGCATGCCAGCGGCTCGTGCAACAGCTATGGCGCGATGCACGCCCTTGTTCTCCGTCATCCGACCGAGGAGAGCAACATATCCCCCGTCACCGGCGCCGAACGGATAGTCGTCGACGTTGATGCCGTGGTGCACGACTGCGGCGACGGGAAGATGCGTCGATGAGGCGTGCGATTGCGAAATCGCCACCAGCGCGACGCGCGGCACTGACGCGCCAAACACCGCGTTGTACGTGCGACTGAACGGGTTGTGGTTCGTCGTCACCACCGGAAGGTGGAGATAACGCGCCGAGTAGATTGGCCCGGCGAGCGTGTTGTCGTGCACGACATCGCAGTCCTTCACCAATTCGTACGCCCCGATCACATGCTCCAGTTCGATGCTGGCGCGCCCCATCCGAACAGTGTCTTCGGCCGGGATCACAGACGCCTTGGGCACCGGGCATTGCGAATGCGGATGACAGATCAGGAGTACCTCGTGCCCGGCGGCCTGTAGACCGCGGGCCAGTTCGTCGAGCACCGCCTCCGTTCCTCCATACGCGGGTGCGGGCACAGGCAACCAGGGCGGGGCGATGATCGCGATATCCATGAAGCTGTCCTGGGTGCCCGCGACTATCGGAGGTTCCGGACGGTCTTCGAACCGACGACATTCGTGGCGTCGGTGCGCAGCGCGAGATCACTGGAACGCACAGGCGGCGACGACTGCAACCGCGCCAGGAAGTGGCGTGCCCAGCGGTGCACGTCGTTGTGTTGGACGGCGGCGCGCATGGTTCTGAGCCGTGCCGCACGCTCGACCGCAGGCATCTCGATGGCGGCGACGAGTGAGCGCTTGATCGCCTCGATGTCGTAGGGATTCACGATCAGTGCGCCATCGAGATCTTGCGCTGCGCCCGCAAACTCACTCAGCACCAGCGCACCTTGAAGATCACCGCGGGCCGCCACGAATTCCTTGGCGACCAGGTTCATGCCGTCGGCGAGAGATGTGACGACGAGTGCGGAAGCTGCCCTGAACCATGCCGCCATCTCGACCTCGTCGAGGGACGTGTCCATGTAGACGACCGGAACAGAACCGTTGGCGCGTCGGTGCTTGCCATTGATCCGGGTGATCAACGCCTCGACCTCTTCGCGTTCGTCCTCGTACGCCGGAACGTCGGCACGGCTCGGAACTGCGACCTGGACGAACACACACTTCTCAGTGTCGAGTCGGCCTTCGTCGAGCAACTCGCCGAATGCCCGCAATCGCTGGGAGATCCCTTTGGTGTAGTCGAGCCTGTCGATGCCGAGGAAGATCGATTCGACTCCGAGATCCTCCCTGTGCCGCTCGGCCTGTTCGACAGCCTTCTCGCCGAGAGCATCCCAGTGCGCGAAGTCGACGGAAATCGGGAACGCATCGACATCGACGACATGCACTCCGTCGAACAACGTGTGACCGCGCGTTCGGGCATCGACCAGGCGATCTGCGGCGGCGATGAAATTGGCGACATCATCGGTGACCTGGAATCCAAGGACATCTGCGCCGAGCATTCCCCTGATGACTTCCTTGCGCCACGGCAGCATCGAGAACAACTGCGCGTTGGGAAATGGGATGTGCAGGAACAGTCCGATGTGCAGGTCTGGTCGCTTGGCGCGGATCATGGCCGGAGCGAGAAGCAGGTGGTAGTCGTGAACCCACACCGTGCCGCCCACCGGGGCGATGCGCGTCACCGCGGTTGCAAACCGCCGGTTGACGATCCGGTAGGAATGCCACCATTCCCGTCTCAATTCAACCTTGCGCAGGCGTCCGTGGAACAAGGGCCACAAGATGGCGTTCGAGAAGCCCCGGTAGTACCGGTCAACCTCGTCGGGCGACAGAGTGACCGGGTGCAGGCGCAACTCGCCGTGGTCGAACGGCTTCAGGATGCCTGCCTCTGGACCACCCCAGCCGATCCAATGGGTGCCGGCGGCCGTGACCGACGACAACGCCGATGCCAAACCCCCGGGACTGGAATGGAACTGCCCATCAGCGCTGACTTCGACCGGCAGCCGATTGGCCGCCACGACGAGTCCTTTCATCACCACAAGCCCTTTCATATTCATCCCCAGCAATGCCCGACCGTTCTACCCGATGGTACTCCTGTCGAAACGTTGACAGGTCAGATGTTCACCTCACCCGATGCGCGGCAGGAAATTCCAGAGGAAAACGGGTAAGAAGGGGTGTGCAAGAAATGGTGATCGCCGTCGACGTCGACGGAACGCTCTTCGACGGCATCGCTGTGGCCGACGAGGCGGTCGAGGCACTTCGCACGGCCCGGGCTGACGGTCACACGCTGGTAATCGTCACCGGTCGCCGATGGGAGGAGCTGGGCCACGTAGTGCCCGATGTGTTGGCGCTGACCGACCGGGTCATCTGCGAGGAAGGCGGCGTGCTTGTGAATGTAGGCACTTGCGAACTCACCCTGCTAGCCGAGCCTGCGGAGACCGAGCTCGTCGCGGCCCTGCGTGCTGCAGGCGTCGCAGACCTCGACATCGGTCATGTCGTGATCGGTGCACCGACCACCTCGCTCGACGTGGTGACCGCGGTGCGCGATCGGGTCGGCAGCACGCGCAGAGTCATCATCAACAAGGGTTCGATCGCACTGACGCCGGCAGGTTGCGACAAGGGCACGGGACTACGCGCGGCGGTCGCGGAACTGCATCTCGAAGGCCTGCCGATCATGGCGATCGGAGATGCGTCGAACGACATCGCGATGTTCGACATCGCCACGATCGCCGTCGGCGTCGCTAACTCTGACGACGCTGTTCGAGCTTCCGGAGTGCATTTGACCACGGCCAGTTACGGCTCCGGCGTGGCGGAGGCGCTCCGACGACACCTTCCGGCTCCGCAGCCTCAGTGACCTGCGCGGCGACCGGGCCGTTGGCGACCGCCGCCGCGTCATCGGTGCGCAGCTCGCGCACGGAAACGACACCGTCGTCGATGCGCACGTTGAAGCGGCGGTCGACGAGACGAACGCCGACCAAGAGCAGATCGTCCTCGATGGCTCCGGGAATTGGGTCGACCTTCAGGCCGAATTCATCGTCGGGTTCGAGGCCCAACATGATTCGCATCAACAAGAACGGCGTCGCTGCTGCCCATGCCTGTGGTGAACACGAAGTCGGGAACGGAATCGGCGTCTCGACGTCGGAGCGATCGAGCCCGCTGAACAGTTCCGGGAGTCGGCCTTGCCACGCCTCGGATGCAGCGAGCAGGCCGTTGGCAACGGTCAACGCGTGGGCATCGAAGCCGTACACCTTCAGGCCGGCGGCGCACAGTGCCCCGTCATGCGGCCACACCGTGCCGCAGTGGTAGCTCATCGGATCGTAGGCACGCTCGTCGTCGGCCAGCGTCCTGATCCCCCACCCGTTCCACATCGGCCGCGACATCAACCTCTCAGCGATCAAGGCGGCGCGATCATCGTCGACGATCCCGCTCCACAGGCAGTGACCGATGTTCGACGTCAGCGAATCGACGTGCTCCTTGTCGGGCCCCAACGCCACGGCGTACCATCCGTGCTCCTCCATCCAGAAATCGCGATTGAACCGCGTCTTCAGCTCGGCCGCCAGCTTCGAGTGAAGTGCCTCGGTCTCGGGATCGCCGAGCCTGGCGGCGATCGCGGCGCGGGCTCGGTGTGCGGCGTATGCATAGCCCTGCACCTCGCAGAGCGCCAAGGGTGTCTCGGCTATGCGACCGTCGCGATAACGAATCCCGTCGTTCGAATCCTTCCAACCCTGGTTGGTCAGCCCGCGATCCGACGTTTTTTGATATTCGATGTATCCGTCGCCGTCTCTGTCTCCGTACTCCGCCATCCATGCCAGCGCCCGGTCCGCGTTGGGTACAAGCTTTCGCAGAGCATCTTCACCGAGACCCCAGCGGCTCAGCTCGCCGAGCAACACGACGAACAAGGGTGTTGCATCGACCGAGCCGTAGTACGTGCTGCCGCCTGTCAGCGTTGGCGCGTCGATACCGAGGTATCTCGTCTCGTGCATAATGCGTCCCGGCTCTTCCTCCGAGACCGGGTCGATCTCATCACCTTGCAATTCAGCGAGTGCTTCGAGCACACCCATCGCCAGCGTCGGGTCGATCGGCAGAGCCATGTACGCGCTGATCAGCGCGTCGCGGCCGAACAGCGTCATGTACCACGGTGCGCCGGCGGCGATGACCGGTCGATGTCGGCCTGTCGGATCGTGCAATCGCAAGGCACCGATGTCTTCGATCGAGCGATCGTATGCCGCGCTGAGCTGGCGGTTGGCCGACCTCAGCTTGGGCACCGACGAGAGCCAACCTTCGTTGCGATGGGCAGCATTCGGAAGGTTTGGATGGTGGTGCCGGCGTTCGATCCACGAGTTGCCGAGTGCAACGGTGAGATCGAGTTGCACCATGCACACGCCGTGGCGTTCGATGTTGACACTCCACACGAATCCACGAGTCGACACCTGCACGGGAGGCCCGTCGACGCTGAGCTCTGCCTGCCGGTGAACGTCGCCCAGCCGCCAGCTGAACAGCAGGCTGTGTTCTTTGACCTCCAGCGAGTGTTCACCTTCGCTGCTGGGCCGGCCCTCTTTGATCGCAAAAACGTCGGCAAAATCAGCAGCGACCTCCAGCTCCACGACCGCCGATACGGCCGATGCGGTCGTGTTGCGCAACTCGATCTGCTCGTGCCACACCGATCCGAGTTGGCGGCGCCGCACGACGAGAATCCGCGGATCGGTCTGGTGATGTGCGATCGAGCGTCCGACGAACGTGCATCCACTGGCGTCGGTGAGACTGACGGCCAGCGGCTCGACGGTGATTCCGCCGACGAGCAACCGCGCCTGGCTGAGCACTCGCATGTCGGCGAAGAACACACCGTGCGTCGGGTTGGTGCTGAAGTCGCCGGAGCGACCGCTGAGGCAGAACGTCTGACCGTCGACGAGCGTGATGAGACCGGTCGGATCACCAAGACTCGTCGGTTCGCCGGCAAGTACCCATGGGCTCGGTTGCGTTTGCGCCGCGTTCATTGCTTCTATCCTGCCTGACTCGTTGCTTGGCGATACTGCGGGCGCCACTTGTGGGCCTCGACAGTTTCGACTATTCCCTCATCATCGAGATGTGAAGCAAGCCCTTCCTCGACGGCTTGGCGGGCCACCGCGAGTGCGACTGCGTCGGCAACTTCGCCGACCTGCGTGAGCGGCGGGAGCAACGTCAACGGTGCTGCGACGTCGCGCGGCGCGATGGACCCGATCGCGGTCGCGGCAGCACTCAACATCGAGTCAGTCACCCGGCTGGCGCCGACCGCGACGACCCCACGACCCAACCCCGGGAACAGATACAGATTGTTGACCTGGGTGATCGGAACCGACTGCGTGCCCACCGCTGCCGCCGGAAATGGACTACCCGTCCCCACGAGCGCGCGGCCGTCGGTCCACGCCAGCACATGGGAAGGAATGGCTTCGGCGCGACGTGTCGGGTTCGACAGCGGCAGCACGATCGGACGGGCGACCTTTTCCGCCTGGGCGCGGATCACGGCCTCTGTGAACAACCCGGGCTGCCCAGTCACACCGACCAGCGCATGCGGGGCAACTGCGCTGACGACACGAAGCAACGCAACCCGGCCGTTGTCGTCGGCCAGCTCGGCGACCGATTCCCACGGCCTGACATACGCAGTCTGGAAGTCCTGAAGACCGTCGAGGCGATCATGCAGCAGGCCATCGCGGTCGACCAGCCAGCACCGACCGCGAGCGTCGCCGACAGCGAGTCCTGCGGACACGAGGGCACTGGTCACCTGTCGGGCGATTCCGATGCCCGCCGATCCGGCGCCGACGATCACGACGCGGAGGTCCGTGAGCGGCGTGCGAGTGATGCGCATACCTCCGACGATCGCGGCGACACCGACGGCGGCGGTGCCCTGAATGTCGTCGTTGAACGAGCAGATGCGGTTGCGGTGTGCGTCCAACAGTCGGTTCGCGTTGCGCTGTGCGAAGTCTTCCCACTGAAGCAACACACGAGGGCACCGAGCCCGCAACGCGTCGACGAACGCGAGCACGAGTGCGTCGTAGTCGTCGTCGCGCAACCGTCGGTGCCGCCAACCGAGGTAGAGCGGATCCGCCAGCAACTCCTCGTTCTCGGTGCCAACATCGAGGAACACCGGAAGGGTCCGTTCGGGGTCGACGCCTCCGACCGCGGTGTAGAGAGCGAGTTTGCCGATAGGGATGCCCATCCCCCCAACCCCGAGGTCGCCGAGTCCGAGGATTCGTTCACCATCGGTGACCACGACGACGTCGACACCACTGTGGCCGTCATCCGGCGACAGTGCGTTGTCGAGAAGCTCCGGGACGCGATGTCGATCGGGCCACGACACGTACAAGCCATGCTCGCGTCGATACGTTCGCGACCATTCTTGACACGCCAGCCCTACCGTCGGGGTGTACACGATGGGAAGCAACTCTTCGAGGTTCTCGACGAGGAACCTGTAGAACAGAACCGAATTGTTGGCTTGGAGAGCACGGAGAAATATGTGCCGGGCCAGGTCACCGTGGGCTTCGTCGAGCTCGGCCCTGACACGCTGCAATTGAGTATCGAGATCCTCGACCACCGGTGGCAGCAGCCCGGTGAGGCGATATCGATCGCGCTCCTCGCTGGTGAATGCAGTGCCCTTGTTGTGGTACCGGTTGGCGAGAAGTTGACGACCGACGAGCGTCATCGTCGACCGGGAGATGCGGCCGCTGCTGCGGCGCCGGCGTGAGCACGCACGACCGGAACCTACCAGGCACGTTCCACCGCGACGAGGATGTCGAACTACGATTTGGGAGCGCCACTGAAACCATCAACGCCGTCAATGCCACGCCTGGCAGATTCAGAGAGGAAGATCTCATGCCCAGTGTCACGGTCCCGGGAAGTCACGGTCGCGCCATTCGACTCAACGCAGGCGAAACAGTGCGTGTGGTCAACACCCATGGCACCCAGGTCGTCGACTTCTGGGCGTTGCGCGCCGACCGACCTGAGATCGCCATGTCGATGCAACACTCCCGCATCGGTTGGAACCACCTCCGTCCGCATCCCGGAGACGCAATGCTCGACGAGGAGCGCCAAGTCATCCTCACCTTGGTCGAAGACACGAGTCCGGGTGTTCATGACACGGTGATCGCGGCATGCGATCCGATCCGCTACCAACAGCTCGGCGCCAAGCCCGAACATCGTTCGTGCTGCACCAACTTCGCCGAGGCCTTGGCTGAGCTTTCGATCGTCCGCAATGCGCCGGTGCCTGCTCCGTTGAACCTGTTCATGAACATCCCGTGGGATCTCGACGGCAACATCACCTTCGAGCCGACTGTCTCGGCTGCCGGCGACAGCGTGTTGTTCCGGGCCGAGGTCGACGCGATCGTGGTTGCCTCGGCGTGTCCGCAAGACATGGTTCCCATCAACGGTCCTGGCGGCGGAACGCCGGTCGATGTCGAGCTTGTCAGCTCGGCATGATCACTCCTTCGACATCGATCACCACGTTGGTGTCGACGGAGCTGAACACGCAGAACTGATTCGACCCGCCGGTTGACACGAACGCGCGGTTGGCGACGATCGCGCCGGCGACGACGTTGAGGTTCGAAACGATTGGAACTGTCGATCCACAGGGGTAGAGCGTGAGGAAGCCGCGCCCTGTCGGCTCGACCGCGGTGAGATTGACGATCACTGCCGCAGGCGCCGTGTCGACCTGAACCGGAAGTGATCCCCCGGCCGTGACGTGCTGAGTGTTTCGGGTATCGATGATCCGCGAGGGATCGGTCGCCAGCACGTTGCCACCCGTCGTGCCGTGGAGCGCCTGCAGATCCACGACGAGGTCGGTTGCCACGCTGCTGAAGACGCACAGCTCACCATTGCCGAGCGCGACTGTTGCCGAGGCGGCGACGTCGCGGCCCGAGATGACGTTGAGGTTCGACGTTGCCGGGGGCAGGTTCACATTGGCGCACGGCCCAGGAAGAACGCTGACGAAGCCGCTGCCACTTGGATCGGCCGCCGTCACATTGATCGTTGCGGCCGTGGCGGCGGGATCGACTCCGGGCAGGGAGGCGACATCGACGCTCAACAACTGGCCAGGCCCCAACCGGTTCCCCACGGACGCCAGCGCCTGCGGTTGGCCCACTCGGGTGTCGACAAGGCGAACCGGCGACATGGGTGTCGAGCGCAAACCGGTTGGACCGATCCAACCGCTGACGTCGACGAGGACGTCGGTCGCTCGCAGCGTGTAGATGCACAACGCGCCGAGGCCAAGCCGGATCGCGGCGGAGTTGGCGACGATTGAGCGTGTCTCGGCATTGAGCATCGACGTGGTCGGCAGAGCGCTACCACATGGAAAGGCGGTCAAAAAGGTGTCGGCACATGGTTCGACGGCGGTCACGGACACGACGACGCCGGTGGCATCGGCCGGTACGCCGTTGGCGCCGGCGACCTGAACGGTCATCATGCTGGCGGGGCCGAGCTTGCCGGGCAGGTCGCGGGTGTCGGCAAAGCGGACCGGCGCGGGTAACAGGTTGGTGCCGCCTGCGACCGTCGGCTGGGTGTTGACAAGAGGCGCCGGCACGGCGGTGCCCGACCAGACGCCTGAGTTGCACCTCGTTGGCACGACGGGAATCTGGTCGAGAGTGTCGCCGATGAGGTCCCCCATCGCCGCTGCCGCCTGCCCGCCGAGATGTATTCCGTCGGCCGAGAACCAGCTCGCTGGCAAGCCAGCGCTGACCGACGCCCAATCCGCCAAGACCAACTCTGGGTCGCGACGGCTGCGGAGCACGGCGTTGCTCTGGCGAAAGCGGATCGCGTTGCCGGCTCCTCCGGCCTCTCGATAGGTCAGCCAGATGACGTGGGCGATGCCTTGGCGACGAGCCTCGGCGATCATGACGTCGACTGCCGCGCCGATACCGAACTCGCCGGACGAGGGATCGTCGTAGCCGGCCGCAACCACCAGGGCACGGTCGTATTGGCCGGCCCGAGCGCGCAGCACGGTGATCGCGTTGGTGGGGGGCGATCCGGGAGGAATGCTGCAGCTCGTCGTGATCAGGCGACGGCAACCTGCGCTGTCGAGGATGAACGAATGACGCGCGGCCAGCGCAGCCCGGCCGGCCGCACTGTACGGCTGGGCCAGACCGTTGAGCACGGAGTCGCCGATCAGCAGCGCCTCCACCGGTGCCGACGCGGCCGAGGTGACCGTCGGTGCTCCAGAAAATATGGCAACGCCGAGTAGTGCAACGACCACGACAAGTGTCAAGTTCTGGAAAAGACCATTCGGAACACCGCGCACGGCCATTGGCCGAACGCTACCCCCGCCCACCCCATATCGCTGAGCAGGTCTTTTCCGCTCGAGGCGGCGGTAAACTGTTTTTCGAATGGGTCGTCGGTCGTACGCCAATCGACCTATTGGCCCAAGACCGGATGTTGCTTACGATGCCGACATCGGGGCCGGTCAGGGATAGACCGGCGGGACAGTTTGGGACGGGATCGCGAGATGGGTACTACACGGGCGTTAGCTGTCATTGCTATCAGCCATCAACGCGCCCCGCTGGCGATCCTCGAACAGGTCAACCTCGACGCCCAAGGATGCACCACTCTGGCGCGCACTCTGGTGGCGGTTGAGGGCGTCTCTGAAGCCGCAGTCCTGTCGACGTGCAATCGCACCGAGATCTACCTCGCCGGCGATTCGCCAGATGTGCGAGCCGCGCTGGGCCATCTGCTCGCACAGACCAACTCCACCTTCATCGTCATCGACGACTACGTGCGCTATGCGACCGGCGAGAACGTGGCTCTGCATCTGTTCCGTGTTGCCGCCGGTCTCGAATCGCGCGTCGCCGGCGAACGAGAGATCCTCGGGCAGGTTCGCTCGGCCATCGCCGTCAGCCGCGAAGCCGGCACCGTTGGGTCGCATCTCGACTGCCTGTTCCGTTCGGCCATCGCAGTCGGCCGTCGCGTGCAGCAGACCGATCGCACGTCACCCGCATTGCTCCCTCAAGTGGGACTTGACGCGGCGCGCCCCGATCCCAGCAGGCCGGTCGGCTTGACGATGGTGATGGGCGCCGGACTGATCGCCGCGGAAACAGCACGCGAGCTCGTTGCCCGTGGGATGGATTTCGTGGTGTGCGCTCGCCGTGTCGAACGCGCTGCACTATTGGCCCAACGTGCTGAACAGGTCGTGCCGTTCGACGACCTCGCTGCGACGCTCGATCGCGCCGAAGTGGTCGTCTGCGCCACGGGCGCTCGCGCCGCGCTGCTGAGAGTTGCCGACGTCGAGGCCGCGATGATTCGTCGTGCCGGCCGGCCGTTGGTGATCGTCGATCTGTCATTGCCCCGCAACGTCGATCCGGCCGCCGGCCGGGTGCCGGGAGTTCGGCTTCTCGACCTCGAAGATCTGGTGTCGGGCAGTTCGCTGGTCGAGATGCGCCGCCGCACCGAGATCGTCGACGAACAGTTCAACCGCTTCGCATGCTGGCTCGCCGGCCAAGTCGCAGGCCAATTGATCGGCCAGCTGCACGCCGGCATCAACGATCTCTGTCGACACGCACTCGAAGCATCGCTCGCCGACACACGAATGAGTCCGCAGGCGATCGCGGCAGCCTCGCGGAGCATCGCCGGCAAACTGCTGCACGCACCCACCTTGGCCATCAAAGCGTTGATGGCGGAAGGCGATGAGCCGGGAGCGCGCGCCATTCTCTCGTCGTTCGGGATCACACCCGGAGCCGACGAGACGAAGAGCATGCCCGGCGCACGCACAGTGAAGCTGGTGGCTCGTTCCGGACGACGCTGCGGCGAAGTCGGCCGAGTGAGGTTGCGCGCCCCGCTGGCTTCGAAACTCGCCAGCTGAATCAAGCCAACCGAGCAATCGTTTCGCCACCAAGGTTCGCCCACTGCGTAGGGTTGGCCTCGATGAGCGATGCCGAGGTCGAGACTGCTCAAGCGCGGCTCTCACCGTGGGCTCCGCTGCGATACCCGGTGTTCAAGGCCTTGTTCATCGCCCAGTTGGCCTCCAACATCGGCACCCTGATGCAGAGCGTCGGCTCGGCGTGGCTGATGGGCGATCTCGGAGCTTCACCACTCCTGATCGCGCTCGTGCCAACCGCCAGCATGCTGCCCGTGTTGTTGGTCGGCTTGCCTGGCGGCGCCCTTGCTGACATCGTCGATCGACGACGGTTGTTGATCGGTGGCCAACTGTGGATGCTGGCTTGTGCCGCGGCGCTCGCGGCGATGGAGTTTGCCCACGTCGTCAATCCCGCCAGCCTGCTCGCCCTGACGTTCGGCCTCGGCCTGGGATCGGCCCTCACGTTCCCCGCATTCCAGGCCATACAACCCGACCTCGTTCCTGCGACCGAGCTTCGCCAAGCGATTGCCCTCGGGTCGATGACCTTCAACGTCGGGCGGGCGGTCGGACCGGCGATCGGTGGCTTCGTCGTCGCTGTCGCCGGACCGGGCTGGGTCTTCATGCTCAATGCCGTTTCGTTCCTGGCCATCGTTGGAGTGCTGGTCTGGTGGCGAAGGCCCGAGCCAAAAGAAGCGATGCCGGCCGAAACGTTCAGTGGAGCGATGCGGGCCGGTCTTCGCTACGCCGCGCACTCGCCGGCGTTCCGCGGGGTGCTCAATCGGGTAGCCCTCTTCACGCTTCCGGCTGCGGCTTTGCAAGCGCTCCTGCCTGTCGTTGTTCGCGATCGGCTTGGGTTGAGCAGTGGCGGCTACGGCGTGCTGCTCGGCTGCTTCGGGATCGGTGCGGCGGGTGGCGCTGTGGTGCGCCCACGCCTCGATGAACGGTTCCATCACGATCAACTGATGTTGGGGTCGTCAGTTGCACTGGCCGGCGCGCTGATCGTCGCCGGCACCAGCCGGATTACCTGGACGATCGGTCTGGCCATGTTGATCGCCGGCCTGGCCTGGGCAACGGCGCTCACCAGCACCGGCGTCGCCGCATTCTCGGCCTTGCCGGAGTGGGTGCGCGCCCGGGGTATGGGCTTGTACATGCTCGTGCTGGCCGGCACGAACGCGCTCGGCAGCGCGGCGTGGGGTGTACTGGCCGAGGTCAGCCTCACCGGCGCCCACTTGATCGCAGCCGGCGTTCTGCTGTTGACCTTGTTGGCTGGTCGCCGGTGGCTCCTCGGGTCCGTCAGCGGCCTCGACCTGCGCATGGTGCCCACCGACGACCCGACCGTCACGATTGTTCCCCATCCGACCGACGGGCCGGTGCTCGTGACGGTGATGTACGAGGTGCCCGGCGACGATGTGTACGAGTTCGCCGACGCGATGCGACTCGTCGAGCGGCACCGGCGACGCACCGGCGCGTATCGATGGGGTCTGTTTCGTGACCTCGCCGCCCCGCACAAATTCATCGAGACGTTCGTCGTCGAGTCGTGGGGCGAGCATCTTCGCCAGCATCGTCGCACCACCGTCAACGCCGACCGCTTCCTCGACCCTGTGCGTCGATATCTCGGCCCCGACGTCGTCGTCGCGCACTACCTATCCGTGTACACGCCGGCAGGACGCACACAGACAGGAGACGTTCAGCCCGAGACGCTCTAGGTTCCCCGATAGCCGGCGAGCAGCGAACGTTGTGGGCGCGAGACCGAGGCGATCATCGGTGACATTCCCGGCCTGATGCGCACAGATAGAAAGGGTCAGCGGCGCACGTCGGTGCCACGACCTCTACGATTTGCGCAGCGGTGGGAACCGGCTCGGCAGACCCTTCGCGGCGACCTGGAACAGCGGTACAGCGTCGGGCAGGCCGCGCAACTTGTGCTCGCCGAGTGCCCTGAACCGAAGGCCGTCAGGGGCTGATGCCATGACGCCTTCGCGGGTGTTGGCCGATACCACGACCTGGCCACCGTGGCCGACCGCGGTGATGCGTGACGCAGTGTTGACGTCCATACCGACGTAGTTGCCCTTGGTCGACGTGGGGTAGCCGCTGTGGATGCCGATCCGAACGCGGACGTCGAGATCGTCGATCCACGACCGTCCGACCAACTCGAGCTGCAACGCGACCGCGGCGTCAACGGCTGATCGAGGGGACTCGAAGACGGCGAAGAACTCGTCGGCGCGCGCCTCGACCTCGTGGCCGCCGGAATCGACGACGCCGCGGCGCAGGATCGACCACACTTCGTCGATCAGTTGCCCGTATCTGGCCCCCAACTGCTGCACCAGCGCAGTGGAGCCCTCGATGTCGGTCATCAGCATCGTCACGAATCCCGACGGAAGTTCGATCGGTCCTGGCCGCTGGGCGCGCTCGTTCTGCAACTGGCCGGCAATGAATCCCACCGGCACGATCTTGAACTTCTTTGCCGCGTTGAGCAGCCGCATTCGGGCCTGCTCCCGGGCCTGCTCGTCTTCGAACCCAACCTTGCCGAAGCGCACGAGCGCGTTGCGGACGTGTGCCGGATCATGGATCGGGAGCCGGCGCCGGCCGGTGGTGTCGATGTACGCGAAGGCGCGGTCGGGAAGGCTGGCTCGCTCCTTCGGGTCGAGGCGGGGCATGCGCCGACGATACCAAGGGGGTGTAACAGCCAGGAGGTGATCACCGTGCCGGTCGGTACCGGGAGCACGTAGTGCCGGGTGGTGGTCCCGCTGCTTGGCTCTGCCCCCGACGTGACGCGGTTCAGGTCTGCGAGCACTGGTGGGTATCGAGCGGAACACGGGTGAGATCGCCCCGGCTGACTACACGGCGCGGGGCGACCGCGCAGCGAATATGGCTCAAGTAGCGACGTCGGAACTCCGATGCTGACATATGGAGCCACAACGACGCGCGCTGAACTCGATGAGCCGCAAAGAAGGTG
>JANMQX010000391.1:0-12440 GCA_031370745.1 Ilumatobacteraceae bacterium
GTCGAGTAGTGACGTCGAGCCCTCGATGTCGGAGAACAGCAGGGTTCGCATCGACAGCGACATGAGCTCACATTAGGGGACGCGAGTTGCGGGCTGGTTGGGGGTTCGTCTACTTCGAACCGTTCCCGGCACATCCCATCGCCGACGCGATCGCTGCCTACATGGCCGACCGCCACCGAGTCGACGCACGGTAGTCAGTGGAAGTCCTCCTCGGCTGAATATACCGAATCGTCCGTGACGATACAGACACTGTCCAGTGGATCTGGGCGCCACTGTCGGACGCATCCAGGGGAAATCGGCGAGCGTGGCGCCCAGATCGTCGTGTGAGGTGTTCAGTCGGCGAAATTGCGGCCCCTTGGCGCGTATGGTGCACATTCCGAGGAGGACGTGTCTCGTGCCCGTTGCTTACTCGCCGAGTTCGGCCATGTCGGCTTCGATGCCGGCTCGCAACGCCCGCAAGGTTTGTTCCCGGGCGCGCAGCTTGCTGGCCGAATGAGCGCGCATGTCGAGCGTCGCAAACTCTGCGGCTGCGGAATGCGCGACCTCCATCAACTCGATCGTGTCGACTACTCGATCGACGAGGCCGGCTTCAACGGCATTGTCGGGTGTGAAGGTCTCCGACAGCAGCGTTGCCCGGGTGAACGCCGCGGGCGTCAACCGTTGGCGAAGGATCTCGACCGCGGCCCGAGGCATGGTCATCCCAATCGCGACCTCGTTGGCGCGGATCTTGTACGGCCCAGCGACACAAATGCGGTAGTCGCCGGACAGGAGCAGGAACACTCCCATTGCCATGGCATGTCCCGGGCAGGCAACGACGACCGGAGTCGGGAACGACAGCAGCCGTTCGCTCAACTCGAATCCGCCGCGCAACATCGCGACGGCGTCGGGTCCGCCGGCGCTCAGCACCTTGAGGTCGAAGCCGGCGGACAAGATGCCATCCCTGCCGGTGAGCACCACCACGGCGCGATCCGTAACGGCCTGATCGAGTGCGGCGTTGATCTCGCCGAGCATGTCCAACGACAGGGCGTTGACCTTGCCGTCGTCCATCGTGATCGTGGCGATCGAATCCGTCAGTTCATAGGTGACACGGTCCGTCATGGAAGCTGGGCAGCGGGCTCGACCGGCGGCGGTGTCGGCGGTACCGGTGTCGGCGGTACCGGTGTCGTCGGCGACCCGCCCGTTGGATCCCTGATCGTGTCGTTCCAGAGCTCCTTGGTCTGCACGAGCCAGAACGTGGCGAACAGGGCGATCTCGGTCGCCTCGAGGATGAACACCATGTGCTCCAGCTTCGACTGGAGGGCGAGCATCACCGCTCCCGATCCAATCATCGACAAAGCGATTGCCGTGTAGAGCCAGAAGTAGACCTTCGGTGGATCTTTGCGACGCTGTACTGCGTTGCTGGCAATCGCGAAGGCCAAGAACCCAAACATGCCGATGGCCGAGTAGAAGTGGGCATGGGCCTCGAAGCCGTCCCAATAGTGGAAGGCCCACCAACCACCACCGACGAGCGCCAGCGCAAGCGCCAGACCAGCGTGCGTGCCAGGTGCGACGTTCTTGGCGAGCCCGACGGGGCCTCCGTTCGCGAAGAGGGCGATGACGAACGCCAGGACCAGTCCAAACAGTCCGGCAAGCAAGAGTGCTTTCATGTTGTTGTCGATGTCGGCCACCACCCAACCAGCCAGTGCACCATGGTCGTCAGTCGGAAGCGGGTTCGGCACGACCGACCAGCAGTGCCCAGGATCCGCGGTCGGGACAAGCGCCACCACGGGCGCAAGCATGCCGGCAATGTTGAGGAACAGGTCTTCAATTGCCGTGCTGCCTTTGATGACGACCAGGCACAGCCCGATCGCGATCATTCCTCCGACGAACACCGACCGCACCGGTGTGTAGTAATAGGCACTGATCGAGGTCTGCAGGCACGGAGCTTTATTCGCTTCGACGACAAGCGAGGCCGCCAAGAAGACCACCATTGCGACAATGCCCAGCCGGAGGTATCGGTAGGTCTTTCTGGCCTCCGTTGCTGCTTTGGTACTGACGAGTTCTGAGTACGGCATCTCGCCCCCTCGATGTCAACTCTCCAGCATAGACACCGGGGCACACCGCAGTGCGTCGAATGGTTCTCGGGCCCCAGGGTGTACCACAATGTGCGCAAAGCGAGGGGACGGAACAATGACGGCGATTCGAATGCGTGTGCGGTCGAATGGACCGATCCTTGGTCGTGTCGAACGTCGACGCAGAAGCTCGACGCGTCGGATCCCGGCTCTCGTTCTGTGCCTCTGTCTGGCCACCTTCATCGCGGTCGACGCTGGCACCGCGGTTGCAGCGCCATCGACCATCGACGGCCAGTTCGCCGCCATCGGACCGATCGGCCAGAGCGATTCGATCGATCTCACCGTGGTCGGTCGCGGCGGGGTGCCGGCCACCGGTGTCGGCGCCGTGGCACTCAACGTCACAGCAACCAACCCGACGGCCGGCAGCTTCCTGACTGTCTGGCCAACCGGTGCGCCGCGACCGTTGGCATCGAACCTCAACTACGGCCTCGGCCAAACGGTCCCGAACATGGTCATCGTGCCGGTCGGTATCGACGGACAGATCTCGATCTACAACAACACGGGCGGCGTCGACGTCGTGGTCGATGTCCTCGGCTGGTTCCCGACCGGCACCAGCTACACCGGTCTCACCCCGGCCCGACTGATGGACACTCGGCTGAGCTCGCCCACCATCGACGGTCAGTTCGCGGCGATCGGTGCGATCGGCCAGGCCACCTCGACCCCCCTCACCGTCGTCGATCGCGGCGGGGTGCCGGCCACCGGTGCCGGCGCCGTCGCACTCAACGTCACAGCAACCAACCCGACCGCAGGCAGCTTTCTGACCGTCTACCCAACGGGTGCGCTGCGACCGTTGGCATCGAACCTCAACTACGGGATCGGCCAGACCGTGCCGAACATGGTCATCGTCCCCGTCGGCGCCAATGGACAGGTCTCGATCTACAACAACACCGGCAGTGTCGACGTCGTCGTCGACGTGCTCGGCTGGTTCCCCACCACCAATAGCTACACCGGCCTGACCCCTGCCCGCCTGATGGACACCAGACCTTCGTCGCCAACCATCGACGGCCAGTTCGCGGCACTCGGCCCGATCGGCCAGACCACCTCGACCCCCCTCACCGTTGTTGGTCGCGGTGGCGTCCCGGCGACAGGTGTCGGCGCAGTGGCACTCAACGTCACCGCCACCAATCCGACGAGGGGAAGTTTCCTCACCGTCTGGCCGACCGGCGCCGACCGGCCCCTGGCGTCGAACCTCAACTATGGGATCGGCCAGACCGTGCCGAACATGGTCATCGTCCCGGTCGGCGCCAATGGACAGGTGTCGATCTACAACAACACCGGCAGTGTCGACGTCGTCGTCGATGTCCTCGGCTGGTTCCCGACCGGCGACAGCTACACCGGCCTCACCCCCGCCCGGCAGATGGACACGCGCATACCCGACCCGTTGCCGGCAGCGGCGATCGGGCCGATCCGCAATCTCGTGCTGCTCCGCCCGACGCTGCACCAGATGAGCGGCGCAGACCGCATCGCCGTATGGGTGTGCGACGTCCCCGACGCTTCCTCGAATCCCGTCTATGCGGATCCGAGCAGCTTGCCGCGGCTCGTCCTCCAGCCGCAGAGCGTCGCCAGGTGGGCACAGAAGACCGTCGGCAGCTACTACGACGTCGAGTCTGCCGGCCGTTACGAACCCACCTTCATTGCGATGGGTCACATCCCGCTGAGCAGCACCGATGGCCCGTCGCAGTGCCTCGACAAGGCCGAGCAGCTGAGCGGACGGCCGTTCACCAACGTTCTGGTGACCGACACCTCGCAGGTGCTCAACGGCTTCGCATCGCCTGGTCTGATCTACGACAAGGACGCTTTCAACCTCAACCTCTTCGATCAGCCACCGTCGGTAACATCCCGAGGTGCGTGGGTCGGAGGCGGGTCAACATCGCTCGAGGTACTGCCTTCGCCGATGGCGGTCACCCACGAGATCGGTCACACGTTGCACTGGCCGCACTCGTTCGCTGGCTTTGGCACCGAATACGACAACCCCACCGACGTGATGAGCGCAACGCCCGTTGCCGGTTGGTGTTCGAAGGCCGTCCAATTTGGCACCCTCAGCTGGCCGTGTGTCGCCCCCAACACCTTGGCCTTCAACCGGTACGCCGCGGGATGGATCGATGACAGTCAGGTGCAGCTACAGACATCGGGCACCAGCACCGTAACGCTCGATGCTCCCGCCGGCCCCGGGATCCAGATGGTGGTTGCGCCCGACTCGGCGAACCCTCATGTCATGCTGACCCTGGAGGCCCGTCCAAAGATCGGTAACGACAGCTCCTTCACTGTCGAGGGTGTCGCCGCCTACGTCGTCGACCAGCGCGCTTTTGCGTGCAGTGCGAGCGTCTTCGACCGCTCGCCATGCATCAGTGCCGACCGCCGGCAAAAGCAAGCGATCGCGGTCACGCCATTCGGATACGAACACATCCTCCAAAACGGTTCGACGACATCAATCGATGGACTGACGATCACCGTCACAGCGCACGTCGGTAACACGTTCACCGTTCAGACGTCGGGCACCTTCATCGCACCGCCCACGGAGTTTCACGCTCCGGCGTGACCTTACCGTTACGCGGCTGACGGCAGCTTCGAGCCGACGACTCGCGCCAGACGGTCGATCTCGGCGTTCGGAATCGCGTCCCGGTCCAACACCAGCTCGGTCAACTTCGTGGCCCAGGTGATCCAGACGCCGTTCAACGAGAACGGTTTGGCGAACCAGCCCCACTCCGAATTCACGAAGCACAACGCGGCGTGGACCGGGATCGAGTCCAAGCCTTCCTTCGCCAACACCTGCTCCACCGCGGACACCCGGCGATCGATCCCATCCACCAAGCCGGTGCGATCCTTGCCGGCCACGAACAAGCGCTCGTCGATCCTGAACCAGCCCCCGACATCGCGCCGCTCGACACGACCGTCGTACTCGTTCGAGTCGACCACCCACACGCCCGACGGAGCGATCACGACGTGATCGATGTGGCCCTTGGTGCCGGGAACCTTGCGATCATCCAACACCACGGCACGATCACCGAGCTGCGTATGCAGCTGGACCGACAGAATGCGTTCGCGCCGTACCCGCTCCGACCCGTCACTCGAGGTGTCGGAGTCACCGAAGAACCTGGCAACCCTCGCGAGGCGGCTGCTCGTCCGCCTCTCGACCGCGACATCGGGGTGCCGGCAAACAGCGCACACGGCGCGCTCGGCGACCGAATCCCACCACGCCTTCGTCCCCGCGGCGAGCGCGCTACCGCACGACCGGCACACGTCCGGTCGCTGCAGGGCGAGCAACATCGTTGGCATGGATCGAGTATCGGCCACCACGTGGAACAGTTGAGACGGCGACACCAAATTGGGTCATTCGACTCCCCTCGTAATGGGGGGAGCAGCTGGTTCACCCGTGCCTCAGCCTCCCGGCGGGCGATAGGAGGGAGACTTGGCGACAGCTGCGTCCACATCCTCCGGCGTCATCAGCGGTACGAGCGTGACTGCGACTGCGCCCGATGAGTTGATCATCAACGAGATGGCAGCTGCGCTCGCTGCGTCGGGGAAGTCGCAGATCCCGAACAGATCGGTGTCCCCGAACGCGTAGTACATGCAATCGAGAGATCCACCGACGGACTCAATCGCGGCCGACGCAGCCTCGCGCCGCTTCGAGCCGCCGTCGGCCATCAACCCCTTGATGCCCGCACCGACGTAGTTCCCCTTGATCAAGTACTTGGCCATTGCCAGCCCCCTTCTCGTATCGCCGCCGACGCGGCAATACCAAGGTACTACTCCTACGAAGGCCCGACGCCCACAGCTACAGGCCGCGGGACGAGGCCTCGAACGCTTCAACGTCTGCCGGGTCGCCTTGCACGACCAGGTGGACCTTGTCGAGAGGGCGGCCGAAGGCGTGGATCACGATCTCGCCGGGCAGACCGACGAGGATCACGCCCCTGTCAGCCTTGTTGGCAACGATGTCGTCGCGGCCGGCACTGCGCAACGTGACCCCGACGGGTGACTTTCGGAACAGCATGCGACCCATCAGCTTCAGGGGCTTCCACAACGCGTCGTCGAGCGCAGGGTTGTCTTCGCGTGGCGTCCACTCCGGCTGGGCGCGGCGGATGTCTTCGTGGTGCACGAAGAACTCGCCCAAGTTGAACTTGTCGCCGAGAACCGGAATTGCCCACACCGACAACATCGGCGGACCGTCTCGAAACGTCTTGATCATCTTGTCCCACGGTTCGGCCTTGAACGACTCGCTCACCTGGGCGGCGTGCTTGCGGAGATACGGCACGACGATGGCGGCCCCCGCGTCGGGGCGGCGTTCGCGCACCAAGAGATGAGCGAGCAGGTCGCGTGTGTTCCATCCCTCACACAACGTCGGCGCGTCGGGCCCGAACTCCGCGAAGGAATCACACATCTCGGCACGTTCATTGGCGGTGAGGCTCATGCGACCAAGGTACCCAACTCGGCCAATTGTCGAACACCCAGCTCGGCGACCACAGGCTGGGTCAGCGCGGTTTGGCGGCCCCCGCGAGTTCGGAGTTGCCGGGACGCGCCCTGTCGAGCGTGATCACCTGTGGACATCGCCGGCACGCACCGGCACCACGCTCCGCGTACCAACGGCACTCACGGCGAATCGCACATCGCGGCAACATTTCGACGACACCGGGGACGTCATGGGCGATGCGTTCAGCAAGCGTGCACGAATCGTCGGCGAAGTGCGCGCACGCTGCCCCTTCGCATTCGGCGGCGATGCGGAACACCTGGGTGAAGACTTCGGCGTCGACGTCGACATCGAGCTCGCCGATCGGAATCGCCTTCTCGAGGTACGACACCATCGGCACCTCGGGCGTACCGAGCACAACGCCGATCACCCGCGCCCCAGCCATCGTCGGCTGCGCGCTCGGGCATAACCGAGGCGTTGTCATGAGCTCAGAACTGCTGCCCGCCGAAGCGGCCGGACGGCAGTTGGATGTCGTTGCCGAAGCGCTCGATGAAGCCGACGAGGATGTCGCCATCGACGACCGTCAGGGTCGCCATCAGATCGAAACCGCTGCGCTTGCTGACATCGGCGGTCACGGCTTCGGCAAACTTTTGCGCCTGAGCCAGGTCGAGATCGCGCACCTGCCGGCCGACGATCCACCACGGCGTGTGGTGGAAGTCGGAACCAACTGCAGTGCGCAGGTCGGAAACCTTGTTGCGCTTGGCGGCGTTCTGCACGGCGGTCTCGACCGCTCTGCCGAAGTCGGCGTTGGAAAGTCGGTTTGTTGGCATCCGGTGCTCCAATCTGAAGGGCCCGCCAGTTTTTCGGGTTCATGATGCTCCTCGCCGGATCCGATGTAAAGCACTTTCGGTCACCTCGCGGTTGCCGTGCGTGGGCGCCACAATGGTCTGTACCCGATCGAATCGGAGCCCGCGTTCGCAGTGCCTCGGGGCAGAATGCTTGCTTGCCCGCTTCGCTCCACGCTCGAAACATCTCGCTCGCACTCGGCGCCCGCCACATCCTGGTCGACGTCGATCTCTCCCTCGACCCCGGGCACCGCATCGGGTTGGTGGGGCCCAACGGGGTCGGTAAATCGACGTTGTTGCGCGTGCTCGCCGGCCCGCTCGTGCCCGACGCGGGCACGGTCTCGTTGTCGCCCGCCGCAGCAACCGTCGGGTACCTCGAACAGGAGCCTGAGCGGAGTGACGAGACGGTGCTCAGTTACGTCGAGCGGCGTACCGGCGTCATTGCCGCCCACATCGAACTCGACGCGGCAACTGCTGGAATGGCTGCCGGCGCGACGGGTGCCGACGATCGGTACAGCGTGGCGCTGGATCGGTGGCTTGCGTTGGGTGCTGCCGACCTCGAGGTACGCGTCGGCGAGATGTGGGCGGTGCTCGGGTTGGCGGATCGATTGCTGCAACAGCCGATGAGCTCGTTGTCGGGAGGAGAAGCGGCGCGGGTCAGCCTGGCATCGATGATGTTGACGCGATTCGACGTGTTGCTGCTCGACGAACCAACCAACAACCTCGACCTCGACAGCCTCGATCGGCTCGAGAACTTCGTCGACGGCGTGCAAGGTGCTGTGGCGTTGGTCAGTCACGACCGCGAGTTCTTGCGGCGCGTCGTGACCGATGTGGCGGAGCTCGACGAGTTCACTCATGGGCTGACCGTTTTCTCCGGCGGATACGAGGCGTACATCGACGAGCGTGAGCTTGCTCGGCAGCACGCGTGGGAGGCGTGGCAGGAATACGACTCCAAGCGGGCGACGCTTGCCCAGCGTTCGCAACGCGAGCACGAGTGGGCCGACCAGGGGTTGTCTCGGGCGAAGAAGCGGCCGGTCGACAACGACAAGTTCATCAGGAACTGGAAGATCGACCAGACCGAGCAGCTGGCTGGTCGAGCGGCGCGCACCGAGCGGGCGATGGAGAGGCTCGATGTTGTGGAGCAGCCACGTGAACCGTGGGACTTGCGGATGACCATCGCTGCCGCGCCACGCAGCGGAGCGTTGGTTGCCAGCCTCCGCGAGTCGGAGGTGTCACTTGGCGCGTTTCACTTAGGACCTGTCACGGTGGAGGTCGATTACGGCGAGCGCATCGTGATCGTCGGTCCGAACGGCAGCGGCAAGACGACCTTGCTCGGCGCGTTGCTGGGCGAGATCCCATTGACGTCAGGGATTCAACGCATCGGTCCGTCGGTGAAGCTCGGTCGCCTCGAACAAGCGCGCAATCAGTTGGCGGCCGCAGGCTCGACGCTTATAGCGTTTCAATCCGCGACCCGAATGATGGTCAGCGAGGCGCGCACGTTGCTCGCCAAGTTCGGGATCGGTGCAGAGCACGTCAACCGTCCAGTCGAGTCGCTGTCACCCGGCGAACGGACGCGACTCGTGCTCGCGTTGTTCATGGCGGTTGGCTGCAACTGCCTCGTGCTCGACGAGCCAACGAACCACCTCGATCTGCCGGCGATCGAGCAGATCGAACAGGCCGTCGAAACCTTTCCTGGCACGGTGCTGCTCGTCACTCACGACCGCGTGTTGCTGCAACACATCCGCCGCACGCGCACCATCGAACTGCGCGACGGCCAAGTGGTCTCCGACCGGTCGGAGTGATTCCGCGACGACCCCGGGAACCAACTCGTTCGCTCGCAACGTCATATCCGCATGACGTGCACACAGAAGTTCGCATCCCTCTTCGTCGCGATGGCGACATTCGCCGTCGCGGGGTGCACGGGTGACAAACCCAACTCAGCCCCCGTGGTTCCGAAGGTGACCGAGCCGACCACGACCGCGCACGACACGACGACATCCGATCCGGCGACAACGAAGGGCGCGCCGTCGCACGGACCGGCGCGGTTCAGTTCGGCGGGGTCTTCCAGGCTGCAGTTCTTCGCCGAGTGTCCCGATCTCCTGGCCTACATGCACGACCAGGCCACCAAGCGAGTGACCTCATGGGGCCTCGGCTCACCGGGCTTCGGCAAGTATTACCCAGGAGGACCGATTCCGATGATGGCGTCCTCCGCCGCCGCCTCGCGGACCGGTGACTTGGCTGTCGCAGCTCCATCAGCCGCGTCCGTTCCCATTGATGCAGCGCCGAACTTCTCGGCAACGAACAACCAGGAGGTTGGAGTCGACGAGGGTGACATCGTCGAGACCGACGGCGCGCACGTGTTCGTCGCGTCGCAAGACGGCGTGCGAATCGTCGACGTTGCCAGCGCGCAGGTGACGGCGAAGCTCGACGTTCCCGACGGAGGAAACCAGTTGTTGCTCGACGGAACTCGCTTACTCGTCGCTACGCAGCCGTACACCGGGGTCGACACGGTAATCTCGCTGTATGACGTCGGCGACCCGACGGCACCGGTGCTGCTGCACCGCACTCACCTCGAGGGTCGCCTGATGGCGGCGCGGGCGATCGATGGAACGGCACGACTCGTCCTGACTACGTCATTCGATGCCCGCCTTTCGTTCGTCCATCCCGACATGTTCGGGCTCGACGAGACCCGCGCGCTGCAGCGCAACAAGGAGATCATCGCAGCCTCGACAGTCGACGATTGGATGCCTCGTTCGTTCGACGAGTCGAGCGACGGAACGTTCGGCAAGATGTCGACCTCGCTCGACTGCTCGGCCGTCGCCGCACCGCGCGACTTCGCCGGCCTCGGTGTGTCGTGGATCGCATCCATCGAACTGCAGGGATCGGGCCAGTCGGTCGGGTCCGCGGGCATTGTGTCGAACAGCGACACCGTCTACGCCTCGGCGAACAGCATCTATCTGGCGACTGTTCCGTGGGATTGGAATCAGCCGACAGCCGACGTGCCCCCGAATCCCGTGGCGCCACCGACCCTCATCCACGAGTTCTCGTTGGGCCAGGGTGGCACTGCTTCATACGTCGCCTCAGGCGAGGTGCCCGGCCAGCTGCTGAACCAGTTCTCGATGAGCGAGTTCGGTGGCGACCTGCGGGTTGCCACGACGACGAATTCGTTCAATGCAGATCAGCACTCGTCATCATCGGCGGTGCGAGTGCTGCGACCCGAGGGCAATGAGTTGGTGCAGATCGGAGAGGTCGATGGGCTGGGCACCAGCGAGCAGATCCAGGCCGTGCGCTTCCTCGGCACGCAGGCGTATGTGGTGACGTTCCGCCAGACCGATCCGCTGTACGTCATCGACCTCAGCGACCCGACTGCACCAGTGGTCAGCGGCGAGTTGAACATTCCCGGTTATTCGGCCTACCTGCACCCGGTCGGCGATGGCCTGCTGTTGGGAGTGGGTCAGGATGCGACAGATCAGGGTCGCGTGCTCGGGGCGCAACTGTCGCTGTTCGATGTGCACGACCCGGCGAACCCGGTGCGGCTGTCGACACTGCCAATCGGCGGCTCGAGTGATGCCGAGTGGGATCACCACGCGTTCCTGTACTGGCCCGAAGACGGCACGATCGTGCTGCCAGTTTCCCCAGGGTGGAACACCTGCGGATTTGCCACGGACTGTCCAGCCGGGAAGTTGATCACCCCGGTCGGTGGAGTGATCGTCGCCCAGCTCGACGGCACCACGTTGACGGTCCGCGGCACGATCTCCAGCCAGTCGCACGACGCGGGTGGCTGTTGGAACCCGCTGCAACGATCGCTCGTGATCGGCAGCGAGTTGGCGACTGTCGGGATGAACGAAGTCGAATTCACCGATCGCGCCACGCTGACCACTCGTGATTCGGTCGAGTGGGGAGCCCCCGAGCAGTACGGCTGCGTCTGGTACGCCAACTGATCCTTGGCCTCGGTTGGAGGCCGCCCTTTCCGAATCTTGCAGATCGCTGTCGATCTTTGTGGGCGATGAGCCTTGTACGCCGCCCGAGAAAGCACGCACGCCACGATGGCGCCTCCGATGTTTGCCGGAGGCGTCATCGGCTGAAACGAATTGTTGCTGCAAGCGCGGTCGCTCTCGTGATCGTCGGCGGAGGCGCCAACGAAATCGGCGCACCTGCCATTGCCGGTGCCGTGACGAACATCGGGTTGGCTCACCACCATCACGCGTGGGGACTGATGGCCTTCTCGAGATGCACGGTCTGGACCTTGATCGATGACTCGACGGAGAACGGTCTCGCGATCGAGAGCTTCGTATTCTTTCGAGCGACGGCTGGACCATCGGCGATCTACGTCCGGAGATGCGGCTCCAACTATCAATACTCCTACGTCGACACTGGCAACGGCCGGGTCTCGTGCCTCACCGCTCCCGTCCCCGTGGGGTTGCCGTCGTGCGAGTCGACCGACTACGTGGACATCGTCTTGGATCGTTGTCGATGACGTTGGCGAGGGTGATGATCTCGCTGCGGCTCGCGCTCTACCGAGTGGCGCGTTTCTACATGATCCATCGAGGTGTTCGTCCTCGATGACATTGGGTCAAGACTTCGTCAGCAGCCCCGGAAGAAGAGGTCGCGCCGGTAACGTTCGCCTCGCTGAACGGAGGCAATGGGTGCACACGATGAAGCGCTTGCTCGCTCTTTGCGTTGCCGCGCTGGCGATCGCCGGCTGCGGCGGCGACGCCAAGTCCGCAGCGACGACCGTTCCTCTTGCAGTGCCAACGAGTGTGGCGGATACGACCGCGCCGAGCACTACCTCGGTGCCAAGTTCAACGTCCACGACCGCTGTGCTCGAAACGACCACACTGCCAGCCACAACGACCACGGTTGCGACCGAAGACCTGATCAAGAAGGCGGTCCAGGACTACTTCACCGGATATTGGACTTGCGGGCAGATGCCGTCAGCCTGTGACCCGACATCTTTCACAGCCGTCCGAGGAAAGTCGCGATCGACGATTCAAGAGCTATCGTCGGGCTTCGTTGCGGGCGGTCTTTACTTCTCGTCTGACCTGCGCGGCTCGTACCTGGTTGCGGAATCGATCGTCA
>JANMQX010000408.1:0-8562 GCA_031370745.1 Ilumatobacteraceae bacterium
GCCCCGCTGTGTGTCATCGGCGACTTCGCCTGGGACGTGTTGATCCGCACGAACACCAAGTTGCTGACGGGCGGCGACACGTTCGGCGAGGTCATGTTGACGCCTGGCGGTAGCGCCGCGAACGTCGCCGTCTGGGCCAGCCGATGCGGACTGCAGACCGAGTTCATCGGCAAGATCGGCCGCGACCGGCTCGGCCAATTGGCGAAGGAGGACCTTGACAAGGAACGGGTCATCACCCACTTCGTCGAGACCGACGAGCACCTCACCGGCTGCGTTGCTGTCTTCGTCGACCAAACCGGCGAGCGCTCGATGGTGTCGGGCCGCGGCGCCGACTTCTACTTGCTGGCATCGGAAGTACCGAAGGACGCCGTGAGAGGCTCTTCCCACCTGCACATGACCGCATGGTCGTTCTTCGTCGACCCGCCGCGCGCCGCAGCGCGCGCTGCCGCTCACCTGGCTCGCGAAAGTGGGGCGACGTTGTCGTTCGATCCCGGCTCGTTCCAGATGATCGAAGAGATGGGCGTCAATGACTTCCTGGCGTGCACGCAGGATCTCGGCATCGATGTGTTCTTGCCGAACTATCAAGAGGGCGAGGTGCTGACCGGTCTCGACGAGCCCGAGGCCATCGCCGCCGCATTGGCCAAGCTGTACCCACAGGCGTTGATCATGTTGAAGCTCGACGCCGACGGTGCGCTGGTCTATGACAACGGTGTGGCCACCCGGCTTCCCCCAGCGACGAACAACGTGGTCGATGCAACAGGCGCGGGCGACTCGTTCGCCGGGGCCTTCCTCGCCCGATTTCTCGGCGGCGCAAGCGCAGTGGACGCGGCACATTTCGCAACCACCATTTCTGCATGGGTGATCGAGCACCTCGGCGCTCGGCCGGAACCCGACGCTCGACTGCGCGCAATCCTGTCCTGACGCCGAACTGACGCAGCCACACCCGCGGCACGTCGGCTGGCAGGCTGTGAACATGACGACGTCTACCGACCGCTTCCGGTCCCTGCATGCCGACGGCACCTTCGTGATGCCCAACCCGTACGACGTCGGCTCTGCGCGCCTGTTGGCCGCGCTCGGCTTCCCCGCGCTTGCTTCGACCAGTGCCGGTTTCGCAGCAACTCTCGGCCGCCTCGACATGATGGTCGGCCGTGACGAACTGCTGGAGCATGTCGAGGCGCTGGCCGCGGCCACCGAGCTACCGCTGAACGTCGACTCCGAGCGGTGCTACGCCGACGACCTGGCTGGCGTCACCGACACGGTGGAGATGTTGGCGGACGTTGGTGCAGCCGGATGTTCGATCGAGGATTGGAACCCGACAACCGGCTCGATCGACCCGATGGACATCGCCGCCGAACGTGTCGGCGCGGCTGCCGCCGGCGCCGCCAAGACCGGGCTCGTGCTGACTGCACGTTGCGAGAACCACCTTCACGGAACGAACGATCTCGACGACACCATCACCCGCCTGCAGGCCTACGTCGCCGCTGGCGCCGAGGTCGTGTACGCCCCCGGATTGATCGATCTCGGCCAGATCGCCACCGTTGTCAACGCGGTCGGCGTACCGGTCAACATGTTGATCCTGCCCGGCGGGCCGAGCGTGGCCGAACTCGGCCGGGCCGGAGCACGGCGCATTTCAACGGGCGGTCTGCTGTCGCGCATCGCGCACGGTGCGATGGTCGCTGCTGCGCAGCGATTGCGCGACAACGGTGTGATCAGTAGGACAGAGCCGTTTCTGTCGGGTGCGCTTGCCGCTGAGGCGCTGCACGACTGACGTTCACCCGCCCGATCGGGCGTCAGGTGTCGTCGCGCCCGACCGCGGCTGGCTGTGCAGGTGGAACCGGCGCTGCCGGTTGCAGCGGGTGCTGGACGGTGACCCGATAGTGCACGCCAATGGCCAGATCGTTGGAGTGGCAGGTGAAGCTGACGTACGGCCAGCCAATGCCTGGATGCTGTTCGGATTCCACCAGGCGCACCGCGATGTCGCTGAGCCCATAGGCCGTCGCCATCTGGGTGCGGCCATCGATGACGACCTGGGTCAGTGTGGCCTCGACGACGGCGACGGCCTTGTCCAACATGATGCCGAACGCCTCAGGTACGTAGAACCCGATTGGTGCACCAGGCTGTTCGGCCGTGGTGCGCACGACGATGCCGCGTTGCTGGGCAGGGGCGACGGTGACCACGCCGCTGAAGGTGATGACCCTGATTCGCTTCCCGTCGAGATCGCGAACGAGATGCTGCAACGTTGGCTGCGGCGCGGCGTTCTGCAACGCATATTCCATCGTCGTGACCTCCCTGCGCACCGACTGTAGACGCCCGCCTGCGGGAATCCGGGGAAGGGTCAGCGGAAGTCGCGACTTGCAGTCGAGGCCGCCACCGGCAGCAGTGTCAATTCGTCGGCAACGACGTTGATCACGCCTTCGGCGCGCTCGAGACGGCCGCGGATCAACAGCGCGGGCGCGCTGCGGGCGATGGTGCGGTAACGGGCCCAACACCCCTTCGACACGACGACATTGATGAGCCCGGTTTCATCTTCCAGGTTCATGAACGTGACACCTTGAGCTGTCATCGGCCGCTGGCGATGGGTGACGATCCCGGCAACCAACACCTTGCTCTTCGGCTGGCAATCCCACAGACCTTTCGCCGTCACCACGCCGCGCTGACGTAATTCATCGCGCAGGAATTGGGTGGGATGGCCGCTGGGTGCGACTCCGGTGGCCCACAGATCGGCGACGACCGTTTCCATCCGGTCCATGCCGGGCAGACGCGGCGAACGTTCGCCGGTGATGATGCCCTGCAAACGATCCGACCGCGACTGCACGGCAGCACCGACCGCCCACAACGCCTCGCGACGTTCGAGCCCGAAGCACGCCTCGAACATCCCCGCGGTTGCCATCGCCTCGAGTTGTTGCAATTGCAACGATGGCACCCGGCGCACCAGACCCTCCAGCGAAGCGTAAGGCCGGCACATTTCGATCTCTTTCGCCAGTTCGGAGCCGACGCCACGAACCGAGCCGATCCCTAACCGCACTGCCACATCACCAACGGACTCCGAGCACGGTTCCAACGTTGCCATTGCCAGCGACGCGTTGAGATCGGGTGACCGCACAACGACCCCGTGGCGCGCTGCATCTTGAGCAAGAGAATGCGGGCTCCAGAAACCCATCGGCTGGGCGTTGAGCAATGCCGCGCAGAAGGCTGCTGGCTCATGGAACTTGATCCATGCCGACGCGTAGACCAAGTACGAGAAGCTGACGCTGTGCGACTCGGGAAATCCGTAGTTGGCGAAGGCGGCCATCTTGGTGAAGATCTCGTCGGCGACATCGCCGGTGATGTTGCGCTCTGCCATGCCGTCATACAGGCGACCTTTCAACTTCTCCATACGCGCCCTACTGCGTTTGGAGCCCATGGCCTGGCGCAGCTCGTCTGCTTCGGTGGGCGTGAACCCGGCGACGTCGATGGCCATCTGCATCAGTTGCTCTTGGAACAGCGGTACACCGAGCGTTTTGCCGAGCGAGTTCTCGAGCAACGGATGCAGGTAGGTGATGGGCTCTTGACCGTTGCGGCGGCGGATGTAGGGATGCACGGATCCGCCCTGGATGGGCCCAGGGCGGATCAGCGCGACCTCGACCACCAAGTCGTAGAAGCGGCGTGGTTTCAACCGGGGCAACGTGGCCATCTGGGCCCGCGATTCGATCTGGAACACACCCACTGTGTCGGCGCGACACAACATCGAGTACACGTCGTCTTCTTGCGGGATGGTTGCCAGATCCACTTCATAGCCACGGTGCTCGCGGATGAGATCGACGGCGTAGTGCAGCGCGCTGAGCATGCCGAGGCCCAACAGATCGAACTTCACCAACCCGGCCGCGGCGCAGTCGTCCTTGTCCCATTGCAGCACACTGCGCTTGTCCATCCGCCCCCACTCGACCGGGCAGACTTCGATCACCGGTCGATCGCAGATGACCATGCCGCCGGAGTGGATGCCGAGGTGGCGCGGTGCATCTTCGATCTCGGTAGCCAACTCCAGCACGGCCGCCGGGATGCCGTGATCCGGCTGGTTGGCAGTGGTCGAGACATTGCCCCATGCATCGATCTGCTTGCTCCATGCATCCTGCTGGCCTGGTGCATAGCCGAGAGCCTTGGCCATGTCGCGCACCGCCGACCGCGCCCGGTAGGTGATGACGTTGGCGACCTGTGCCGTGTGATGACGTCCGTACCGTTGGTACACGTATTGGATGACTTCTTCGCGCCGGTCACTTTCGATGTCGATGTCGATGTCTGGAGGTCCATCGCGCTCGGTCGACAGGAACCGTTCGAACAACAGACCCAGTGACACGGCATCGGCCTTGGTGATCCCGAGCGCGTAGCACGCCGCACTGTTCGCCGCGCTGCCGCGGCCTTGGCAGAAGATGTTGGCCCGATTGCAGAACTCGACGAGGTCCCAGACCACCAGGAAGTAGCCGGCAAACCCGAGGTGCTCGATGACGTCGAGCTCATGGTCGATGGTGCTCCAGGCCCTGGCCCGCAGCGACAGATCTTCATGAGCCGACGGTCGCTCGCCGTACCGATGGCGGCCACCCTGTTCGACGAGATGACGTAAGTACTGCATCTCGGTGAACGTCGTCGTGCCATCGGGGCCTCTCGGGCATGGGAACGGCGGCAGGTTGGGCGCAACGAGCGAGAGATCGAACGCCGCGGCCCGTCCGATCTCGGCAGCGGCTTCGACCACACCCGGATATCGCAAAAATCTGCGAGCCTGCTCGGCGCCACTGCGCAGATGAGCCCCGGTCGATGCGGGCAACCATGGGTCGAGCTCGTCGAGACTGCGCCTAGCGCGAACCGCAGCAATGGCCGTGGCCAACCTGCGTTGTGACGGTGTGGCGTAGTGCACGTTGTTGGTGGCCACGCAGGTCAGGTCGTGGCGCGCTGCAAGCTCGGCCAACGCGTCGTTGCGCGCCGAGTCGAGCGGGTCGCCGTGATCCCACAACTCGACCACCACCCGGTCGCGCCCGAACAGCTCGACCAGGCGTTGCAGCTGCTTGGCTGCTGCCGCAGGACCGTGGTCGAGGAGTGCCGTCGGCACGGCGCCTTTGCGGCAACCGGTCAGCACCCAACCGTGCCCGCTCATCGCATCGGCGATGTCGAGCAACGTGAACTGTGGCGCGCTCTTCTCGCCTGCAAGGTGACCAAGGCTCAAAGCCCGGGCAAGGCGCGCGTAACCGCTGGGCCCGTCGGCAAGGACGAGCAGATGATCGCCGTGCGGATCGGGCGCGTGATGATCGGGCACCAAACCAGTGGCGATCTGCTGCTGGGTGTCGACTTCGGCGAGCACCTGGCGCGCCACGCCCGAGCCGAGCGTGATCTCGGCGCCGAACACGGTCGGTAACCCAACAGCGCGCGCCGCCTCGGCGAAGCGAACCACGCCGTAGAGGCCATCGTGATCGGTGACCGCTAGCGCCTCGAGACCAAGGCGGGCAGCTTCCTCCGCCAGTTGCTCGGGATGCGAGGCACCGTCCAGGAACGAGAAGTTGGTGTGGCAGTGCAGCTCGGCATACGGCACCGCCGGCGAGTCGGGACGCAGCAACGGCTTGGTGAGATCAGCATCCGTCGGCGGCAGATACGGCTGGCGTTTACGGCTCCATGCCGGACCATCACCACCCGCATTCCATGCCGGCGAACCAGGGGCGCGACCGTCTTTGCCGCGTTCTGGTGCCGGATTGTTGGACGGCCGGTCGGAGAGCGTTGCTTCCAATTCCCACCACGGCATGTTCGGGTTGTTGAACCCCATAGAGTCGCAACTCTACCGAACACTTGTTCGACTATCCAGTGGCGGCGGATTACCTGGCGCTCAGCGGATGGCGAGGCCGGTCTCGAGATCGAACAGGTGCAGCTGCGATGGGTTGATCAACAGATGCGCCGTCTCGTCGAGCTTCAACGGAGTCGTCGGCGGCAATCGGGCGGACACCATCTGGCCCGCCTTCTCGCCCTCCATCGCGTCGCGAATCGCCTCGGTATCTACGCCATCGGCATCGACTTCGAGGTGCAGGATCACCTCGGACCCGAGACCCTCGCGAACCGTCACCTTCCCGCTGAGGGTGTTGGCCGCACCCGGAGCAGCGCCTTCGGTGAGATGCTCCGGGCGAATTCCGACCGCCACGTCGCGGCCGCTGTAGCCGGCCAAGGCCGCGGGCGCAGTCGGGAGCGCAATGGTCGTCGTACCGAGCCGGAGTGTGCCGCCACCCGCACCGGCCTGGTAACTGCCGCGCAACAGGTTCATCTGCGGAGAGCCGATGAACGCGGCGACGAACAGGTTGTCGGGATGGTCGTAGAGGTTCTGCGGCGAGTCGACCTGCATCAACGAGCCCTTCGACATCACGGCGACACGATCACCCATGGTCATCGCCTCGATCTGATCGTGGGTCACGTACACGGTGGTGACGTTGAGGTCGTGCTGGATCTTGGCGATCTCGGCGCGCATCTGCACGCGCAACTTCGCATCGAGGTTTGACAGCGGCTCGTCCATCAAGAACGCCTGTGGCTGGCGCACGATGGCTCGGCCCATCGCAACACGTTGACGCTGGCCACCCGACAACTGCGCAGGACGACGGTCGAGGTTGTCGGTCAGTTCGAGTGTTCGCGCCGCGTCGGCCACACGCCGATCGATCTCTTCTTTCGGCATCTTCTGCAACTTCAGGGCGAAGGCGATGTTGTCGCGCACGGTCAGGTGCGGATACAGCGCGTACGACTGAAACACCATCGCGATGTCGCGGTCCTTCGGTTCGAGCGTGTTGACCACCCGGTCACCGATCATCAGCTCACCGCCACTGATCGACTCCAGCCCGGCGATCATCCGCAACGCCGTCGACTTCCCGCAGCCCGACGGACCGACCAGGACGAGAAACTCGCCGTCGTCGATTTCGAGCGACAGACCGGAAACAGCTTGAAAACCGTTGTCGTAGATCTTGTCGATGTCGTTGAGCGTGATCGTTGCCACAGGACCCCCATCCTCATCAGCATTGGCGTAGTGGCCGGAAGTCTTGCATAGGTCTTTCCCTCCGGCGAACCGCATGCTAGGGTCACTCGGTGGAAGTTCTCAAGAATTTCCACAATTTTCCACCACGTCTACCGGCGTGCATCGTTCCTGAGGGGGAAATTCATGAAGACACGCAGAGGCGCACATGGCGCACTTTGTATAGCTGGCGTACTGCTCGTCGCAGCTTGTGGCAGCGACAGCAAGACGGCTCCAGCGGCCACCAACGCAGGCGGCACCACGGCTGCAGGCGGTACCGCTGCCGCTGCTCCTGCGGCAGGCGGCGACAGCTTGCTCAACGGCACGATCAAGTGCACCCAGCAGTACGCCGGAAAAGAAGTTCACATCTTCTCGCCAGTGCGTGACGGCGAGACCGACAAGGCCGCAACTCGCTTGCGCGACGCATACGCCCCGCTCGAAAAGTGCACCGGCATGAAGGTCGTCTACGACGGCACCGACCAGTTCGAAACCGAAGTCAAGGTCCGTGTCGACGGCGGCAACCCGCCCGACGTGATCGACTTCCCGCAGCCGGGTGGATTCCTCGACCTGATCAAGAAGAAGCAGCTGGTCCCGTTCCCCGATGCACTCGGTGCGGCGGTCACCGCCGACAACGTCGCCGGTTGGCCTGAACTCGTTACGGTCGATGGCAAGGTCTACGGCGTGCCAGCACAAGCCAACGTCAAGTCAATGGTGTGGTACAGCCCGAAGGCGTTCGCCGACAAGGGCTACAAGATCCCGACCACGCTCGAGGAGCTGACCAAGTTATCGGATCAGATCGTCAAGGACGGCGGTATCCCGTGGTGCGTGGGAATTGAGTCCGGCGTAGCTACCGGATGGCCGGTCACCGACTGGTTCGAAGACTTCATGATGCGCATCAACGGTCCCGACGTGTACGACCAGTGGGTCCAGCACAAGATCCCGTTCAACGACCCGAAGGTCAAAGCTGTTGCCGACGCCGTTGGGGCCATCATCAAGAACCCGGCGTACATCGGTGGCGACAACGCTGTGAAGGCCGAAGCGACCACCAAGTTCCAAGAGGGTGGCTTCCCGATTCTTCAGGGCAAGTGCTACATGCACAAGCAGGCCAGCTTCTACTCCAGCATCTGGCCCGCCGGCACCAAGGTCGGCCCTGACGGCGATGTCAACACGTTCTACTTCCCCGACAAGGCCGGCGACCCGAAGTACATGCTCGGCGGCGGCGACCTCATCGGCGCCGGCACCAACAAGCCCGAGACGTTCGACGTCCTCGCCTACACCAACTCGAGCGAGTACCAGACCGCAATCGTCAAGGGCGGCGAAACCAGCTTGTCGACCCGCAAGGACTTCGACACCACGACCATCAGCGATCCGGTCATCAAGGGCTTCGCTGATCTACTGAAGGGCTCCGACATCTTCCGCTTCGACGGTGCCGACATGATGCCGGCGGCTATCGGCTCAGGTTCCTTCTGGAAAGAAGCGACGGCCTGGATCGCCGGCGGCGACAGCACCCAACAGATGCTCGACAACATCGAAGCAGCCTGGAAAGCGTTGCCTGC
>JANMQX010000410.1:0-4093 GCA_031370745.1 Ilumatobacteraceae bacterium
CCTTCGAGGTCGGCCAGGTTGGTCGCCAGCGAGGCGCGCTTGCCGGCAGCGCGCACCAGTGCTGCAGCGGCGTTGCGCAAACCTGCCGCTGTCAGCCGCTCGTCGCCCATGCCCACCGCGATCTGCGTCGGCCCTGTGGCCGAGGGCAAGACCAATGTTTGTCCGGGCTTGCCCTCGAAGCCTGCCGCTGCCAGCGCGGCGCGGTTGAGGCCGAGACTGCGCGGCACAACTCCTTTCGCACCGACCGGCACACCCACCGACTCGACGGGCTTCGGGATACTGCGGGCGATGTGCACGGTGACGGACATGAGAGACATTCTGACGTACCCGTCGCGACGGGCGCGAACCCACTCCAGAGCGAACCGCCCAGCCGACTTGCGTCCACCGTAGAGTGATCGCGGGATGAACATCATTGCGTGGATCTTCGTCGGCTTGGTGGCCGGCCTGCTGGCTCGATGGATCGTTCGTGACGATCGCAGCGGATGCATCTACACGGTTGCAGTCGGGGTGCTCGGAGCATCGATCGGCGGAGCGCTGATGCACGCCGGCGGACATGAAGGCATCAACACGTTCAGTTTGCGATCGTTGGGTGTCGCCGCCCTCGGATCGATCCTGTTGTTGTTGGTGCTGCAGGCTCTCAGTGGTCGGCGTCGAGGTATCGGACGCCGCCGCTAGCGATTCAGCAGTTCGCGGACCCGATCCTTCGGTCTGCCAATGATCGCCTTGTCCTTGGTGACGACGACGGGCCGTTGCATCAGTTGTTTGTGCTTCAAGAGCACCGCAACCACCTGATCGTCAGTTTCCACGTCGGCATCGGTGAGACCGAGTTTGCCCCACAGGCTGTCGCGGCGGACGAGATCGGTGACCGGATCCTCGAGCTTGGAGATGATGTTGCGCAACGCGGCCTCGTCGGGAGGCGTCTTGAGATACAGGACCGTGTCGAAATCGACTCCGAGCTCGCTGGCAATGCTCACGGCATTGCTCGACGAGTTTCAATGAACGTTGTGGTAGATCGTGACGTCGGCCATGCGTCAACTCTACGCCGGCGGCTCTGTGTGAGACCCCTGTCCTACTGTGATGGTGCGGCTTCCCCCGAGTATCAACGACACCAGCGTCACGACGTCGGAGGTACACCGCATGCCGAATCCAACCGCCCGTTCCCGCCTGCCTCGCGCCGGCGACCCCATCCGTTCGTCCATCGATGCGATCGCGGTCGTGTCGATGGCGATTCACCGCCCGCTCGAGGCAGAGACAATCGCGTTCTTCCTCGACCACACCGGCCGCAGCAACACCATCACCATGATCAGCGGCACGACCGACCCCGACTCCGTGCTATCGGTCGCCGAATGCATGTCGATGGCAGGCGCTCGATCTCCGACGGTGTGCGGTGTTGTGCTAGCCACCGTTCGCCCGCACGCAGCGCCACACGTGTCGGCAACCCTTCCGGGCGACATCGATCGATGGATCCAGGCCGGCGAGATCACCGAAGCGAACGGCATCGAGTTGATCGAATGGTTCATCGTCGGCCCGTCAGGAGTCGCCTGCCCTCGCGAACTCCTCGGCGAGCCGGAGCGGTGGTGAGCGCCCGCCGGCGACATCCCTATCGTCGAGCGCGCCGTTCGGTCGGGCTCAGCCGCAGCCCGGCGCCACGCAACCGCCGCAACAGCTCGCGGCTCGATGTCAGCGACGCACCGGCCGCGATCAGTTCGTCAAAATATTCCTCGGGAACGTCGTAGTGGTCCCCTTGGAACCCGCGGCGCGGGATCCCTGCCTGTTGTGCAAACCCGTGTAGCTCCTCGTAGCTCACATCGCTGACCAGGTGCGACCAACGGCGGCCCCTGAACCACCAGATCGGCTCGTCGATCAGCACAGCCACGGCTGCAACTGTGCCGTAACGTCGCCTTGATGACCCAACCGGAGACGGCGATACGGGCAGCGTGGCGACGCATCGCCGGGCCTTCGCACGACGGCTACGTCGATGCCCTGCTGATCAGATATGCCGAACCAGGCCGTCATTATCACACGGCGACGCACATCATGTTCGTGCTCCGCCATCTGCACGACATGGTGCAGGAGTCGCCAACCGTGCTTTCGCCCGAGGTGATTGCTGCCGCGTTGTACCACGACGCCATCTACGACCCGACGGTCGACACGAACGAGGCTCTCAGCGCCGTTCTGGCCACCAACGACCTCACTGAAGTTGGCTGGTCGACGCCGCGCTGCGAATCGGTCGCGACGATGATCATTGCCACTGCGGGGCACACGGCTGACCCTGCTGCGCGGCGCGACGACGCCGATGACGGCGCGGCGCGCGAAACGGCGATGCTGCTCGACGCCGACCTGGCGATTCTTGGCGCCCAGCCCAGCACTTACCAGGCCTACGTCAACGGGATTCGCGCCGAATACGCCCACCTCGACGACCACCAATGGCGCACCGGGCGCTCCTCGGTGCTGCGCCACTTCCTCGATCGCCCGCGCCTGTTCGCCACCGACTACATGTACGCCGTGGCGCAGCACCGGGCGCGGGCCAACATCGAGGCCGAGCTCGCGTCACTCTCGCATCGCTCTGCTGGGAATGATTGACTAGTGATGTGAGTGAACTCACGACCAGCCCGGTCGAAACCATTCCCGATCTCGATCCCGATCTCGAGACCGAAGAACCCGCGGCGGCCCACATCGTCAAGACCGAGCCAGGCGAGAGTGCGGCAGCCAAAGTTCTCGAGGCGCGGATCTACGGCACCCCGCTCGAAGCTCTGTGCGGCCACGTGTGGGTTCCATCGCGCGACCCGAAGCAGTTGCCACTGTGCGAAGCGTGCAAGAGCGTGTACGAGATGTATCGGATGTTCAACGACGGCCTCAACAGCACGCCCAACGAGTGACCAGCGATCCGGCGGGCGATCCGGCGGCCGACCTGCGCATACGCGAGGCCGTTCGTGCCCTTGTCGTCAGCGCCGATCAGCGAGTGCTGCTGGTGCGCTTCGAGTTTCCAACTGCGACTCGCTGGGCCCTGCCAGGTGGAGGGCTCGAACCCGGCGAGAGCCATCTCGACGCTCTTCACCGTGAGCTGGAAGAAGAGGTCGGCCTGGTCGGCGCCGTCATCGGGCCACAGATCTGGCATCGGCTGCACATCGTGCCGTTTCTGAGTGGCGAGTTCGACGGCCAGCGGGAGCAGATCTACCTCGTCCGTTGCGACGCGTTCGAGGCCACCCCCCGTCTGTCGTGGGAGCAGATGAACGCCGAGTTCGTCCACGAATTGCGATGGTGGTCGCTCGACGACATCGCCACCAGCGACGCTCATTTCGTGCCCAACGACTTGCACTCGCTACTCGTCACGCTGCTGCGCAACGGACCGCCACACGACCCGATCGACGTCAGCGCCTGACGCAATAGTGTGCCTCGGTGCTGTTCAGTATGAGCTCGTGGCCCGGCATCGCCGATGGATCGATCACCGTCACCTTCCGCACGTGGACACGCGCTCAGGCCAAGGTCGGTGGTCGCTACCGGATCGGCGGCATGTTGATCGAGGCGACCGATGTGCGTCAGGTTGGCGTCGACGAGATCACCGACGACGATGCTCACCAGGCTGGCGCGGCTGATCGTGGCGCCTTGCTGTCACGACTCGGCAACTGTGATCGAGTGTGGCGCGTCGACTTCGTGGTCGTCGGTCCCGACGACCGGATCGCCCGCCGCAACGACACGTCGGCGGAGGATCTGAGCGATGTCATGGCGCGGTTGTCGCGCCTCGATCGAAATGGCGAGTGGACCCGCCAGACTCTGCAACTGATCGAGCGATATCCGGGAATTGTCTCGACCACGCTGGCTCGCCATGCCAATCAGGAGCGCCCTGTCTTCAAGCTCAATGTGCGCAAGTTGAAAGAACTCGGCCTGACCGAGAGCCTCGAGGTCGGCTACCGCCTCTCGCCACGGGGCGAGGCGGTGCTGCGCAACATGGCCTAGAGTCCAACAGCTCGCTCCCGAGACCCCGGCGAGCGACGGGACCGACGTGACCGACGACCGTGCCGGATGGCAGCGACCGACGGATTCGACCGCTCGGTGCGGCGAACCACCAGCTACCGTGCCCGCAATGTCTGCC
>JANMQX010000412.1:0-3109 GCA_031370745.1 Ilumatobacteraceae bacterium
CCAAGTCTCGGTAGGCGTCATCGAACGAGACGCACGAGCCGGACGTCGCCCGCGAGGCCCGATCGACGAGCATCTCGCGGTACGCCTCACCGGAACGCTCACGCACCTTCGGGTGGGTTGCACCCGCGACGACATAGTTCGGCCGCGGACGGAAATCGTCGAGTTCGTCCATCGCGTCGATCGCCCACTCGATCCCCTTGCCCGGTCCGAGCAGGCCCCACGTCAACAGTCGCGGCGCATCGTCCACCGACCGACGCTCATCAGTCGCAGGGTTCGCCAGCGGGGTCGACGCGCCGTGAGGGATCACGATCACCTTCGATGGATCGACGGCGAAGCCTGCAACCAACCGAGCCTGCGCCGTGTCGGTCATCACCACGACCAGGTCCGCCATCTGACAGACCCCTTCGAGCACGAACCGTTGACCTGTCGTGGGCGCGCTCACCACCGTGTGCGCGACCACCACGATCGGCACGACGACGGCTGCCATCAGCGTCAAGATCGAGTCGCCGTCCGGCCCGTCGTAGAGACCGTACTCGTGCTGGATAATGGCGACATCGGTGGCGTTGAGGACGTCGATCGCAGCCGCGAGGCTGGACGGTGATCCGTCGTTGAGGGATGCCAGCACCAACGCGTCCTCCAGCTGCGGCGACGGACTGCACCTCACCACATCCACCGAGGCGCCATGAGCGAGGAGGCCTGCCGCCAGCGCCGCAGAGAAGGTCGCGATCCCGCACGACGTTGGCGGGAACGTCGAGAGGATTCCGAACGATCGGACGATGTCCTCACCCGATGTGACGGGCGGGACTGAGACGGCGGTGTGCACCACTGAGCTCCTGTGTTCGGCTCGGTCGAGGCGATGGCCTGCGGAGGGCGACAGAGCCGTGACGGCCCTCCAACCCAAGCGAGGCGCCTCGTCCAAGAGACGTCCGGTCACTGTACTGGCCCAGTTCGAGATCCGACGTCGCTACCCTCACGCGTATTCCTCCTCCACCACGGCACGCCCCGGGCGCGCCGCTCCGGATCGCCGTGCTGGCCCCGATCGTCTGACGAACACCACCGCGTCATTACGGGCCGTGGGAGCTGTTCGCCTCACTGCTTACCTATGGGCTGTTCGCAGCCGGCCATCACGCCAAGGCCGTTCGCAACGTCCTACTCGTTGACCACCCCGAGGCTTCACGACACGGCTGCATGTGGGTGGTCCGGGACCAAACGATCGACCCAAAGAATGGCCGAGTGCCTGAAGATCGCCGCAGTATTCACCCGCGACTGCATTTACTCCGCCACGATCCACCACGGCATGGTCACCGACGACTTCGCAATACACCCAAACCATGGTGATCATCTCTTGTTCTTGGCCGGATCCACCAACAGGCACCCATGACCGCTTCCGTCAGCGGGCGAACAGGGGATAGCCACCGAAACGGACGCTGGCCCCGGCGAGCACGAACAGCACGGCGGCGACGGTGACGATCCTGATATGCCACGCGAGGGTGGGCAACGACTCGTCGGACAGCCGAGTGATGACTCGGAGTCTGGCGTGCACTGCGAGCGCGACTGTGAGCGCGAGCAATCCGAGCTTGATCTGCACTACGTGAGCGATCGGATTCGATTCGAACCAGTGCTCAGGTGAGCCGAGCAGGTGATGAGCGAGCCACAAGCCGGTGAGGATCTGCGTTGCTAGCGCTGGGAGCCCGACGCGCTCGAAGCTCTGCTCGAAGTCGTTGACGATCGAGGCGCGGCCGTCCTTGAGGGCTCTCGGCAAGATCGTGAGGGCGAGGATGAGGTGTCCACCGACCCAGATCGTGGCGCCGAGTAGATGCAGGCTGAGAGCTATGTAATAGCCCGCCACGGTCAGGTCCTTCAAGCCCGCGAACGCAGTGCGGCGCGTGCTCCTTGGACGAGCATGCCGGCGAAGGCTGCCATCCAGGCAGCTAGTGCGATGGCGACCGTGATCTTCGGGGCCCACTCGAGTGCGTCCAGTTCCACAACGGCGCGCATCTTGAACGTCGCGGCGCCGTACATACCGAGGGGGAAGACCAGCGCCCAGTAGGAGGGGTGGTAGCGGAGCGGGACCCTGCCGACGATGTGGCGCCAGACGCCGATCCCGACCATGAGCGGGAACCAGAAGGTGGCCGTGGCCCAGGCCAATGTCACGAGACCTTCGATGAGTGGTGCGAGCCGGTCGACGCGGGGTGACACGGTGCGCGTTGCGAGGAGGTTGGAGCCGGCAAGGACGGTGATCGCTACCGCACCGGCGGCGATCCATGCGGGTGGGTCGGCTTCGGTGGGTTTGAGGGTCTCGAAGGTCCAGCGCAGGAAGACCATGGTCATGACAATCAGGTAGAGGACGAGGCCTAGGCAGAACGCGGCGATGCAGGAGAACGCGAGGAAGTCATTGGGGTGGTGACCGAGGAGCAGTGCGCCGAGAACAGCGATCGACTCGGTGGAGACGGTGAGAAGGAACCAGGAGCCGTTGATGCCGGCACCCAGGCCTGGCTTGTCGTGGCGGAGCACGTCGGCGATCAGTGTCGAGTACACGAGCAGCACGTACATCGGCAGGCTGCACCACCACAGGATCTCGGCCAGGGTCCACCAGCCGTGAATCAATGCCGAGGCACTGCCGAGAACGTTGGTGCCGGCGACGATGGTGAGGAACGCGAATCCTTTCGCATGGCTGGTCAGGTCAGCGACGAATGGCTTCGTGAACACGATGATCCGGATGACGATCAGCACGACGAGCACGGCGTACGCGGCTGCAGTGATGAGGTAGAGGCTTTCGGCGAGCCAGACAATCCTCTGTTGTATGGCGGCGATGGCGAGAATTCCGGTTGCCATCACGAGCGCGAAGTAGCCAGGGAAAAGCGCCGCGACCGGGTTGACCCGCGGCTGTGGTTGGGGCTGGGTCGTGGGGACGGCGGTCACGGTCGTAAGTAGCGAAGAAAAGCCGCCGCTGCAACGGCGAGGGCGACAGAGACTCCGGCGGTTGCCCACGCGAGTGACTCGGTGTCGGTCTGGAACGCCTCGACAGCGACGGTGATGAGGAACACTTGGAACGCGACGAGGATGATCACGTAGAGCACGACCGCTGACGACGTGCGACGCCCTCGGG
>JANMQX010000425.1:0-3361 GCA_031370745.1 Ilumatobacteraceae bacterium
GATCGATCTTCCGGAAGAGAAACCTGCGCCCGCCGAGCGGGCCGGCTACCTCATTGTCGGTGAACATGGGGCGTCAATTGGGGGGAACGGGCCACAGTACTACATCGGCGCGTTCTTGTCATGTCAATACCGTGATTATGGTCAAGAAATGCGCAGGTCACGCTGCCTGCGTGGTCAGGCCTCCCGGCCCTAGACTGGGCAACCGTGCCCCTGCGAATCGGACTGTTCGGTGGCACGTTCGATCCGCCCCACGTCGGCCACCTGGTGACAGCGGTCAACGTGCGTCACGCTCTCGACCTTGATGCGGTGGTGCTGATGGTTGCCAATTCACCCTGGCAAAAAGAGGGCAGTCGCTCGATTTCGCCTGCCGAGGATCGTTTGGCGATGGTTGAAGCCGCTGTCGCCGATGTCGACGGGCTCGTTGCCGGCGATGCCGAGATCCGGCGAGGCGGACCGAGCTTCACTGCCGACACCCTGGCAACCCTGTTCGAGTGCTATCCCGATGCCGAGTTCTTCACAATCGTCGGCGACGACGCCGCGGCCGGGCTCACAACGTGGGAACGTCATGAAGAGGTCGTTGCTCGCTCTCGTCTGGTGGTGGTCGACCGTCCGGGCGCGCCTGTGGAATTGCCGCCCGGATTCGACTGGCTGCGCGTCGAGGTCCCCAGGCTCGAGGTGTCGAGCACCGACCTGCGGGCCCGAGTGCGCGATGGCCGTCCACTCGACTATCTGGTTACGGAGCCGGTTCTCGGCATCATCGCCATTCGCAAGCTTTATCGGGAAGCCGCATGACGTCGCTGGCGGGCCGGCGTCGGCGCAACACGATGTTGGCGTTGGGCGCCGGTCTCATCGCTGCCATAGCCGCGCCGACCTTGGTGTACGTGGGCGCCAACGCCATCACCAATTCGAAGGCCGGCAAGAATGCTCTCGCGAATGCACCGCTCGAGCAGTCGTTTCCCCAGACTCCTACGGCGATGCTCGCAACTGTCAGCGACACAAACGAGCTGACGAGTGTGACTGTGCTCGTTCTCGCCCCCGATTCAGATGAATCCGCCGCGGTCTACGACCAACGCGGCGGGAGCATCGTGTCGGTGCCGATCAATGTCGACAGTGGCTCGGGAGGTCAACTGTTGTCATTGCACGACGCGTACGCGCTTGGGGGCCAGGCCGAACTGCTCATCGATCTCCAGTCGGCGGTCAACCTCACGATCGACTTCAGTGCGGTGATGAAGCGCGACGAAGTCGCCGCATTCCTCACTGGCCTTCCATCGGTACAGGCCAACTTGCCGACCGATGTGCTCGGCCCCGACGAGACCGCGTTGTTCACCAAGGGTCCCAGCACCCTCACCAGCACTCAGATCGCGCAAATCCTCACATCCAAGTCACCTACCCAACGCGAGCGCCCGCGACAGGCCAACATCGAAGCAGTGTGGTCGGGCATCGCGTCGGCGATCGGCTCTGGCCGCCAAGGACTCACGCTCAGCGCGTCAAGTCCGACGACGTTCGCTGAGACGGCGACTCGGTTGATGAGTGGTTCGGTGGCGGCGCGCGGGTTGGTGGCTCGGTCGTTGGACAGCACTCTGAACCCAGAAGGCCTCGACGTCGAGTCGCTCGACCTGCCCGACACGATCCTCGTTTTTGCCAGCATCGCACCGGCACAGATGTCGCGCCCGGCAAGCGGACTGACATTCCGCATCGAGGCGCCTCCGGGGTTCGACCAACAGGTCCGCAAGACGATCGGGGTGCTGCTGTCGTTCGGCGACAACGTGGTCTCGATCGATCTGAGTGCCGACGCAAAGGCTGATACGAAGCTTTTGATCTACGACGCTTCCCTCGCTGCGGCGGAGTCGACCGATAACCCCATCTTCGGAAAGGTCAGCGTCGAAACCCCCAAGACCCGTCTGGGCAGCATCGACGAGACGATCCTGTTGGGCACGACCTACCTGAAGGGCGTCGATCTGTCGGCACCCGACGCGACGTCGTCGACCACCTCCACATCGGTTGCACCGACGGAGACCACCGCATGAGCCAAGCGACTGCAGCGGCTCTTGCCGTCACCGCAGCACGTACCGCCGACGACAAGAAAGCTGAACGCACGCTCGTGCTCTTCGTCGGCGATGTGCTGTCGATCACGGAGTACTTCGTCATCACCAGCGCTTCGAACCGGCGGCTCGTTCGCATGGTGGTCGACGAAATCGAGACAGCCGTGCGCGAGGAGCACGGTCGCTCGCCCTTGCGCGTCGAAGGAGTAGCCGAGCAACAATGGGTGCTCATCGACTATGGCGATGCGGTCATCCATGTGTTCAGCGACGAGATCCGTGCCTACTACGAGATCGAGCGCCTCTACCGCGACGTCCCGAAGATCGATTGGCAAGTCGAAAGGCCTGACGTCCCCATCGATTAGCGAGCACGTCGGTAGTGTTGACGCGCCATGTCAATACCGCTATCCGGCCCATTCGATACAGGTCAGCTTCCTCGTATAGCTGCGCATCCGGTGACGGTCACCGTCGCCCGAACGATCTCGCCGGGCAGAGAAGCCGAGTTCCTGAGATGGGCCGACGAGCTGGTTGCTGCCGCACGGGAATTTCCCGGCTGTCTCGGCGCTGCGGTTCTGCACCCGGGTGCGGATGGGGGTGAGTACCAGATCATCGTGCGCTTCTCCGACGGACTCATGCTGCGCGTGTGGGAGCGCTCGGCAATTCGCAACGAGCTGATGGAGCGATCGGAACACTTCGTCACCGGCACTCGGATGGCGCGAACTGTCGGCGTCGAGGAGTGGTTCAATGCCTCCGGCAACGCCGAACTGAAGCGACCGATGTGGAAGAAGTTGTCGTTCGACGTTGCCTGGGTCTATCCGGCGGCATTGCTGATCACAGTGTTCGCCGCGCCCCTGCTGGTGAAGATCCCGCTGGGGATCCGCGTGCTGACGAGCATCGCTGTCGTCACCGTGGTGATGCAGTTCATCGTGATGCCGATCCGCAAACGGTTGAGAGCACGTCGTCGTTTCTAGCCGCCACTTTGCTGCGAACGCTCCGAACTCGGATCGCGCCACACCACCATTGCGGACCGCGACAACACTTCGACCTCGTGAACGCGTTGGGAACGATGACGACTCGTTGGTAATCTCAGTCGTCCCAAACGGGGCTGTAGCTCAGTTGGCAGAGCACTTCCATGGCATGGAAGGGGTCAGGGGTTCAATTCCCCTCAGCTCCACCAGGTGAGAGGGCATTTTCCCCTCTCGACGGTGGCCTCGTCCAGTCATGGTGAGTCAGTTGGTGAGTTGTAGCCAACCGAAAGAAGGACGAACCATGACCATCACAGATGCCGAGTTGACGGTGCTGCAGGATCAGCGCCTCGAAGA
>JANMQX010000038.1:0-4204 GCA_031370745.1 Ilumatobacteraceae bacterium
GACCGACCGGAGTTCGAACTGCTCGACACCGCGATCTTCGACGAGGATCGATATTGGGACATCGCCGTCGACTATGCCAAGGCCGACACGGCCGACATCGTTGCCCGCGTCACCGTCCGCAACGCCGGACCTGACGCGGCAACCCTTCACGTGCTTCCAACACTGTGGTTTCGCAACACCTGGTCGTGGGGCCTCGGTCATCGAAAGCCGAGCATCGTCGCCGCAGATCAAGCGCTCGTCACCAGTCACCACTCGTTCGAGAGCATGCGACTTTCGGGAGAAGGATCTCCGCAACTGCTGTTCTGCGACAACGAGTCGAACTCACGACGACTGTGGAACGTCGACGGCGCCGAGTTCCCGAAGGATGCGATCAACGACCATGTCGTCAATGGTCGCGACACGACCAACGCCGCGCAGATGGGCACGAAGGCTGCGTTGTGGTACCGGGTCGAAGTTGCCGCTGGTGCCAGTACGGAGATCACCCTTCGGTTGCATCCGCAGGCGACGACTCCCGCGCTCTCGCCAGCAGAGGTGCTCGCCGCTCGGCTGGCCGACGCTGACACGTTCTATGCATCGTTGACGCCGGCATCGGCCACCGCCGACGAGGCGTCGGTCTTGCGCCAGGCCCTGGGCGGAATGCTGTGGTCGAAGCAGTTCTACCACTACGACGTCGCTCGTTGGCTCGACGGCGATCCCGGCCAGCCGCCACCTCCCGCGGAACGCCGATCGGGACGCAACGCAGGGTGGCGACACCTCAACAACCACGACGTCATCTCGATGCCCGACACGTGGGAGTACCCGTGGTATGCGGCGTGGGACCTGGCGTTCCACACGGTTGCCCTCGCCCACGTCGACCCGCGGTTTGCCAAGGACCAGCTGATCCTGTTGTGCCGCGAGTGGTACATGCATCCCAACGGCCAGTTGCCCGCGTACGAATGGGCCTTCGGCGACGTCAATCCCCCGGTTCACGCCTGGGCGGCCCTGCAGGTATTTGCGATTGATGGTGCCAACGATTTCGACTTCCTCGAACGAATGCTGCACAAGCTGCTGCTGAACTTCACGTGGTGGGTCAACCGCAAGGACGCCGGCGGCAACAACGTGTTCGCCGGCGGCTTCTTGGGCCTCGACAACATCGGGCCGATCGACCGTTCCGCGCCGCTGCCGATCGACGGCGCTCTCGAGCAGTCCGACGGCACGTCGTGGATGGCGATGTACTGCCTCGATCTGTTGGAGATGTCGTTGACCCTGGCCCGACACGATCGGACGTACGAGGATCTGGCGACCAAGTTCTTCGAGCACTTCGCGCTGATCGCCGAGGCGATGTACAGCCGCGGGTTGTGGAACGAGGAGGACGGGTTCTACTACGACGTGCTGGCCACGGCCAACGGAGACCGCATCCCGTTGAAGCTTCGATCGATGGTCGGACTCCTTCCGCTTGCGGCGACCACAACACTTGGTCGCGCCACGCTCGACAAGCTGCCCGAGTTCGCAGCGCGTATGGAGTGGTTCATGAGGAACCGGCCCGACTACTCGCAGTTGTTCCACATGCACGACCGTGACGGCGGGCAGGGTCGACTGTTGTCGATCGTGTCGCCCGATCGCCTTCGCCGGGTGCTGCGGTGGCTGCTCGACGAGAAGGAATTTCTGTCACCGCACGGCGTGCGCGCCGTGTCGGCTGCGCATCGTGACCATCCGTTCTCCGTCGACCTCGGTGGCATGACCTACACCGTCGAGTACACGCCAGGCGATGCAACCAGCGGATTGTTCGGCGGTAACTCGAACTGGCGTGGCCCAGTCTGGTTCCCCGTGAACTACATCGTCATCGAGGGCATCCGTCGCTTCGCCAGGTTCTTCGGTGACGATTTCGCTGTCGAACACCCCACCGGGTCCGGCGTCGAATTCACCCTCGGCGAGGTCGCCGACGAACTCGACACTCGGCTGATCGAACTCTTCCTCCGAGACAAAGATGGCCGGCGGCCGGTGTTCGGCAACGACGAAAAGTTCCAGAGCGATCCCGTCTGGAATCGACTGATCCCGTTTCACGAGTACTTCCATGGCGACACGGGCCAAGGGCTGGGTGCCTCGCACCAGACGGGATGGACCGGCCTGGTTGCCGACCTGATCATACGCCGCGGTCAGCCGCGATAGAAGGCCGTCAGCTGGTCGGTCTCGGTGGCCACAGCGCGACGCTGCGCGCCGTTCAACTTGGCCAACTCGTCGACCTCGACATGATCGCCGCGCCACGCCCACGTTGCAGCCACCGAGCCGTCGACCAAGACTGTTCCGACCGACTGGGGGATCTTGGTCTGAAAGATCACCGTGCGGAACTCCTCGGGGAGAATCCCCGAGCGACGGCAGTGGGCAAGCAACGTCGCGTCCCACGTCGGCAAGAACCGCACAGGTGCAGGCGCATCGGCGTCGGGCAGTTCGATGCCAGGAAGGTCGACCAGGGTGGTGCCCTTCTCGTCGCTCTGCCCAGTCAACTCCATCGACTCCGCAGCCGCTTGCAGTCGCGCGCGGGGTACGCCGGCCCACGTGGCAGCGTCGGCCACTGCTGCTGGACCGAACGCTTGCAGGTATCGCGTCAGCAACAGCCGCAAACCGTCGAGCTCCTCGGCATTCCGTTCGGCGTCGGTCGGCGCGACCCATTGATCGGCAAGGCCGTAGCGATCGGCACGACGACGATCCCACGTGCCGGAGGGTGGAACCCTGACCATGTCGAGCCACAGACCGGCTGGCTCCCAGAACGGCTTGTCGAAGCCAGCGCGTTCCATCGCCGCGAGCAGTTCAGCTCTCGGCAGTGGCCCATCGGCCAATGCGGCGCGCAGGCTCGTCGCGAGCTCGTCGTACGAGATCGGGGGCAGACGGCGCGATTTCGCGATCCGCAGCCACCATTCGCGTCGGCTGGCACGGACACCGGCGCACAGGGTCCAGTAGTCGTCGGCGGCAACCATGTGGATCGTCGTGCGCATCAGGGTCGCCTGCACGACCGAACGATCTTCCAGCGCACGGGTCAAAGCGGCGCGTTCGAAATCGCGCACACGGCTCCACAACCCGATGTAACCAGAGGGGGAGTACTGCGTTTGCAGCCCCCCGACGCGTTGCAAAGTCGCCGGGATGTCGGCATCGTCACGTTCCAACAACAGTTGCCGAGCCAGTACGGCCCGGTTGAGCTGACGTGGCGATAGTGAGGAACCCGACACGCTGATCACAGTACGCGGCGCCGTTGACGACGCCCGTTGCTGGTCATACCTTGGAGATTTCTGCGAGTCATAGGAGCACGCCATGGCACAGATGACCAAGTACGAGCCGGGAACACCGTCGTGGGTGGATCTCGGCACCTCCGATCCGACGGAGGCCGTCCGCTTCTACTCCGAGCTGTTCGGCTGGACCATCGCCGAAGGCCCGCCGGACGCGGGCGGCTACCGGATGTGCATGCTCGGCGATCACGCCGTGGCCGGCTTGGGCCCGCAGATGAACGCCGATGTGCCGCCGAGCTGGACGACGTACATCAGCGTTGCAAGTGCCGACGAGATGGCTGCGGCAATCAAGGATGACGGCGGCAGCGTCCTTGTCGAGCCGATGGATGTGTTGGACGTCGGTCGTATGGCAGTTGCCGCCGATCCGGGCGGAGCGGTGTTCTCGATATGGCAACCGCGGGCTCATGTCGGAGCAGGCCTTGTCAACGACCCCAACACGTGGTGTTGGAATGAGCTGACCACCCGCAACCCGCAGCACTCCGTCGAGTTCTATGGCGCTGTCTTCGGCTGGACTGCCAACCTTCTGCCAACGGCTGGTGCGGCCGACTACACCGAGTTCCATCTCGGCGACCGCGGGATCGCCGGCATGCTCCCAATTGCCGGAGATGCAACGTCGGGCGGCCCGCCAAATCAGTGGATGGTCTACTTCGCGGTCGATGATTGCGATGCCGCGGTCGCCAAGGTCGAGACACTCGGCGGCGCAGTGATGACGCCGCCGACGGATGTACCGCCCGGCACGTTCGCGGTGGTCAAGGATCCGCAGGGTGCCGTGTTCAGCGTCATCGCCATGCGTCCAGCGGCCGCGTAAGCAGCGGCCGCGCAGCGAGCTGGGCGTAGAACGGACACCTTGATCCCCGCCCCGCATCGACCCATCGTGGCAACCGCTGGGCAAGACTGGCTCAACACAGTGGCGCGTCGTGCCGATGAGGTGGTGCTGGCAGGCG
>JANMQX010000078.1:0-1889 GCA_031370745.1 Ilumatobacteraceae bacterium
GCGCCCGTTCCTGCCGCTTCCCGAAGCAAGCCTTCAGTTCAGAAGTCCGACAGCCGAGCCGCAAAAGTCTGCGTTTCGGATGATATCTCCTATTGCCGGAGCCCCGATGACAACAGTTACGGCCGACCCCGTTGGCGGCGCGCTTGCTCAATTCGAGCCGCGTCGGATTGTGTTGCGCGTGTGGCGTCGGCAGGTCCGTTCCAAATTTCGAAGTTCCGAAGGGCCGGCGAGTGGTGTGCGAACGGCAGCCGACGCTCATTGCGGCCCGGGAGGCAGGGGACACCAAATGCGAATTCGAATAGTGATGATTCTTGCGGCTCTGGTCATCGTGCCCAAAATGGCCTCCGCAGCGACGATCGGCCGTTTCGAGTGGGTCTACGACGTCACGTACGGGCTGGGCTCGAGCTTCAATGTGTTCAACGAGTCAGACACTCTTTTCGACAGTGTCGTCATCGACCTCTATCAAGCGGATGGGACGGCGTTTTCCTCCCACCCGAGCCTCGGGATAATTGCGGGCGGCGGTTTCGGACAGACTCTGGACGATTTGTCCGCCTTGTTTATTCCGGACCCCAGCAACCAGGCCGATGCACTGTTCCGTGCGGTCCTCAATCTGACATTCAACAACGCCCTGGTTACGACGACGCTGCTGGCCTCGTCGCTCTCCGGGAATCCGTCGAGCTCAGTGTCCAGTTACGTCGACATCACCGCATCCGACCCGGTACCCGAACCGGCCACGCTCCTGCTTCTCGCCACGGGACTCGGAGCGCTCGGGATGCGAGGGTTGCATAAGGGTCGAGACACGACCGGCGGAGCTGGATTGCCCCGGAGCGGCCAGGTTTAGCTGTTGCCGAGCGATGCGCCACCGGTCCGAATCGGCGTCATGAGGGGCACCACGCGCGGTGCCACGATGTACGTGGCTGCGATAGTGGCCGTCGCGTTGTCGATTGCGTTGATTGCCGGTTCGCTGAGCGCGGTTGCGCCGTCGGGGGCCTCAGCGTTGGTTCCCATCACCATCACCGGCACCGGATTCAACTCGACAGCGTCGCAGAATGAAGTGGCGTTCGTCCACACGGACGGTACGACCATGACGGCCCTCAGCGAGTCGGTCGGCACGCTGAACGCCACGACCGGCCGGAGGACGCTGACGGTTCGGGTCCCGGCCGGTCTTCCAGTCGGACGGGTCAACCTGACCGTCCGGAACACGGTCACCAACGAAAGCAGCGCCGGGATGGGCCTGGACATCCTCGCCATTGCGCTGCCGGACGTGAGCGCAGCCGCCCAGGGTGCCAGCGGCCTGCAGGTTCGCATCACCGGTTCCTCGAACGTGAAATTCGTCGCGGGCGGGACGGTGGTGTCCTTTCCGGCGGCAGTCGGGGTCAGCGTTGCCTCGACCACGATCGAATCGGCGACAAGTCTGCTGGCGGTTGTCAACGTGGCTGCGTCGGCGGCGTTGGGGGCGAAGAACGTCCAGGTCAAGACGAGCACCCAGACGTCACTCCTTGTCGGCGGCTTCCAGGTGACCGCTCCGGCGCCGGCGAACCGCAACCCGACGGCCAACGCGGGCGGCCCGTATACCGGGACTGCCGGCACCGCGATCGTTTTCACCGGGACGGGGAGCGACCCCGACGCCGGCGACACCCTGTCGTATGCCTGGGCCTTCGGCGACGGGGGCACCGGCACGGGGGCTTCCGCGTCGCACGCCTACGGCACGGCCGGTCCCTATACCGGCACACTCACGGTCACGGACGGCCGCGGCGGGTCGGCGACATCGACGGCGGTGGTGACGGTGGCGGCGCCGAACCGTAACCCGACGGCCAACGCGGGCGGCCCGTATGCCGGGATTGCCGGCACGGCGCTCGCCTTCACCGGGACGGGGAGCGACCCCGACG
>JANMQX010000130.1:0-20030 GCA_031370745.1 Ilumatobacteraceae bacterium
CTCCGACGCGGTCTGGCGACAACTCCAAATCGACGCCCGCAGCGACCGGTGACGATGGGCCCGGGACGACAATCAGGGGCGACTCTTACATCCAGCGCGGCCGGCTGAACCCTGAACACCGGCACTTCGGATCAGTCAGTCCCGGACCCACAGCAACGATAATCCCGCACCAAGCCGCCCTCGACAGCGGCGTCATCCGACGCGCCCGCGAAGGCCCAAACATTGACCCTTGACACAAAGAGGCTTCGTTCTGGGGCACGCAATGGGACCCCGAATGCGCAGTGTTGCGAAGCGGGTGCGCGGCGGCACATGTCTTGGCGGACACGAGAGAGGTGCCCACCACCCAGTCGCCAGCGCTGCCCGATCCACGACAGCGTCAATTTCAGCGTCAATTTCAGTGCCAAATAGCTAATCCGAAAAGCTGGCCATATATCGGTGAAAAGTACGCCTTGGGCTGGTCTGTTCTCGGAGCGGGTGACGGGAATCGAACCCGCATAGCCAGCTTGGAAGGCTGGAACTCTAGCCATTGAGCTACACCCGCAAATGTCGGAGTCGAGATCATATCTCGACACGTGTCCGGCGGCCCGGTGTGTTGGCGATTGCCCGGACTCCGCCACAATGGGACCATGTACACCCAGAACATCCTGTCGGCCCACCTCGTTCCGATGCCCACGGACGCGACGCCGCAGCAGTCGTGGTGGGAGTGGGGATACGACGGGGTCGAGGTGGGCATCTGGGAATGTCAACCGGGCACTATCAGCGGTCCGACCGGCGACTACGACGAGGCGATGTGCATGGTTGGCGGACGCGTCACGGTGGCGCACGAGGACGGCGAGTTCGACATCGCTCCCGGCACGACTTGGGTCACGCCACGTCATTGGGTTTCGACGTGGACTATTCATCAGACGGTTCGCAAGATGTTCGTGATCGACAATCGTCCGGGGCAGGCCGCGCCCACGGCATACCTCGCCAACGCCCACACGATGACGGTTGGTGCTTCGAAGCCGCGAGCGAACCCGATCAAAGGCGAGCCCCATGAGTCGACGGCCGAGCTGTGGGTCCACAATGGGTTGAACGTCGGCGTCTGGGAAGCGACGCCGGGTAGCTTCCCGGCAAGCCGTGATGGCTATGACGAGGTGTTCGTCTGCCTGTCGGGCGAAGCGACCATCACAGGCAGCGATGGGGTGCGTTACGACCTGTCGGCGGGATCGGTTCTGTTCACCCCGTCCGGGTTCACTGGACGGTGGGATGTCACGGAGACCTTCCGCAAGGTCTATTGCATTGTCAAGCGTTAGCCGATTGCAGGTGTCGGCCGACGCTGGGCAACCGCAGAGTAGGCTCCCGCTGGTGGAATTGGTGAAGACCCTTCCGGCACGTTGGTACGTTGACCCGACCGTGTTCGAGCGAGAGCGGTGGCCGATCTTCGGCTCGTCGTGGGTGCACATTGCCTACGACCACCAACTGCGACGCACCGGCGACTATGTAGCGGAGAATCTTGCGGGGTGGCCGATCTTCGTTCGCCGCAACGAGAACGGAAGTCTGGTCGGGTTCTACAACCTGTGCCCTCACCGAGCCGGTCCAATCGTGTGGGACGGCGAAGGCCATCAGGCCAACTTGGTGTGTCGGTACCACGGCTGGGCATTCCGTGACAACGGGAAGCTGCTCAACGCCCGCGACTTCGGGTGCGAACTACCCGACGGCTTAGACCTGACACCGATTCAGGTCGATTCGTGGCGCGGCATGGTCTTCGTGTGCCTCGACCCGAAGGTGCCACCGCTGCACGAATGGCTCGGCAAGTTTCCCGATGAGGTCGCTCACGTCGAGCTCGAGTCGTTCCGGTTCCACAGCCGGAGTGTTCGCAACGTCGCCTGCAATTGGAAGACCTACGGCGACAACTTCATGGAGGGATACCACCTCCCCACGGTGCACCCGGCGATGAGCCGCGATGCCGATGCGTTGAACTACAAGGTGCTGATCAAAGACGACCGCAAGTGGAACATCCACGAGATGCCGCCGCGCGACGAATCGACGTTCGGCGTGTTCGGTTGGTTCTGGCCGACCTTCGCCTTCGACGTCTTCCCTGGCGGATTCGCAGTCGAGCGTTGGTTGCCGCGCGGCCACAGCCACAGTGACTTGATCTTCGAATACTTCTTTGCCGACGACAGCGAGCACGATGTCGAAGCCATCATCAAGTTCAGCGAGCAAGTAGCCGACGAGGACGCCCGAGTGTGCGAGCACGTGCAGCGCAACCTCAACGCCGGCAACTACGACGTCGGCTTTCTCAGCCCCAAGTGGGAAGAAGGCATCCGCGTCTTTCACGAGCTCGTTCGCGAGGCCGTCGGCCCAATCTCGTAATTGTCGGATCGCCGTCGATGGTGCGACGATCGACTGAGCAGCTAGCGTGCAGTCTGACGACGTCGCAGTCGCACGATCCGGTCCAGACCACGCCCTCCGTGATGCAGCGAAGAAGGAAGCATGGTCACTTCACGACAACGGAGTCTGACGACGGGCATTTTCGCTTGAACGGCGAACAGTCGACGCGCATTGTGCTGGCCCTCGCTCGGGCTGTGGCCAAATCGCCGAGCTCGGCGTTGTGCAGGGTCTGTGTCGAGGTTCTGGACGTGTCTGGCGCGGGCATCACCGTGATGAGTGGCGGCCACGCCGGCCCGGTGTGTGTCTCCGGTGGTCGCGTGGCCGTCCTCGAGGATTTGCAGTTCACGACGGGCGTTGGCCCGTGTCAGGACGCGTACACATCCGGCCTGCCCGTGCACGCACCCAACTTGGATGCGACGACTTCTCAGCGATGGCCGATCTTCATCGACCAAGCCCTTCACTCGGGGATCGGCGCCGTCTTTGCATATCCGCTGTCGACCCATGGGGCCAGGGTCGGCGTCTTGACCCTCTATCAAGACGAGGCGGGTGAGCTCACAGCGGACCAGAACTTCGACAGCCTTGCGATGGCAATGCTCCTGACGGAGACGGTTCTCAGCATGCAGGACACCGCACCGCCGGGCGAACTGGCCGGCGGCCTCGAAGATGTCGTCGCCTATCGCGCCGAAATTCATCAGGCGTCCGGCATGGTGTCTATCCAGCTGGAGATACCTGTTGCCGAGGCACTGCTGCGGATCCGTGCCCATGCGTTCGCGATCGGGTCGCCCGTCGGCGTCGTAGCAGCTGACATCGTCGGCCGTCGACTACGTCTCAGTGACGACAGAAAAGAACAAGGAGAAGGGGTGTAACACACCTGGTCATCTCAGCGATCGTCGGAGGCGAGCTCCCCACCGTTGCGTGGTTCGCACTCCGATTCGGCCACGGGGAATACGCGATCTTCACCACCGGCCGGGTCTCCAAGAGACTCCAATCACCACCTGCTGACTGCTAGCGAGCCGGAGGCGTCGTCGCGGCAGCAACGTCGTTGCGTTCGAGCATTGTGACGTGGCCGACGACAGCGACTGGTCGGTACGAGCGGTGCAGGATCCGACCCACTCGACCGGAGGAGTCGCACATGGATGGTCGTTGGTATTCGGCGACGAACTGCGGGCCACGGACTGGATCGCCGAGGTACCCGACAAGTCTGTTCTGCGCGTTGAGACCGCGGTGCACCTCGATGAGCCACAGATAGGGGTATCCGGGATCCTGATGGGCATCCGCGTACACGGCTGCGCTCGCGCACAACACGTACATGTTCTGACCGGGCGAGCGGTGCAGGTCGAACCATCTGGCGACGAGCTCATCGACGGCCGCATGGTGATCCGCAGCGGCGCGGAGGTCGAGATGCGCCTGGTCGCCGGCGTAGACCCACGCGGTGATTGCCAGACTTGGCAGCAAGGTGGCCACGAGCATCAGGTACCTGAGCCTGGGCAACTGGGCCAGCCCCACCCCCGCGAGTGCGCTGAGTGGAGCGACGAGTAAGAGCCAGTAATGACGCCAGAAGCCGCCACCGATCAAGAACGCGATCGTCGCCGCGAAGAACCACACGACGAGCACCACCGATCCTCGGATCATGGAGCTCCCCAGCCGGCCACGCCAGTAGCGCATGACGGTCCCAGCGCCCAGCACCGCGAGGAAGGCACTCGTTCCCAAGACCGCCGCTGCATACGGCGCAGTTGCCAGGAGGTTGCGCCAGTCGGCTCCGGCAAACGCGCTCTGAGTCTTCAGTCGGTATCCGACGACCGCTGCCCACCAACGCGACCAGCCGGTCAATGCGCCGTGGAGCATCATTGTGCCAACTACGGTCATCAGCCCGGCCACGAGCGCGCTGAACGCCTTGAGCACTGTTTTGCGATCGACATCGCGGAACCGCTCGGCGAGCACGAGCCACACCAGCAGCACGAGCAGACCGTCGAAGCCGGTCTGCTTCAACGACAACGCGACGCCAGCCAGAAAGCCGGATGCATACAACCAGACGAACGTGCGTCGCTTCGACAAAGCCAGCAATCCGACCGCGAGGCCAGCTGCCGACATTGCCCCGCTCAACAACTCCGTGTTCGCCGCATACCCCTCGAGCACCGGCGCAGCCGATACAACCGCGCAGATCCCGGCTGCGAAACGTGCGGCAGCGTCGCCGGCGAGTTCACGAACGACGATTCCGGTCGACACCACCAACACAACGCCGAACAGCATCGCCATGACCCGGATGGAACCCGTGTTACCGAGCGACAGCCAGTCCCACAGCCGGAACAGCACCAACACTCCCTGCGGACGATCCACGAAAACGTCCCGATAGAGAACTCTGCCGTGAGCCCAACTACGGGCAATCGCCAAATAGCCGCCCTCGTCGACAGTCACCGGGCTCCACAACATCCGCAGCCGTATCAACACCGACACCGCCGCCGCAAGGGCGATCAACATCCACGTAGAACGGGCCGGTGCGCCTTTCGTCGGACCGCAGTCGGTATCCATCGTGATCGAAGTGTCCCGCGTCGCTTGTCTGCTCGCCGGTCAGGTCAGGTAAGCCTCAGGTAAAACGCCCACCCGCCCACGGGGTGGGTCAAGGGGCTCGCACGAGCTCGATGAAACCTGTGCCGGTGTCGAGCGGTATGGGCTGGCTGGTCGCAGTGTCGGTGAAGACGAAGGGGTCGTAGGCAGTTGCTCGAGACCAGATGGCTGGGATAGCCATGCCATCGCGGTGCACGACTGCTTCGCCGTGACCCACGCTGATCGGGGTCGGTGAGCGTGAATCGACCGGTGATTGGACGTAGACCGTGGAGACCTCGACGACGTTGTGAGCGGAGATCTGGGTGCCGGAAACGGAGACGTGTGGCTGGCCGTCCTGCGATCGCACGTACGTTCCGGTCGCATTGTCCCAGGTCCAGTCGACAGCAACGCCGTCCATCGCGATGCTGAACGTCGTGTCGCCGACCGCTCCAGCAGACCCAGGTGGAGTCCACAACGGATCGATCTGCCACAGCGGTCGGGCGGGGCCGGCGGACGTGGCCAAGCCCACTGCGCAGTTCGGGTCGAGCAGCAGGTTGTGGGGACCGGGTCGGTCGGGCGTGCGGGTGTAACAAGGATTGTGCAGTGCTTTGAAGTCGACGAGTACGTCCGAGCTCGCCGCGGAACTGATCCAGTCGGTGACACCCGGGTTGGCGCCGGAGTAGGCGAAGACCGGGCGATTCATCCCCGACAACAGATCGAGATCTCCGATGCGCGCAGAACGAACCGGTCCGACCACATCCGGGAGATTCGTCTGGAACAGAGCAACGAAACGAGTGATCCCTTCGACGTTCTCCTCGACGATCGCGTCAGCCTGCTCGAGTCCCCATTGAGGTCGCGCCGGCCCGTAGTTGTCGATCTTCACGGCGAGGATCGGTCGGCTCGTAACCGTGACATCTGCTGGGAGACCTGTGAGCGCAGCGACCCCGTCGAGAGGTGGACGCGCCGTGTAGGGCGGCCACACGGGGACGTCGTGCGAGGTGATCGAGCCGGGCGGGAGTGTTGGGCTGCGGGTGTCGATGCGATGGTTGGGAAATGAGCTGATGCCGACAGCGGAGACTGCGTTGATGTCGATGATCAGCGCCGCTGGTCGCTGGGTGAAGAAGCACACGTCGCCGTTGGTGTCGGCCTTCACGATCAACCGGTTCGACGAAACCGGTGACACGGTTCCGTTGAAGTTGAGATCGGATCGGCTGACTACTCCGTCGATGTCAGTCGGGATCCCGTCGTCGCAGCCGTAGGCAGTCACGTAGCCTGCTCCTGTCGCTCGGTCCACGGTCAGCTGCCCGACGACGGTCTTGCCGCCGACTGCTTCGGGAACCGGCACCTTCAGCACGCCGCCGCCGGCGACGCGTGGATTCGGATCTGTGCGCGTATCGGTTCGCTGGTTGGAAAATGAGCCGATCCCAACGTCGGAAACTCCGTTGATGTCGACGATCAGTGCGGCTGGGCGCAAGGCGAAGAAGCAGACGTCGCCTTTGCTGTCGGCTTTGACGATCAACCGGTTCGACGACACCGGTGACGCAGCTCCGTCGAAGTTGAGGTCCGATCGGCTGACAGTCCCGTCTGGGTCTGTCGGGATGCCGTCGGCACAGCCGTACGCCGTGACGAACCCGGCCTCCTTCGTCTGGTCGACGGTGAGTTGCCCGACGACCGTCTTGGCGCCGATGGCTTCGGGAACCGACACCCTCAGCACACCACCGCCGGGGAGGCGCGGTTCGGCGAGCGAGCGGGTATCGGTGCGACGGTTGGGAAACGAGTTGACCCCCGTATCGAACGTCACTGCGTTGATGTCGACGATGAGTGCCGCCGGATGCTGGGTGAAGAAGCAGACATCGCCGTTGTCGTCGGCTTGGACCAGCAGCCGGTTCGATGAAACTGGTGAGATGCTCCCGTCGAAGTTGAGGTCAGACCGGCTCACCGTGCCGTCGGCACCGGTCGGGATTCCATCGTCGCAGCCGAAAGCTGTCACGAACCCCGCCCCGACCGCACGGTCGACAGTCAGTTGCCCGACGACTGTCTTGGCGCCGCTGGCTTCGGGAACCGACACCCTCAGCACGCCACCGCCAGGGACGCGCCCGTCGTCCAACGCCGACACAGGCCCGCCCACCGACAACGCCACTGGACTCACCAGCACTGCGACGATCAACGGTCTGAGTCGGCGCGACCAAACCGCGAACCAGCTCGGGGCGACCACGACGGACGACGATATCGCGGAACGTCGGAACCTGACCGAGCGCGTGGTGCGTCCGTCTCATTGCGACGGTGGCATTCGCAAGTTCGTGCTACCGGTCGAAGCGAGGTCGCGACGATGAGGTATGGTCCGCCGCACGAGACCTGCATGTCGACGAGTTGATGGCGGGAAAGGACGACAAACCTGTGGATGGCAAGCGTGCGGTCGATCCGTCGATACGGGAGCCGCTCGACCTGTTCGCGGTGATTGATGCGTTGCCGCGTGCGATCATCGTCACAGACCCGAATGGCTGCATTCAGCTTTGGAACCGCCAGGCCGAGATTCTGTATGGCTGGGAGGCCGCCGAGGTTGTGGGTCGCCTTGTCGCCGATGTGTTGGTGCCGTTACCCGACCGGGACCAGGCGCAAGAAATCATGGACGAAGTCCGGGCGGGTGAGGTCTGGTCTGGGGACTTCACGGTGTTGCGCCGTGACGGCGTGCCGCTACGCGTTTGGGTGACCGACAGCCCGCTGCGCGATGAAAATGGTGTCACGGTGGCGATTGTCGGCGCGTCCGAGGACGTGTCTGAGCCGCGCCTGCTCCAACAGCGCGCAGCGGATCTGACAGAACATCTTCAGCTCGCCCTTGAAGCAGGTGGGTTGGGAACGTTCCGCTGGGACATGGCAACCGGCGAAACCCGGTGGGACACGCGCCTCGAAGCGCTCTTCGGCCTTGCTCCAGGGGAGTTCGACGGGACCTTCGAAACATGGGTGTCGATGTTGCATCCCGACGATCGCTCCGGCGTGCTTCGCACGGTCGAAGAAGCCGTCGCGATGAAGGGGCGGTACACAGTCGACCATCGCGTCGTGTGGCCCGACGGCACTGTTCGATGGCTTGAGGGAGCGGGACAAGTGACGCTCGATCGGTTGGGAAACGTGATCGGCACGATCGGATGTACGCGTGACGTCACGGAGCAGGTACTGGCCGAGGCGGAACGCGCGGCCTTTATTTCCGCGGCGCTCGACGCCGCCGACCAGGAACGAATCAATCGGGAGCGACTGCAGTTTCTCGGTGACATCAACGATGCGATCACAGCAGCAACCGAGGTGCACGAGTTGATGACCAACGTCGCGAACGCGGCGGTCCCTGGCCTTGGCGATTGGTGTTCGGTGCACGTGTTGCCCGACGACGGCAGGCGAGTTCCTGACGTCGTCGTCGCGCACTCGGATCCGGCGATGGTCGACTACGCCCACAGCCTCCAGGAGAGGTTCCCGTACGATCCCGACGCTGTTGTAGGTATGGCGCACGTGATTCGAACCGGCGCGGCCGAGTTCTATCCCGACATCGACGACGCCGTCATCCAGAGCCTTGAAGCAACCGACGACGAGCGGGCCGTGGTGAAAGAACTCGCGCTGAAGAGTTCGATTGCGGTGCCAATCATCAAGGGCGACCTGGTTCTCGGCGGTCTGCAACTGCTCATGACGAACTCTCGACGTCATTACACCGGTGAAGATCTCGCACTCGCCAACGCCATAGCATCGCGGATGGCGTCCAGCATCGACAACCTGCGCCTTCGCGACGCTCAGCGTTCCATTGCCTCCACACTGCAGGCAAGCCTGCTTCCAGACCAGCTACCAACGATCACAGGCGTCGATATCGCCGTCAGATATTGGGCGACCGGGCAGGGAGTCGAGGTCGGTGGCGACTTCTACGACGTCTTTCCAGCCTCCGAAGGCGAATGGGCGGTTGTCATTGGCGATGTCTGCGGGACCGGCCCGATCGCGGCAGCCGTCACCGGCCTCGCCAGGCACACCATCGCGAGTGCCGTGTGGCACGGTGATGACGAAGTCACAGTCCTGAGAAACCTCAACCGAGCGATGCGAACACGCAGAACCGAGCCGTTCTGCACTGTCGTGTTCGGGACGCTCCGACCGCACGCCAACGGCGCGACGTTTACATTCGCCTGCGCCGGCCATCCGCTTCCGGTGGTGGCTCGCGCCGACGGATCCGCCATGTTTCACGGTGTGCACGGCACACTCATCGGAGTTCTCGACGACGTCCAAGTGACGGCGTCGACCGTCGAACTCGGGCGAGGCGACGCCGTCGTCCTGTACACCGATGGCGTTACAGATGTGCCGCGGCCGCACGCGATCGAAGACGACGATCTCGTCGCGCTCGTCGCACGCGCAGCAAGTCAAACCTCGACAGCCGAAGCCCTTGCCGACAGCTTGGAAGCAGAGTTGATGGCCGTCCTTCCTCTCGAACGACGCGGGGATGACATCGCCCTACTGGTCCTTCGAGTATGAGCTTCGCTCGGCTTCAGGCGCTTGGTGCTGTCTGAATCGGCGGGTGACGGTCGCGAGGCCGTCCCTGATGTCGGATGGATCGATTGCGATAGCCGGGTCCGGCTCGTGGGTGCCCGGTGGGTCTAGGTGATTCGACGCCTTGTCGGTGATGACGGAAACCGACTTCCGTCGCTGCCCGCCAACATACGGAGAAGATCGCACCTGTTACGCGTCGGTGCGCGCGGCGGCGATCTGCGACGCCCGGGGTCACACTCTCGTCGAAACCGTGCCGGTCTCCACAGTGACGCGAGTTCGATGAAGCACGTGCTCACGGCGCTCCTTTGACTGGTCTGCGGTCAGTCGGCGTTGGAAGCCGTTGCCTCGATCGCGTCGGGCGAGTGCTTCGCGTTGGTCTGGCTGATCTTCACCTTTCGCGGCTTGGCTTGCTCCGCAACGGGGATCCGCACGGTGAGGATGCCGTCGTGAAGGTCGGCTTCGAGGTGCTCCAAGTCGAGGCCATCGCCTAGGTGGATCTGGCGCCGGAAGTTGCCTCGGTAACGTTCACCGAAGTACGGCTGGTCGCCTTCCTGGCGCTGCCAGTTGCGCTCCGCTGCGATGGTCAAAACATTTCGCTCGACGGTGATGTCGAGGTTCTCTGCCTTCACTCCGGGAAGGTCGATGTGAACCCACACGTCGCTGCCGCGTCGGAACGCATCCATTGGAGCCACGCCGCCGGTGTTGGGCTGGCGTCCGGCGAAGCGACTGAAGAGCGTATCAAGGTCGCGGAAAGGGTCGGTTTGCATCAACATTGCAAGTTCTCCTTTGACGTTGCAATCTAAATTGTTGTGACCGTCCTCGGTGAGGACGGTCCACATAATACCAGCGATTATGTTGAGTGTCAAGCTGAAATTATGTTGAGCGTCCGGCTGCCCCGTCTACACGCGGATGGGGTTCGTCGACGTCGGTCGGTACGAGCAGTGGGAAGGTCCGCCCGTCGCCTGAGGCGTTGCCCTCGATCCCCCACTCCGTAGGCGGCTCAGCAGAAGTCCGCGAGACGTCCAGTGACGAACTGCTCCCGTTCCTAGGTCGCGTGGTGGTAGCCGAGGCCCCGCTACGGCAACTCCTCTGGAGGATTCTCGATTTCGGGCGTCACGCCAGCGTCGTCGGCGGACATTCGCTCCCGCGCTGCTTTGATCGCCTCATCGGCCAACGCACCCACCGCCTTCTCCTGAACGGCCGTGATCACATCGGAACCCACGCCGGTTACAGACGTGACCACCGATGTCGTCGTCTTCTCGATCAGACTGCTCGCACCCGGCACGTTCGTCGCCGCTGCGGCGGCTCCGCCGATTCCCTTCTCACCCATTGACCACCTCCTCGTCTAGGACTCGTAGACCATCATTCCATATGTGTCGGACTGTTAGCTTCTGCCTCGGCAGGAGGGTGCGGGCATGTCTGACCAGTTGAGTTTGGGGCAGCGATCCCGTCGTGGCATCTGTCTGATCCCCGAGGTGGTCACCTGGGACGTCTGCGTGATGCGCATCACGGTCGGTACTGCCTCGTTCGTGGTGTGCCTTCCCGGCCACGAGTACCGACCTTGGCTCGCCCGATTCGACTCCGGTGCGCTCGACGACGAGCTGCTCACCGTGGCGTCGACGCCACCGAGGCGCTCGCTGCGGTCCGTGCCACGAACAGTGCGGCACGAACAACGTCGTCGGTCGCCCCGTGTCGGCATCGAGCACGAGTTCGAGGTGCGCCAAAGCGGCAGCGTCGTCGACTTTCGCCGGCTGCTCCCTCACCTGCTGAACGGACACATCAGGGCCGACCCGGCCGACGCACTCGCCGTCCGAATGCCCTTCGGGGTGATCACGGCCGATGGTCTCGAAGCAGAGATCGCGACGGAACCGATCGACGTCACGCCGGGCTTCGTCAGCCGAGCGGTGATGGCCGCCGCTGAAGGACGGCGAAGCTTGCGCGAGGCATGCCCAAGCGATCATGAGCTGACGGGCTTCTCGACGCACATCAGCGTGTCATGGCACCCACGTCGAGACGACCGTATGTCGTGCACCTGGGCGAGGATTTTCGCTCCCGTCATGATGCTTCTGCTCGACCGCCCGACGTCGCCAGGGCTGATCGTGCGGCCACGTCCGGGACGGCTCGAACTGTGCGGCGAATACGCCTCGGGCGAACAGCTTGCCGCCGCAGTCGCGTTCGCTGTGGCCAGCGTCCGCACCGTCGAACACGCCCCGGCGAGATCGCTTCGGGCTAGGTCCGTCAAGATGACGCTCGTCCCCGCTCTCGACCGATATGGGTGGTACATCGACCGGGCGGCCTTTTGCGGCTCAGACCTCTACACGCTCGGGCGTTCGCTTCGGCTCGAACGCCCATCCGGGACCGTCTCGGCAGGACAGCACTTCGACGAGATCCTCGAGATGGTCGATGCTCAGCTACGACTCATTGGCAGCTCTGACGATGTGGCTTCGCTTCGGCGCGCTCTGAGTGGTTCGGTCGACTTACCCCTCCTCACGGACCGGCGGATGCACGCATGACGCAGTACTTTCGCAAGGTCCAGGACCCTCAGCGACTATTGCAACGTGAGCGAGCACCCGTCACCGGACGTCGGGTTCCGAAGGTCAGGTCAAAGCATGCTCACGACGCACTCGCTGCACGCTTCGCCGGCAGGTCTGTGCGTTTGGCAACGGTCGTCGGTGTGGTGATCGCTGCGCTTGTCCTGACGGGCGTCGTGGTACTCGCCGTGTCAAGACACGGCGGCTCTGCCACGGTGGCGCCGTCGACGACCACTGCGGTCGTAGTTCCGATCGCATCGGATGTGCCTGCGTCGAACCCGGCTGACGTCGTCGAATCGGTCGTCACAACCGCAGCAACGACCACCCAGGCCGTTTCCACGACCATCCTCGCTGCCGTGACCTCGATCCATCTGACCTCGGTCGCGGCAACCACGTCGGTCGACATCACCCCCGCGGACCCGGGCGCTTCAGCCAGCTTCAATGGTCCGTTGCCAGCGTTCAACTTCGGCATCGACTGCACCACGGATGGTTGCACCTTCTCCCTGCGGACGTTCGCCCCAGGCACCGTCACTGACGAGGGCCTGACGACGATTCCCGCGGTCGCTGGAAGATTCCTGTCCACCAGCACCACGTCGGTTCCGTGCACGGGCAGCAACGGAAGCCAGTTCGTCCGCAACATCTCGAGAGTCATCGACCTGACGCTCTCCGGCAGTCAAATCGTGAACGGGATCACGGTCCCACAACAGATCGGTGGAACGCTCACCGTCGTCACCCCGGAGGCCGGGTACGTGCCACACGTCGGCGACGTCGTCGATCAGCGAGCCGAGCGCGGTTGTAGCGGACAAACGCTCGTTTTCACGGTTGTGGGAGCCCTGTCGCCGACGGGCTGAACTAATTCTGCAATGCCAAGACTCGGTTGTACGCAGCCAACAACGCGGCGTACAAGTCGTCGGCTACCTTCTGGTGGTCTGCGTCAGACAGGCCCGCGTATTCCTGGGTCTCGATGATGACTTCTCTGCCATATCTGTACACGCTGACGAACACGGATCGATCGACCGAGCCCGTTGCGGAGGTGATGTCGAACTGCGCGAAGCTCTCGAAACCTCCTTGGTTCAGGGTGGGGTTGTCGCGGGTCGCGACGTTGACGACGTAGTCGTTTCCGCTGTCCGTCTGGAACTTCTGGATCTGGCCGGCGAAGCACGTGGACCAGGCATCCGTGTTGACGATAGCGACGTACTCCATCGCCAAGCTCTCATCCGGGAAGGCAAGCGACGACGAGTAGACGAAAGCCCCCGTGTCACCCAACTGCATCGTCGGACCGTTCTGGGCCGCACCGTTTGTGAGCATCGTGACCGCCCCATCGGGCCGGTACGAGCACGAGTCGGTCGACACGGGCGCCGCTCCACCTTCCGCATACACCTTCCACGGCGCCGCGAACGCGTCAGCTGTCAACTCACCAGCCTGCGCCAGCGCTTGGTCTTCTGGATCGATCGGGCGAGGGTCGATCGTGGTTGTCGCCGCGGTCGACACTGGAACTGTGTCGGCGAGGGTCGTCGATGGAGAGGTGGCCGGTGCTTCGGCAACCGTTGTGGTCGTCGACGCTTCTGTTGTCACCTCGACGATCGTGGTGATTGCGTTCGACGAAGGGCTCGATTCGCCAGACGCAGCGTCGCCAGGGGAACTCGACCCGCAACCGCTGGCCGCGAGCATTGCAAGGACGCCGACTGCAACAGGGCTACCGTGCATCCACCTCATCCGCTATGCCGCCTTCCGTCGTTGGAGCTGCACAGCCCCGGAGTTGTTCAACATCCCTCCGCGGGACTTACCCCGTCAATGCGGAAAGCAAACGCCAGGTTAAGCCGCCCCGGAAGAAGTTGGTCGCTCACAGGTCAGGCAGGCCCATTGAAAGCTCATCCCGGCGATGGCACGACCGCGGTTGTCAATCGCGGCGAGCAGCGATCGCCCTTGTGCGGTCACACAACGCGTCGAACAACGCGATCAGCTCGGGCGCCCGTGCGAGCACCGCCTCGCGCTGGCGGGCGACAGTGGCCTCATCGCCGCGCACGATCGGGCCGGTCAACGCGGCGGGCGACCCCAACGATGCCCAGTTGTCGATCGTGGCCCGTATCAACGGCACAAGGATCTCGCGCCCCGCTCCTGCCGTTCGCAGCATTACCTCGGCGGCATCCTCCAGCGTGACGAGGAAGTTGGACGCGATCGAGGCCGCGGCGTGGTACGCGGCACGATCGCGATCGGCAATCTCGACCGGACGCATGTGGAGCGCATTCGCCAACACACGCGCGACCTGTAGGGCGCGCTCGGTGCTGCCGGCAATGGCCGCGCCCGCACACGCAAACCGGGCACCGTCGCCCGCGACCGTCATGAGGGGATGCATCGCGAATGCCTCGTGCGGGGCCAGCACCTCGACACCGAGTGACCCGGCGCAATGCCCAACCACTGGACCGGGTGCGATCACCGCGGCGGCGCGTGCGATCTCGTCATCCGAGACAGCGAGCAGCACGACGTCACAGCCGGTCCCGTCGAAGCCACGTCCGAACGGGCCTGTCAGCGATGGCACCGAGGCCACGAGAGCGCGTCCGACGCGGCCGTTGCCGACCACTGCGCAGCGGCCGAGCGATGAGAGGTCTGGTCCGACGGGCACTCTTACACGCTATTGAGTACGCAATCCCAAACTTCTCCGTACGAACTGCGCGTGCTGTGGGTGCTATCCAATCGTCGGGGAAATCGACGTCGGTGATGAGTGTGTTGGCTCGCCTCGCCAGCGCTTCAGCTGGAAGATCGAGCGTCACTGTCACCGCTCCAACTGTACGTGTTGAGGCAGAACCAGGCCGCCGGCAGAACTGCGATGGCACCTGCGATTCGGTGGCGCAGCTTGGTGGCCGTCCTGTCGCCCTGGCCGCACCAAGGGACCGCAGTGATGCTCGGCCAGGTCGGGTTTCTCGACAACTTCACGTGAGTGTTGGGTATCGACGCTTGAAGACGTCTGCCGGTTCGAGGACAAATCCGCCGGGGCCGAACGTGACGGTGGCCTGGCGATTCCGAAGCCTGACGAGGGCCCGCCACGCCGAGGAGTGCTGAATGCGATCGACGATCGCCTGGCGGCTCTGCGGAAATGCGTGGGCGTAAACCGTCATGAGCATCTGTGGCCGAGGATGTCGGCAATCGCTCGAAGCTCACCGACGTCCTTCGCGTTGTTGACCATGTGAGTGGCCGCGGTGTGGCGCAGACCATGCGACGTCAGACGTGGCAGCTTGGCTTTGTCGACGATGAGTGCCAACGATCGGTCGTACGAGCGGGGGAGCACGAGTCGACCTTGTCGGGTGGCGATGATGAGGTCGTTGTCTTCCCACTCCGCACCGGCGAGCAGTCGTTCTTCGACTTGCTCGGTTCGTCGTCGCTTGAGAGCGCGAACCCCGTCGTCGGAGAGAGGAACAAGCCGGCGTGAACGCACGTTCTTGGCATCGCCGAGGACCGCACCGCGGTTGACTGCGACGAGGCTCTCGTCGATTCGAAGTGTGCGGGCCTTGGGATCGAAGTCGTCCCACCGGAGGGCGAGGACCTCGCTTCGCCGGAGGCCGTAGAGCACGCCGAGTTGGAAGCCGACGGCCCACCGATGATTCGCGATCGCGGCGAGGAACCTCTGGACGTCCGTCGCCTCCCAGGCCTGGGTCACTTTCTCTTTGACCGGCTTGGCGACCGTTCGAGGCAACGCCATTCGTGCCGCCGGACTCCTCGGGATCAAGCCTTCCTCCACAGCGTCTGCCAGCGAAGCGCGGAGCACGTTTCGACAGATCTGCACACTTCGTCGAGACAAGGTGCCGCCGCTCGCCAGTGCGTTGATCCAGTCGGCGACATCATCGCGGTCGAGTCGCGCCAACGGAATCGCGCCGAGACCCTGCTCGATGTGCGGGATAGCCCATGCGTACTGCTCGCGCGCCTTGGGCGTGATATCGGACTTGCTCGCCACGTACCGACGAACGAGCCAGTTGACAGTTCCGCGTTCGGTGCTGCGCGCCTCGGCGCCTTGGGCCCGGGAAGCCGCGAGCGCGGACCGCTGCGACGCGTATGTACCGAGCTGTCGAGGCCGATGCTTTCCGGTCGCGGTATCGATGCCATCGATACGCACGACCCACTTGTCGCGCTGTTTGCTACCGTCGGCTGACCGATCGCCTTCCAACTCATGTATTACCTCCAGCGTCGTCGACGCCCGAAAGTCTGATACTTGGCTGATACTTGGCTGATACATGGCGTTCGGGAGCGACTCCTGAAATCGTCTCGCACCAGGTCAACCGTGTCGGGATGGGGAGACTCGAACTCCCGACCCCCTGCTCCCAAAGCAGGTGCGCTACCAACTGCGCCACATCCCGGACGCCAGGAATGCTACCGGGCGAGGTCGGCGACGGCGGCGAGCAACCGATCGACATCGGGTTGCTCGACGTAGCGCGAGATACCGGCACGGATCACTCCGCCGCTGTCGGCCAATCCCAATTGGTCGACGACCTCGACCGCGTAGTTGTGGCCGTCCCACACAGCGATGCTCCTTGCGCTGAGCGCCTTGGAGGCATCGGCGGGATGGACGCCGTCAATCGTGAACGCGGCCGTGGGCACTCGGTCATCGAGGGTCTGCGATCCCCACACCTTCACGCCTTTGATCGATTGAAGACCTTCCAGCAGGCGCGAGAAGACCTGTGCTTCTACAGCGGCGAGGTGATCCATGCCTTCTTCGACCAGGAAGCGGGCCGCCGCTTCGATTCCGGCTATGGCTTCGAAGTTCGGCATCCCCGTCTCGAGCTTCGCCGGACCGTGGTCCGCCGCTGGACGAACCTTGAACACCGGCAGGGTCTCCAACAGATCCGGTCGCATCCACAACACGCCGCTGTGTGGGCCGTACCACTTATATGGTGAGGTCACCAGCGCATCGCAACCGAGCGACGAAATATCGATCTTGCGATGCGGTGCGAGATGCACTGCGTCGACGTACACATTGGCTCCGGCGGCGTGCGCCGCCTCGATGATGGCTGCCAGATTCGGCGTCGAGCCCAGCAAGTTCGAAGCGCCTGGCAGCGTTACCCACTTGGTGTGCTCGTCGATCAGTTCGATCACATTCCCTGGCGGCAGCTGTCCGGTCGCCGGATCAAACGGTGCCAGCACGTGCTCCGCGCCGGCGGCATCGGCCGCTCGTCTCCAGGGAGTGATGTTGGCGTCGTGGTCGAGGCGGGTTCCGACAATTCGGTCGCCCGGTTTCAGCGTCGCGCCGATTGCCCTCGATATCGCGAACGTCAGCGACGTCATGTTCGGGCCAAAGCTGACTCCGTCAGGATCTGCCCCGAGCAACTGCCCAACGGCGGCGCGCGTGCGATCGATCAGGCGCTGGCATTCCGCGGCGGCGGCAAACGGTCCTCCATTGGCCGCGGTGTTGCCGCTGGCCATCCACTCGCTCATCGCGGTGATGGCAGAGTCGACCATTTGCGTGCCAGCGGGCCCGTCGAAGCGCGCCCACTGCGATCCGACGCCCGGGAACCGGTGACGCAGCGAGGTCATAGCCCGAGTGGAGTGTTTGGGGGCGCCGAGGGGTGGCGCGAAACACTCGAGTGCACGACCCGGGCGGCAAAGACTCGGATGGGCATCGCGTGTCAGGCGCGCGCGGCGCGCTTGGCCAGGCGCTTGGCAGCGCGCCCGATTGGCACGATGTTGCGCTGGTCGAGGTCGCCGACCTCGATACCGTTGGCAAAGGCAACCCTGTAGCGCAGCCAGTTGAACCCGTTGGCCAAAATGACCTTGCCTTCGGTGCCGGCAGCCACACCAGCGTCGAGGTCGACCGTACTCTCGACCCGGTCACCGATCTTCAGATCGAGCTGGTCAGCATGGGGTTTGGCCAGTGCGTGCGGCTTCCAATAGGTCATTGTCACAGTCTGCCCGATGATGGGGCCGACCGATAGCATCGACGATCTGTGAATAGCACGATCGAGCCCGTAGTGGACACCCCAGAAGACGCACCTGCCAAGAAGCTCGTCAAGCTCTCGGTGGTGATCGATGAAGCCGAATTCGATCGCGACATCGACATGGCATTCCGCACCATCGCCAAAGAGGTGAAATTGCCCGGTTTCCGCCAGGGCAAGGTGCCTCGCAAGGTGCTGGAGGCTCGAATCGGGCTCGCTACCGCCCGCGAGCAGGCGCTACGCGACGCCGTCCCGCAATACCTCGCCAACGCGGTGCGCGAGCACGACGTCGATCTCATCGCCACTCCCAACATCGAGTTCACCGGCGGACAGGAGTCCGGGCCGGTGTCGTTCGACGCGACATGCGAAGTGCGCCCCGAAATCACGGTTCCTGGATACGGCGGCTTGCGCGTCGAGTTGTCATCGCCGACGGCGACTGAGGCCGATATCGACGAGGCGGTCGAGGCCGAACTTCGGCGGCAAGGTTCGCTCGTCGACGTGGCTCGCCCGATCCAATCCGGTGATCAAGTGACCCTCAGTCTGGCTGCCAGTCGCGACGGCGAGCCCGTCGCCGGACTGAACACTGAGGATTGGCTCTATCAGGTCGGTAGCGGATGGGTGGCGCCGGGCTTCGACGGCGAGTTGCTCGGTGCGAGCGAGGGCGACGAACTGACCTTCACGGCGACACCGAACGGCACCGATGAGCCGGCCGAGTTCACGGTCAATGTCTCCAAGGTGCAAGAGACCGAGCTACCCGAACTGACCGACGAATGGGTCAGCGAGAACCTTGGCGAGTTCGAAACGATCGACGAATGGCGCGCCGCACTTGCCGAACGAATCGGCACCGCCAAGCTCAACCAGACTCGCAACCAATTCATCGAGCGCACCACGTCGTCGCTGGCCGGGCTGGTCGAAATGGAGCCGCCGGAGTCGATGGTGCAAGCAGATCTTCAGAGCCGTGTGCAGAACACGGTCCAGCAGTTTCAGGCGCAGGGGATCTCCGTCGATCAGTGGTTGCAGGTCACGGGTCAAGACGCAGCCACGTTCATCGAGGGATTGAAGGTGCAGTCACAGAAGGCCGTCAAGGTCGACCTTGCCTTGCGCGCCGTCGGCGTTGCCGAGGCCCTCGAAGTCACCGACGACGACCTCGACGCCGAGTACGTGCGAATCGGCATGCAGGTTCGTCAGAAGCCTGCCGAGGTACGCAAGGCCTACGAGAAGAACGACGCGGTCACCGACCTCATCGCCCAGATGCGCAAGAACAAAGCGCTCGACTGGCTGCTTGAACATGTCGAGGTCGTTGATCCGGAGGGCAATCCCATCGATCGCGTTCTCGTGATGGGCAAGACTGACCACGATCACGATCACGATCACGATCACGATCACGATCATCACGATCACGAACATCACGATCACGAACATCACGACCACGACCACGGAGGGCATGACCATGATTGAGTCAAAGAACTATCTGGTTCCCAATGTCATCGAACAGACCAGTCGTGGCGAACGCGGGATGGACCTCTACTCGCGTCTGCTCAAGGAGAACATCATCTTCTTGCAGACCCCGATCGATGACAGCATCGCCAGTCTGATCTGCGCACAGTTCATCCACCTCGAGAGCGAGAACCCCGACAAGGACATCAACCTGTACATCAACAGTCCCGGCGGCGACATCACGGCGCTGTTCGCGATCTACGACACGATGCAGTTCATCAAGAACGACATCGCCACGATCTGTCTCGGCCAGGCAGCGTCTGCGGCCGCCGTTCTGCTCGCCGCCGGAACGAAGGGCAAGCGTCTCGCGTTGCCTCACAGCCGGATTCTGCTCCACCAGCCGTATGGGCAAGTGGGTTATGGCCAGGTCACCGATCTCGAGCTTGCAGCCAAGGAGATCCTGCGTATGCGCGACCTTTTGGAAGAGATCCTCTCGACTCACACCGGTCAAACCATCGAGCGTGTTCACCAGGACACGGACCGCGATTTCGTTATGGAAGCGCGAGAGGCCCTCGCGTATGGCATCATCGATGATGTGATTTCGTCTCGTGACGCCGTCGACCGCACCGGTCCGATTCGCTGATCCGCACGAATCGACCTATTGGGCGAGCAAGGAGACTGAACCGTGGCGAAATTCGGCGACACCGGTGAA
>JANMQX010000216.1:0-2776 GCA_031370745.1 Ilumatobacteraceae bacterium
GTGGTGTGGGTCTCGACGCGCAGCGAAGACATGCTGGCGCTGTCGCACAGCCGCGGGCAGATCCAATACGTCGAACTGGGTTGCAAACACGACGGCACGTTCACCGGATTGCGCGTGCGGCTCGTCGGCGACGGCGGCGCATACCCGGGCATCGGCTGTTTCCTGCCTGCCGGTACGCGCCGCATGTCCAACGGAACGTACAAGTTCACCGGCATTCAGTTCGACCTTGCGGTCGCGGCCACCAACACCACCCCGATGGGTGCGTATCGCGGCGCCGGCCGACCGGAAGCCACCGCGTTGCTCGAACGGATCGTCGACCAGGCGAGCATCGAGTTGGGGATCGATCCCATCGAGCTTCGTCGCCGCAACCTGCTGGCCGACGACATCTTCCCATTCAAGACGTTGACCGGGATCACCTACGACAGCGGCGCTTACGGCACTCCCCTCGATGCGGTCGCCAAGTGGGCCGGCTACGACGAGCTTCGCCGCGAGCAGGCGGCTCGGCGGGCCAATGGCGACCGCAACTTGTTGGGCATCGGCGTGTCGACGTATGTCGAGATCACCGCCGGCGGCGGGACCAGCGAGTACGCCGGAGTGCAGGTTCACGAAGATGGATCCGCCAGCGTGTTGGCCGGCACCTCGGCCCACGGGCAGGGTCATCAAACCGCATTCGCGATGATCGTCAGCGAACAGACCGGCATCCCTCTCGACCGCATTCGATTGATCGCAGTCGACACCGATCTGGTGCGCACCGGCGGTGGCACCGGTGGATCGCGGTCATTGCAACTCGGTGGGTCGGCCGTGCTCCGTGCGACCGAGTCTTTGGTCGACAAGGCCAAGCATCTCGCTGCCCACATGCTCGAGGCCGACGTCGGCGACATCGTCGTCGACACCGAGACCGGCACCTTGGGTGTTGCCGGGGTTCCGTCGACCGGTCTCGATTGGGCTGCATTGGCCGCAGCAGCGGCCACCGCCGATGGTGTGGTCGACCACTCCGACGGCACGCTGGCGCTTGCGGCGCAACTCGACTTCGATCAAGGTGAGGCCACCTTCCCGTTCGGCGCCCACATCGCCGTCGTCGAGGTCGATCAGGACACTGGCAAGGTCACGCTGCTGCGACACATCGCGGTCGACGACTGCGGCACGGTGTTGAACCCGTTGCTCGTCGAGGGTCAGCAACACGGCGGCGTCGCTGCCGGCATCAGCCAGACGCTGTACGAGCAGGTTGTCTACGACGACGACGGCAATCCGTTGACCGGCAACTTCATGGACTATGGCATCCCGTCGGCGGCCGAGTTCCCCAACTTCGAAGTGCACAGCACCGAAACCCCGACGCCGTTGAACCCATTGGGCGCCAAGGGCATCGGCGAAGCCAGCACGATCGGCAGCACGCCGGCCGTGCAGAACGCTGTCATTGATGCTCTGGCCCATCTGGGTGTGCGCCACATCGATCTGCCATGCACCAGCCAAACCGTGTGGCGCACGATACGCGACGCCGAGGCCGGCACCCTTGCCGACCCATGGGTCGAGCCGCCAGCGATCTTCGCCCGCCTGGCGAAAGGCAAAGCAATCGACGAGGAAGGCCTCAGCGCCGCCGAGGGGATCTGACGCCCGACACCGATCGTCGCGTTCGTTTACGGTTGCAGCCATGCCCGAGGGCGACACCATCCGGCGGCTGGCCGACAAGATCAGCCGACAATTCGCCGGCGAGGAATGCTTGCGCTGCGTCACCAGGGATCCACGACTCGTAGGTGTCGATCTGGCCGGGGCGACGCTGCTCGACGCGGATGCGGTCGGCAAGCACCTGTTCATCCGATTCGACAACGGGGCCACGTTGCACTCCCACCTGCGGATGACAGGATCGTGGACCGTCGGGCCCGCGGCGCGAGAACCGGAGTGGCGACGGCGAGTCGAGCTGTGGATGGAGAACGGTCGGCTGACAGGGATCGACCTACCGGTTGTGGAACTGCTGCCCACAGCACACGAGGATCGCGTCGCCGGGCATCTCGGCCCGGACCTGTGTGGGCCGGAACTCCCCGACCTCGACGAGGTGCTCGAGCGACTGCAACGAGACCCGCTGGCACCACTGGCGAAGGCCTTGCTCGACCAACGCAACGTCGCCGGATTCGGCAACATCTACGCGATCGAGGTGCCGTTCGTCGCCGGAGTGTCGCCCAACCAAACGGTCGGCACGATCGGACGCTTGCAGGATCTCGTCGGCGCGGGCACCGCGCTGATTCGCACCAACGCCGAGCGGGGCCCGCAGAACACGACAGGTCGCCGGCTGGCCACAGCGGACCACTGGATCTACGGCCGGCGCGGCCGGCCGTGCCCGATCTGTGCGACACCACTCGACGGTTGGGACGAGCGCGACAGCCCGTGGCGCCGCCTCTCTGTGTGGTGTCCGAATTGCCAGCGAGTCGACGGTGCGCGCAACGTCGATACCGCGCGCATCGTGAAACTGCTCGCCTTACACCCCGCCCGTCGGCAGGCATCATTTCCACGTACGTAACCGGAGTGGAGGGTTTGGCGCACGCCTGGGTGCGCCGAGACACTCCACGGGCCGCGACGGCATGATTTGACGTTGACCGGAAAGCCAAGAAGGCGCATGCTTCGCCGGAATCTCTTGAAAGGGGACCTTCAATGCTCATGTTTTCACGCGTACTCACGCTGTCGGGAAGCCCGCGGCGAGCAATGCCGTGGGCCGTCGGAATCACCGAGTACGTCAACGCTCATAGTTCGATCGGGGCCACGTGCTGGCTCGGCAGCTTCGGTT
>JANMQX010000227.1:0-5182 GCA_031370745.1 Ilumatobacteraceae bacterium
GCGGCGTCGACTATTTTGATCGTGTTCGGCGTTGTAGATCTCGATCCCGGAGTTTCGTCCTTTCGCGAAGTACATCGCGATGTCGGCTTGTTTGATGAGGACATCCGCAGAGGTGCCGTGGTCGGGAAAGATCGCGATACCGATGCTCGCCTGGACCTCGAGGTTGAAATCATCGAGCCGAAACGGCGGTTCGAGCACGTCGACAATTGCCTCTCCGATTCGGAGGGCATCGTCTGCACCGACGTCGGGAACCATCACTGCGAACTCATCCCCGCCCAGACGTGCGATCACCCCGCCTACGGGGAGGGCTGGTTGGATACGGGGACCAATCTGGCACAACAATGCGTCGCCGGTCTGGTGACCAAGCGTGTCGTTGACCTCCTTGAAGCGATCGAGGTCGATCAGAAGAACGGCTCCGCGAGTCGATTTGCTCTTCGAGTTTTCGAAGCGTCGTTCGATGACTTGCGAGAACTGCAGCCGGTTCGGGAGATCGGTGAGCGCATCGTGCATGGCCTGGTGCTCTTTCTCGGCGGATAGCAGCGCACTCCGGTACACCGCCAACACGGGCAGCAGCAATACAGGCAGCAGTACGAGACTTCGTTCGGAGGCAACGATGACGATCGGGGAGAGCGCGAGCAGTACGACGTCCGAACTCGCCTCGCGCGAGACCATGCCAGTAATGCCGCGCCACAACGAAGAACGAGTGCTCAGAGCGATGATCATCCCGACAAGAGCGCTGTTGCACAGGAAGTAGGTCGCACCGGAAGCGACAAGCGCTGCGGCCCATCGCCATGTGAACTCGGTGCCTGGGCGGAGGGTCTGGCCACCCATGATCGCTTGAAAGAGAAGGCCCGGCACCGCCCAAGCGAGGACGTACTGGGCGATGTTGAACGCAGTCTTGAGCGGTTGCTTCTTGCCAGCGATGTCTCCGATGAGCGAGGCGACCGCCTGCGCAGCGATTGCGGGCACGGGCCCAAAGGTAAGGAAGATCGCAAACGAAAAGGTCGCCGATGCAACGACCTCCTGGATTCCGCCAACTCGCGCCACGGTGACGGGTTTGACCTCGCAGACACACACGAGGAACGCGAAGAGGGCAAGCTCGAGCCATCGGCCCCCAATGACCGAGACCGGACCTGCGCGCACCAGGGCGAACAGCGCAGCCGAGGCAGCCAAGAAGACCCCGCCGACGAACATCGCCACCGGGGTCGTTTCCTGACGCACTCCACCTCGACCACTCACTGGACGCTCTCTCTCAAGCCCAGATGGTGGGCCGAGCTCAGACGAGCCCGACCCAATTGTCATTTTGGAATCAGGCCCACTTGACGCTGTCGGCGTGGGCGGCAACGGTGACCACGAGAGCTGCCACCATCGTTGCGGCGGGGATGAGACGGGCGACGCATTGCCTCCATTTGACCTTCATGTCGAACGGTTCCTTTCGTTGCACAGGACATGTCGGCAATCCCCCGGGGTCGAGCCGTTTTGCCGTCGCGACGAGTCGTGCACGCGACGCCGGCTATTGCCGGTAGGGGATCCGACGAGCCCTATAGGTGAGAGGCCACCCTACCCTGAGTGACTATCTGGCTACAAAGCTTTGGCGCGTCACCGCAGGTGAGAGACGTTCCCGGCGGTGCTGTCGCGGAGCCGAATCAGTGGCCGGGCACAGAGGACCCAGGCGGCTTGGGCTCGGCATCCGCTTTCGATCGTCGCGAACGCTGCCCACCGGTGCTCTCGATATTCTCCAGCCCCACTGCAAGTCGGAGCTCATAGATGTCATTGCGGAAATCGTCATCGTCGTCACGCTCAGAGAGGTGGTCCATCAAGTCGGCCATCCCGTCGGCGATCGCGTTCAACTTGTGCTGGAGGGCTTGATCGCTTCGGGTCTGGCTGTTCTGCAACAGCGCAACCATGAGGAAGGTGATGATCGTCGTCGTCGTATTGATCTCGAGCTGATATTGGCCGTTCAAGAACGCAGAGAACTTCCCGTGGGAGATGATCTCGACCGCGCCTTGAATCAACCAAACGATCACGAGCAGGAGGCAGAACGCAAAGAACGGCGCTCGACTCGCCATCTGCGCGGTGAGACCGGCAAACCGGTCAAAGAAACCAACCCTGCTCGACACTTCACTCGGCTTCAACAGCCTTGCAGGAGTGGATCGATCAGGTTTCGAAGGCGGGTTGGCAGTGTTCACGCGTCCACCATATGACGCGTGTCGGTATCGGACCTGGGTCCGGGTGCTGGTGAGTCGGCGCGACGCGCGGGCACTCCGAAGAGAGGTCAACTGAGCTCGACCCGAGCGTTGTGCAAAGCCCAGTGAGTGACGTGCCCGACAACCTCCATCTGTTGCCTTCGTGACAGACAACTACAGTCAGAAGGCGCATCATGCGCCGTAAGGAACCGTGCAAGGCGGATCCAAAACCGAGGAGGAGAACCATGGCAGACAAGGGCAATTCCAGGAAGAGCGTTGCAAAGAAGGCGGCAACACATGCAGCCGACACCGAAGGCCACGCGATGCGCGGCAACTCCAGGAAGAGCGTTGCAAAGAAAGCGGCAACACATGCAGCCGACACCGAAGGCCACGCGATGCGCGGCAACTCCAGGAAGAGCAATCCCAAGCACTAAGCGAGTGCTCTCCGACTCACTTCAGCGACCACGCCGGGCCGGACGAACCGGCGTTGTCGTTGGAGCGGCACCCGTGGCGTTGGCTGCCAATGCGGCCAGCACTGTTTTGGCCTGCCACGGCGTGATGCCGCGGTGGGCACCGACGATCCGAGCCAGGTGCCCGGCGATGACGGCCGCAGCGAAGCTGTTGCCAGTTGCGACGATCGTCGCGCCCCCACACCAGGCCACCTCGAGATCGACGCCGATCGCTCCCCACTCCGCCGGTGCCTGAGGGTTGCTGAAGAAACGCTCTGGGTCACGACCTTCACAGCAGGCCACGGAGAACACGCCGGAGAACTCGCTGGGGATGCTCCGTTTGCGTTCGTTGTTCATCGCCGAAACGATCATCACGTTCCGATACGTGGCCTGGTCGATGAGGTCGTAGAAGACCTCGGCGTAGTCCTCGTTGGCCGTCGAGAGGCTGAGGTTCACGACGTTCACGCCGTGTTCGATGCACCAGTCGAGCCCGTGGGCGAACGAGAAGGCGCTCCCCTTCAGGTCGGGTCCGAGCACTCGCACGCTGACGAGCTCGACGAGCGGCGCCAGGCCGCGGATGATGCCTGCGCACGCCGTGCCATGACCGTACAGATCCTCGTGAGGCCCTTCGACGAACTCGACTTCATCCTCGTCATCGTCCGACTCTTCGACCGCGATGGCCTGCTGAACCTCGCCAACGAGCGGATGACCGTGTTCGATGCCACTGTCGATCACCCCGACTCGCACGCCGCGACCTGTACCGTCGCCGAACGCCCATTGGTATGCGAGCGGCGTGGGGAAGTTCAAGCTTGGGGCGATTCCAGGGCCCTCACCGAAGAACGGCTCTGCCCACGCCGGGACGATGTCGGTCATCGACGCCGGCGGACCGTCGCCGCGAAGTTGGCAAACTCGGAGAGCAGTCGCACGGCCGACGCTCGCGCTGCCGGGTTGAGCGTGCGTAGCTCGGCGAGCAGGGCGGCCAGTTCGAGTGTGTCGTCCGGCAACTGCGCTGCCTGACGCCGCAGCGCGCCGGCGAGGTCTTGGTCGGCCTGCCCGATGGTGTCGGCCAGCGCTGCAAACAGCACCGGAGCCAGGCGCACGGTGAGACCGATGTGGGCGAGCAGCAAGCTGGCATGGTCGGCGAAGGCCGATGCGATCGCCAAGGTGTCGCCCCCGTGTCGGCCACGGTCGAGAACGGAAAACACGCCGATCACGTCGCCGCGTTCGTCGACGATCGGAGTCGCCAGGATCGAGTCGGGCACGTATCCGACCCGCTCGGCGATATCGCGTGCGAATCGAGGATCGCCGGCTACCTGCTCGATGATCAGGGCCTGGCACGTCCGGGCCACGTAGCCGGCGATGCCGCGCGAGATCGGCAGGCGGGTATCGATGATCGCTTCCCCGCCCTGCCCGTCGGCGGCTTCGTACACGAGTGTGTCACCGTCCAGGCGAGCTACCGACACAGACCCCGAATCCAGCGCCAGCCGAGCCGCCCGGCAGAGCGCCTGCAGTTGGCGGCGCCCTTCCAACGGGGCCTCGATGGAGCCAAGATCGTCTGCTACTGCGGCGAGGCGGCGGAGCAGGTCGGCGCGCGTACTCATGTGGCGGTCCTCGTTGGTTCGGAGTTGGGCGGTGAATAGGTTCGCGCGGCAAGGCTGAGCCGCAGTGGTTCCGGCAGCATCTCATTGGTCGTCAACGCCTCGAGAAAGACGCTTCCGGGGATCACCAAGAGATCGAGGTCGTCGATTGCCAAAACTGTCGCGTTGCGTGCGGCGCCGCGGAGCAGACCGACCTCACCGAACCAGTCGTCGACACCCAGTCGACCGACCTCGCCGACACCCGCTTTGATGACGCTGGCGGTGCCGTTGACGACGACGAAGAACTCGTCGGCATCTTCGCCTTCGACAAACACGGGTTGACCGGCAACGATCAACCTCGACCCGGCCGCCCGGGCAATCCGCTCGAGCGCCGCTTGTCGGGCGTCGCCGAAGATGCTCAGCTTGCGAAGACGTGCGGTGATCGGCGCAAAGCGCGTGCGCTGCGCGTCGCAGTTCGTCGACAGCCTGTGCAGTGGTGCGGCCAGAAGCATCGAGGCGGCGACCCCTAGACCACCGGCGATCCACAGGCTCGCTTGCAGTTTGACACCGGCGACGAGGAAGGGCGCCGCAAGTGAGCCGAGCAGTTGCGCGACCGACGCGACAGAGTCCTGCAAACCGAAGACTCGGGCAAGCATGTTCTCGGGGGTCGCTCGCTGGAGCAGTGTGATGAACAGCACCTCGAAGGCGATACCACCGGCTCCCTCGGCGAACAGCGCGACGGCGGCCACGACCGGGCTGGAGATGAGTGCCAGCAGAGCCAGCGGAAGACCCATCAACACCCCGCTGAGTGCCAGCAGGCGACCGGCCGATGGGCCATCGCCGAGGCGAGCAGTGAACGGCGCCACCAAGAGGCCGCCGACGCCGATGGCACCACCGAGGATGCCGACGCCCGATGCACTCATCCCGAGCCGGTTGGTGGCGACGAGCACGTGCACCACCTGTTCGAAGC
>JANMQX010000231.1:0-26399 GCA_031370745.1 Ilumatobacteraceae bacterium
GTCGTGGTGGTTGCCGCAGCCGTCGTGGTGGTTGCAGCAGCGGTCGTGGTCGTGTCGTCGTCGTTGCTGACGTTTTGGGCGAGAACCTGTTGTAAGGGACTCGCACCTGTCGCGGCGGCGGCGAAGCCTGCGGCTCCCAACACCAGCGCTCCAGAGAACGCACAGGTGACGAGCATTCGATTTCTCGGGGTGAGCATTATGAACCTCCTGAAAGCCAGTTACGACCCATGACACGTCGTAGGCAGTGGAATGGTTTGGTTCGCGCGGCGAGTTCAGCCGCCCTGGCCACTTCCAGAATGATCACCGCCGCTCGGATCTGCGGGAACTGTGGCGTCGCGGTTGTCGGATTTGATGTCAGATTTCTCCACGACGTTCGATTTCATCACTGCGTTGTCCAACTGCACGGTGATCTGCGACTCGTGATTGTCGGACTTGAAGGTCACCTCGACCCGAGCGCCTGAGCGCTCGTCGACTTCGGCATGGAAACCCGCTGCCGGATTCGTTGACCCGAGGGTCAGCTGCTCGCCGTCTTGATGAACGGTGATGCTGCCACCGATCGAGGCGAATGTGTGCGTGGCTGACTGTGCGCCGACAGGTGACGGCGCCGATGGGCTGTGAGCTTTCGTCGAGGTTCCGCTCGCCGGCTGCCCACCGGCCGCAGGGGCTTCGGTCTCGGGCACGGACGACTCGATTGCCTCGGTGTCCGCCGTGGTGTCGGAAGCCAGCGCTGTCACCTCGCTGGCTTCGGGTGAGGTGGACTCGGTGGTCGACGAGGCCTCTTCGGTGGTGGCGATTCTGACGGCAACCTCGGTGCTGGGTTCGCCGGCCTTGCTCGGCACGAGCGAGTGTCGGGCGGGGCTCTGCAACGCAGCGGCGCCTACGGCGCTGACTACGAGCGAGAGCGCGGCTGCGGTGGTCCATACCATGGCTCGACGCCGTCGGACCTGGCCGACGCGGCGCTGCCATGCTGAGAACGCGATGTTGTCGTCTGGATATGGCCCGCTGAGGCGACCCAGTTCTTGGCGCAGTTCGGGGTCGTGGAACTCAGTCATCCGAAAGCACCTCCTCCCCGTTTGCAACCACGGCCCGGAGTCGGGCGCGGCCTTGATGTAAATACGATTTGACTGCGCCTTCGCTGACATTGAGAGCGTCGGCAACTTCGGCAATCGACAACTCGTCGACGTAGAACAACGCCATTGCGATGCGTTGCTGCTTCGGGAGTTGAGCGAGGATCATCGGCAGGTCGGAGTCGAAGCCGTGCTGCTCGACGGGATCGACCTGGGGCTCGCCGGCAAGACGCTGAAGCGCCCTGCCCTTGCGGCTCTGCCTGCGGTGATCGTCGTGCAGCCGATTGATGGCAACTCTGCGAATCCACCCAACTGGATCGTCGTATTGCTCGATTCGACGCCAATGCAGGTGAGCTTTCACGAAGGCTTCCTGTACCGCATCGGCTGCGACTTCACGATCGCCGCAGGCCAATGTGAGTGCACGAACCAACCGCCCGTAATGCGCGCGAAAAAGAGAGTCGACAGTCGCAACGACGGTGACCTCCGATGCCTCGCTCATCGTGGAAAGTGTGTACACCACAAATCTGACACGCCGTAAGTGTTACCGAGGTTTCGATCGAACCCAAGAATTCACCGTTCTACCTGGGGGAATATACGGAGCTACGATCGCTCGATGGATGACATTCTCGATGTCGATCTGCTGGCGTTCGAGCGCGGCACGGCCACTCAACGAGCGGCGGTCGTCGACGGTGTCCGGCGCAGTCTGGCGACCGGTTTCGTGTACACGCGCCACGATCTGTCGGAAGACCTCCTGGACAGTGCGTACGGCCTGCTTGCGGAGTTCTTTTCGCTGCCCCAGGCGGACAAGCAACAGTTCGTTGCGCCCGAAAGCCACGGCCAGACGGGGTATACCGGCCTGCTCGTCGAAACGGCGGCCAGCAGCGACGTTCCCGACTGGAAAGAGATGCTCAATTGGGGCAGGGAGCTACCGGAAGGGCACCCTCTCCGGCAGCGGTATCCGCATCGCTATGGAACCCAGGTCTTGCCGGAGTCGGCCATCCCCGGTTGCCGGGAGCTTCTGAGCTTGTTCCACGATCGAATCGAAGACACCCAGCGGCGGTTCCTGCGGGTCATCGCCGAGGCCATCGGCTGCCACGAGTCCTTGTTCGACGAGATGACCCGCAACGGGGCGACGCTGACCAGGGCGATCCGCTACCCGCCGATGACCGAGTCGCCAGGAGGAACCCATGTGTGGGCGGGAGCCCACGGCGACATCAACCTGATCACCGCGCGGCCTCGGGCGACGGCGCCCGGTCTACAGGTCAAGGTCGGCGACGACTGGGTCGACGCGGTCGCGCCGGAGGGCCAGGTGATCATCAACACCGGGATGATGCTCGAACGTTTGACCAATGGTGTGCTGCCAACCGGCATCCACCGGGTCGTTGCCGCGCCGGGCTTCACCGGCGAACGATACAGCGTGGTGCAGTTCTGCCATCCGACACCGTGGACCCTGCTGACGCCATTGGCCAGTTGCATCTCGGCCGACCATCCGCAGCGCGTTTCGGCGATGGTCAGTGCCGACTCGCTCGACATGGTGTTGTACGAGATCAACCTCCTCGAGACGGCGCGAAGAGTCGGTTAGGCCGCACCGGGCGAGGGTACCGTGCACCCCAAGATGAGTGAGACACGTGACGTCGTTCTGGCGATCGATATCGGCGATTCCAAGCTGGCCGCGGGCCTGATGACGATGAAGGGTGAGCTCCTCGATCGCGAAGATGTCGACATTGATTTCGGGATGAACGCCGAAGCGTTGTTCGCCTCGCTCAACACGATCGCCCAGGGCCAGTTGGAACGGGCCAGGACCCATCACAACGGCCGGCCGGCCGCCGTCGGCGTCGGGTGTGCCGGACCCGTGCGCCCCGACGTCGTCGCCGTGTCGCCGATTCACATCCCGGCGTGGCGGTCGTTCCCGCTTCGTTCGAAGTTGGCCTCCGCCACAGCGCTCAACGTGTACGGCGACCTGGGTGCCAAGGCGTTGGCACTGGCCGAAGGATGGTTGGGTGCGGCGCAGGGCCGTCAGAATTTTCTGGCGATGGTTGTGGCCTCGACCGTTGACGGTGGCATCGTGCTGAACGGCCAACTGATGGACGGTGCCAGCGGCAACGCCGGCCACGTCGGGCACGTCGTCGTCGAACCGAACGGTCGCCGCTGCCTGTGCGGTTCACGAGGCTGTCTTGAAGCCGAGGCGTCGGGCCCGGCGATCGAGGCGATCACCGGCCGGACGCACCGCGAGCCGACGTACGAGATCATGCAGCGCACAGGTCGGCTGGTCGGCCGGGCAGTGGCATCGGTGTGCAACATGCTCGATCTCGATCTTGCCGTGGTCGGCGGATCGGTCGCCCTTGGCTTCGGTGCCACGTTCTTCAACTCGGCGCAGGAAACGCTCGATGAACACGCGCAACTGTCGTTCAGTCGCAGCGCGAGGATCATCCCGGCGCGCCTCGGTGGGCGGGGTCCGCTGATCGGTGCCGGCGCTGTGGGAGTGCGCGGCCTGCGACGGGCAGGTCGCAACCGTGGGTAATTCGATGATCCCGACCGTGCCCTACAAGATTTCCGAAGTTCCTACCCTGGAGGTACCGAGATGACGAAGATTCGCAGTGGCGACTCGTCGATGATCGATGATCGTCGAGGCAGTGGCGGTGGCGGTGTGCTGTCCGGCCTGGGAGGCGGTGGGTTTCCGATCCCGATCAGGGCCGGCGGCGGCGTGCTCGGAATCATCGTGCTCCTGGCTTCGCTGTTGCTGCCGAGACTGCTCGGCAGCACCCAGAGCGCGGCCGGCGTCCCGCAGGCTGCTGACAAAGCCGCCGCTTCCGACGGTGCGTGCAACAGCGATCTCGAGCAGATCGTCTGTGGAGCCACAGCCGACGTGCAGGCCTACTGGCAGGCAAATCTGCCTGCCTTCTACGGCACCACATACGAACCCACCAAGACCGTCTTCTTCACCAATAGCACCAATACCGGCTGCGGTCAGGCTTCCTCGCAGACCGGTCCGTTCTACTGCCCGGCCGATCATCTCGTCTACCTCGATCTCGGATTCATGCAGGCGCTGGAACAACAGTTGGTCGGCACGACCAGCGATTTGGCCGAGCAGTACATCGTCGCCCACGAGTACGGCCACCACATCCAGAACCTGGTCGGCATCAGCGACAAGGTGCAGCAAGCACAGCAGAACGATCCCGGCCGGGCGAATCAGTATTCGGTGGCGACGGAGCTGCAAGCCGACTGCTTCGCCGGGATGTGGGTCGGCGATGTTGCTGCACGGGGCAAGCTGGATTCCGCTGCCGAACTGAAAGAGGCGCTCGGTGCCGCCGCCGCAGTCGGTGACGATCGCATCCAACAGAAGACGCAGGGTCGAATCGACAAGGAATCATGGACCCACGGCTCCGCCGAGCAACGCCAGACGTGGTTCACTCGCGGTTACAACTCAGGCGATCCGAAGCAGTGCGACACCTTCAGCGAGGTGTTGTAGACAGCTGCGGCGCGGAGCGGCCGCCACCGAACTTCCGATAGAGCCATTCTGCCGGGCCGATTCCAAATCGCCGCTGCCACAGCGCCGCCAGCACGATTGCCACGGCCCAGAAGCCAGCGGCGAAGCCGAGGGCCACGTCGAGGCCCGTCGGGCGGATCAGGTGCCAACGAACGACGACCGCGTTGAACACCAGTGCGTGCAGCACGTAGAGCGTCAGCGTGGTACGCCCTGCCGCAGCGAGAGCCCGCGTCAGAACACTCGAGCGTGTTCGTTCGGCGATCCAACCGATCACGCAGAACGCAGTGATCGATGAACCGAGCGCGCAGACCGTGTAGTTGAGGCTGCGGCTGAAGGGATCGGTACCCAAGAGCTGGGCTCGCAGCGGAGTATTGGCGAACAGGTGGTTGACAAGGTACGTGCCGGTGACCATGAGCACGCCCAACGCGGCGAGCACTTTGCGCAGCGCGGCGGTCAACGGCAGGTAGCGACCCATGACCATTCCGGTGCACAGGAACGCGAGCCACGGGAGAAGAGGATGCGTGCCGTTTATGAACGTATCGAACACCAAGCGGCGCGGAGATCGATAGGGAGTTGCCCCATACCACCCACCGAACAGCCATTGGGTATCGCCCTCGGTCTCGAAGGCCCACCACTGCAACGCTGCCGCTCCCATCGCAGCGACCGCGCCGATGAGGATCAGCCACCGTGTGCGCAACACGAACAGCAATCCACCGACGATGAAGTATGCGCCGTAGAAGAACAGGATCGTGCCGGCCCATAGCCACTCGAAGAAGAACCCGAAGCAGTACAAGAGGAACCCTCGGCGAATGAGTGTCCAACGATCTGCACCGCGTCGCAGCCGATCACCGGTGATGCGGCCGCGATTGGTCATCAGCGTGATTCCCATGCCCGCGACCAATACGAACGCCGCGGCGAACCGGGTCGACAACGGACCCATCCATGGGTTGAAGAAACGACTGATCGCCGATTCGCCGACCGGCCCGCCGAGATCGATCAGGAAGCCGTGGTAGTTCATCATCGCCACGCCGATCAGGGCCACGCCGCGCGTGACATCGAGGTCGATGACGCGATCGGCCGACGGTTCGCTCAGACCCATTCGACCTCGTCGACCAGTGTCGAGATCAGCGGTCGCTGCACGTCGACCCGATCACCGACCGCCGGGCACGGAGCGCCCTCGGCCACGATGACCATCGAGGTGTGCATGTGCGGTGGCTCGAGAAGTGGCAGCCGGGTGCGGGCGAAGTGGAAGGGACTTGCGCCTCCGTCCAACGGGCCGACTCCGTGAGCCGAACCTGCATCGATCAGCACGAGATGACCGTCGTTCTGTATCTCGGTGAGGTGGTATCCAGCACGTTCTCCGGCGCGAACAGCATGCACTGCTGTGACATCGGCGTGCAGTTGCAAAGCGGACTTGTCGCCATGCCAGAGCGATGTGCCGAGCCGAAGCCGGAACTGGCGGTGGGGATGAGCTGAACGCAGCGCGGCGTAGGACTGCGGTTGTAGGTGGCTGAGCCAGAATGGCTGCCTCGGATCGACATGATCGAGCCAGCCATCGATCTCGGCGCGCCGATCGGCGTCGGAACCTGCCAGCGGAAGATGCAGTGCGTAGCCGACCACATCGAGACCGCCGGCAGTCGCCGCAGCGACGAGAGCTTGCAGGTCGTCTTGTGTCGCTCCGTACCGGTGCATCGATGATTGCAGCTTCACGATGGCTCGTCCGCGCCAACGGGCCAGTGCATCGACGTCGCGCATGGAACCGACGGTGAGGATCGCTGGGACGGCAGTGAGTGGCGGGGGCTGGAGCGTTGGGGTCAGCACCACCGGCGTGACTCGCTCCGCGACGTGGTCGAGCTCGCGGATCGTGCCCACGCAGACGTAGTCGGACAGTCCCTTGACCAGAGGATGCAACGTCGCTCGGCCGAACCCGTATCCGTTGCCCTTCACGACAGGCACCAGCCCGTCGACGGTCGCCGCCATGTGGTCGATATGAGCCTGCCAGGCGGCGCGCTGAACGGTAAGTCGCAAGGGCATGCAGGTCAAACGGTAGTTCGTGCGGTCTTTGGCGCACCTGCACCCCTATTGCCTGTTTAATCCCGAGTTGTCCGATCGGATTTGTCGGTCTATCGTTCGTGGTGTGCGCAAAGTGTTCAGCTTTCCCAATCCGGTCAACGAGACGTCGGCTCGGCTGGTGGCTGGTGGCGTCGTGGCCCAAGGCGTTGCTTTTCTGGCGACGAGGCAATGGTGGGTCTTGATCCCATTGGTGTACGGCTTCCTGGCCAGGGTGCTCGGCGGACCGCGGTTCAGCCCGCTCGGTCAAGTGGTGACCCGAGTCGTCACACCGCGCCTCGACATCGAGCACCGCTTCGTTGCCGGCCCACCGAAGCGGTTCGCCCAAGCGATCGGACTGGTCTTCAGCGCAGGCGCGTTGCTGTCGTGGCCGTTGGGTGCGCACCCGGTCGCGTACGTGCTGATCGGCGGTCTCGTCGTAGCCGCGACGCTCGAGTCGGTGTTCGCCATTTGCCTCGGATGTCTCGTCTTCAACCGGTTGATTCGCTGGGGTCTGATTCCCGCCGAGGTGTGTGCGGAATGCAACGATCTCAAGCGGCAGTACGTCCCGGCCAACTCGTGAACCTCGGCGCCAGCGCGCCGACGCTGCGGTGTTGGACTGCACCTATCCAAGCGCCCGCGCCATAGGCGAGGTCGTCGGCCAGGCGCAGGGCGACGTATTGCGCGGCAGTGTTGGGACCGCGATTGTCGAGCCAATCCAGAAGCGCAGGCAGCGTGGCCGCGCCGATGAGCGCCAGCCTGAGCCGAGGTACCAGCAGCGCGGCGACCAACGCGACCGGCCACCACACTCGGGTGATCGCGTTGGCCACCTGCCGGCCGGCGTAGAGATGGCCGAGGCCGGCAAGGCGAATGGATTCTTGCGCTGGCAGGCCGTCGAGCTTGCGGCGCAGGGCGAAGATGGTTCCCGTGGCGACGACGAGTGCCGCGGCCGGCCGTCGCGCCACGACGAGCACCCAAACTGCAGCACTCCATCCGCTCATCCGCAACGGTGCGACCGCCCCCGGGTGCTTGCGATCGAGTGCTGCCGCTGATCGACCGTAGGCCATTCTTTGTCGGAGCCAAGCCGAAAGGGTTGGCCGCGGCTGATGGTGAACGGTGCCTGCCGGCTCGTAGCGGCAGCGGTGGCCGGCGTGGATCAATCGCCACACCATGTCGACATCTTCGCCGGTTCGCAACGCTTCGTCGAAGCCACCGACGGCGCGCAGCGCGTCTGTGCGCACGACCATCGCGGCCGCTGGAACGTAGCTGACTCGAGTGCCCGCAGCGATCCGCGCTGGTTCGTCGCCGAGGTCGAGTGGTGACCTCGCCCGTTCGTACTTGGCAAGCATCGATTCACCCTCGGACGAACGCACCCGGGGCGCGACGAGCGCGACGCGTGGATCGCCGAAGTGGGGGAGCAACGGCCGCAACCAATCCTCGTCGAGATCGACATCGGTGTCGACGAAGGCGACGAGGGGCGTGGTCACCTCGGCGAGTCCGGTATTGCGTGCCGTGGCCGGTCCGCGGTTGGGGGCTAGACGAATCACTCGAGTTCCCGGTTCAGTCGTCAACGGCGGCTCGCTCCCGTCGTCGACGACGATGACGTCTTCCCGGTGCCGCGTCGCTGAGGGATGGGCGTTGAACGCCGGCACGACGATCGTGACATCGGCGACCGTGAACGGCGACTCGGTTGGGCTCGGATGAATGGCGCCGGCGTCGACAAGCCGGTCGGTCAGCTTCGTGTGCCCATCCGGCGGCGGCCGACGCTGCTCGATCGCTTCGACTACGCGCCGCCCTCCGGCAGAGAGTCGAAACAGGCGCAGCGGCGATCCGGCGATCACCATCCGGTCGAACCGGCGATAGGTGCCATCGAGCTGGAACGAAGATGTCATGTTCGCCATTCGTCGACCGCCGCGACGAGGTCGATGATGAGGCGAGTCAGCAACGCCTTACCGTGGTTGGCGGTTGCCGTGCGCGGGTCGCCAAGAATGCCGTTGGGGCTCACGCCCCTCACGCCGTTGGCGCGTAGCTCGTCGATGAGGTCGACGACCGGCTCGGGTCGGCCGGCTTCGGCTCTGCTCATCCGGACCAGCGCCGGCGCGAGCGCAAGCATCATCGATGTCTCGGATTCGCCGGCGTGAGCATCGCCGTTGCGAATGTGTGGCCACCACGCCAGCACCCGACGACCTTCGCCGAGGAGCTTGTTGGCAGCGCGCTGCACCGGCCGGGCGTTACCTCCGTGTCCATTGACCAGCACGACGCCCGCGGACCAATCGGCACTGCGGACGAGCTCGACGATGGTCTGCTCGACGATGTCGGCGCCGATCGACAACGTGCCGGGAAACCCGGCGTGCTCGCCGCTCGAGGTTGCCGCGAGCGTCGGTCCGATCAGCACATCGCCGGGCTCGAACGACGAGACCAGTCCTTCGGCGAGTGCGATGGCGATGCGCGTGTCGGTGTCGAGTGGCAGATGCGGGCCGTGTTGCTCGCAGGAGCCAACCGGAACGGCGATGATCGGGCGAGGAGCGAGGTTCCAAAGATCGGTCCATGTGACATCGCCGAGCCGAGTAGCCACTACGGGAACCTCACGCCAATCCAGCAATGATCATCGTCATCGCCCGGTCATAGACATCGGGCCAACTGATGCTTGGCGGGCCGACCCCTTTCAACTCGAGACTGACCACACCGTGGCAAGTGGCCCAGACAAGTGCGGCGGTCGACATCGGATCTGCGCTGCGCAGCGATCCTGTCGACATCGCTCGTTCGATGCGCGCGGCGAGCAGTCCGAGCGTGGATCCGGCGAGCAACTGAGCTTCGATGCTCGGCACGAAGTCCGCAACGACCTTGTCGAACATCACCGAATACAGCGTCGGGTTGTCGATCGCAAATCGTCGGTAGGCCATGCCGCACGCCACCATGTCAGCGACCGGGTCGCCGGTGTCGACGATCGCGCCCATCCCGTCACCCAGCAGCCGGAATCCCTCGGTGAAGAGGTGCTCGACCACGCCGTCCTTGCCACCAAAGCGCGAGTACACGTTCATCGTGCTGACCCCTGCGTCGTTGGCGATCCGTCGCACCGTCAGTGCTCCTGGGCCCTCGGAGGCCAGCAGGTCGCTGGCTGATCTCAGCAGCATGGAACCCACGGGATCGAGCTGCGCCATGAGCGCAGGCTAGCGGCGCAGATCTGTGCCGGATGTCATGTCGCAGCCGCTATCACATCGTGATAACAATGTTATGACATTGTCATAGCACAACAGCGAAACGAAAGGATTTGCGATGAACAACCCCTCGACCGTCCGTCGGTCACCGTGGCGGATTCTGACGGTGCTGTGCGCCTCGGTCTTCATCATCGTCGTCGACGGCACCATCGTCAACGTGGCCTTACCGACGTTCGTGCGTGAACTGGGCGCAACCACCAGCCAACTCCAGTGGATCGTCGACGCCTACGTGCTGGTGTTCGCGGGGTTGCTGATGGCGGCGGGCAGCATCGGGGATCGATTCGGGCGCAAGGGCACGCTGCTGATCGGCATGTCGGCCTTTGGTGCGACGTCGATCCTTGCCGCGATGTCGTCGACCCCAGGTCAATTGATCGCGTGGCGCGCAGCGATGGGAGTTGGGGCGGCGCTGATCTTCCCGGCGACATTGGCGCTGTTGGTGAATGTCTTCACCGACGCTCGTGAGCGGGCGGTCGCCATCTCGATCTGGGCTGCGACCAGTGGTTTGGCGGTCGCCCTCGGACCCGTGACCGGCGGGTACCTGCTCGAGCACTTCTTCTGGGGCTCGGTGTTCCTGGTCAATGTCCCGGTGATCGTCGTCGCGATGGTTGCCATCTGGCGCGTCGTGCCGACGTCGCGCGACACGACCATCCGCCGGTTCGATCCGTTGGGCATCGCCTTGTCGATCGCCGGCGTCACGGTGTTGGTGTGGGCGGTGATCGAGGGGCCCAAGCATGGATGGACATCCTCCACGAGCATCGCGGCCTTCGGCCTTGCTGCAGTGTTGCTCACCGCGTTCATCCGCTGGGAGCGACGCAGCGACCATCCGATGCTCGATGTCGCCGTGTTCACAAACATGCGGTTCACGGCAGGCAGCGTCTCGGTCACGTTTGCCTTCTTCGCGCTGTTCGGCTTCATCTTCATGGTCACCCAGTACTTCCAATTCGTGCGCGGCTACGGGACACTCGAGGCAGGTGTTCGCACAGTGCCCTTTGCATTGTTCACCGGAATGGCGGCGCCACTCAGCGCCAAGCTCGTCGAACGGTTCGGCACCAAGGCCATCGTTGCCGCCGGCTTGTTCTCGATGGCGCTTGGTTTCGCGTGGACGACCCGCGACACCGAGACGTCATCGTACTGGCTGGTCGTGGGGCAGATGTTCTTCATGGGCGGTGGATTGGGTCTGGTCAACGCGCCGGCAACTGAAGCAATCATGGGCGCACTTCCGCCAGCCAAGGCCGGTATTGGTTCTGCGGTCAACGACACTGCCCGCGAACTCGGTGGCACACTCGGTGTCGCCATCATCGGCAGCCTGTTCGCCTCGGTCTACTCGGCTCGACTGGGCGAGCTGTTGACTGGCTCGGCGATTCCGGCCAGTGCTCAGGCTCTCGCCCGCGACTCGGTGGGTGCAGGTATCGAAGTAGCCCGCCGAGCCGGCGACCAAGCCGGTGCACCTGCCGCCGCGGCAGTGAGGGCCGCCGTCGATTCGGCGTTCATCGACGGGTTCCGCGCCGGCTCGTGGGTGTCGGCCGGCGTGGTGCTGGTCGGCGCACTGATCGCTCTGCGCTGGCTGCCGCGCCACCCTGCAACGGTCGCGAGAGACGCCAGGCCGCACTTCGAAGCACAGCCGCCGTCAAGGGATGTAGCCCCAACCGGTTAACACCTCGATGATCCGTTTCGCAGCGTCGGCCGGGCTTGCCTCGACGGTCTTGCCGGGGCGCGCCGCCGCCGACGCATCGGTCAGCACCCGCAGCCTGTCGAGCGGGGTCGCTCCTGTCGGCGCAGGCAGAACGCGGGCCCGCGGTCGATACGTGCGTACTGCAATTCCGGAGGTGTTACCGGTCGGCATCGACGTGGTGCCGTACGCCAGCACTTCCGCCTTTTGAGCGCTGAGCGTGGCGCGTAGCGGGGCGCGTCGCAGGCGCGCCACCGAGCCCTCGACCGAGAGCACGGCCTGACCGGCGACGCGTAGCACCTCGCGGCGCCCACCGTCGAGACGACGGGTGACACGAAGTGGATCCACGAAGTCAACGCTGATCAACCCAAGAGCTTGCTGGCGGTTCAGAAGTGCGGCGAGGAAGGCCGGAACGCTGCCTGTGCCGCGATCGCCGGAGTAATCGCCGCACCACACGGCGGCGCTGTGGGCGACGACGGGGCCAAGCGCGGCTGCGACCGAACTGCTGTCGATTCCCTCGGGCGCGTCGACGCGAATGGCCGTCGTCGCTCCACACGCCAGGGCGAGACGCAGACACTGATCGGCCGAAGGGCCGCCAACCGTGACGGCGATGAGCGACGTGCGCGTGGTCTCAGCATGGCGGAGTGCCATCTCGAGAGCCGCCTCGTCGGCAGCAGACATCCCCGACGTGTCCGATCCGCCGATCCATTTGATGCACACCGCGATCATCAGGTGGTCCGGAAGATCACGCCATGACCGCCCTCGGGGTATGACCACGTGATGGCGCCCTCGCGGTTGCAAACCAGGTAACAGGTGCCGCACTCGAAGCACTGCTCGTAGTTGAAGACGATGCCGCCGTTGCTCGTCGGCACGAAGAGGTCGGCCGGGCAGGCGACGATGCAGTCGCGGGTGCTGCAGTCGGCGCAGACCTTTCCATCAACCACGATGTGCGGCTTCTCGCTGACCTTGAACTCGGTGGTGTCCATCCGGTCACTGAACGAGATCTCCGGCCATGTCGGGTCGCGCTCGATCATCCGAAGCTCCGAAACGCATCGTGGCCATCACGCAACAACCCGCGGAGGTGGACCCCGGCGCGTTTGCGTTCTTCTCGAACGATTCTCCGAAGGCCAGGCTTCGCCGCCGGATTGTCGACGCGGAACATCCGCTCGGCGATCCCGGTGATCATCGACGGGTACAGATGCTGGACGCGATCGCTGAGCACGAGCTCGGGGGCGCGGCGCAGCTTGCGATGATCGCGTAGCACGAACGTGTCGCCGAGCCGTCGGGCATAGCCACCGAGGCCGCGCTGACTGACATCGCCGTTGGCGATGGCTTCGGTCGCGGTTTGCCCGGCATACATCCCGCTGGCCATCGCGAAGTTGACACCTTCCAGCCAGATGCCCGCGGCGAGGCACAACGCTGCAGCATCGCCGGCGATCAGCAACCCGTGTCCGGTCATCTCCGGCATCATCGACAGGCCGGCCTCGGGAATGAGGTGCGCGGAATACTCGCGCAGTTCGCCGCCCTCGACCAGTGGGGCGATCGCGGTGTGCCGTTTCATTGTCGCGATGATCTCCTCCGGTCGGGTCTTTTGGGCGGCAAGCTTCGTCAGCTTCAGCACAACTCCAACGGCAATCGTGTCGAGGTTTGTGTAGACGAAGCCACCACCGTTGACGCCACCGGTGCAGCCGATGATCTCGATGTCGACGCCCTCGCGATCACGCACACCGAAGCGCTCGTCGATGACCTGCTTCGGAAGGGCCAGTGTCTCTTTGACGCCGAGGGTGAAGTTCTTGGCATTGGGGGTTCCGTAGAGCCCGGCCTCTTTGGCGAGGAAGCTGTTGACGCCGTCGCAGGCGATCACGACCGATGCCGTGACGTCGCCATCGGGGCGATCGGTGCGCACACCGGTGACGGTGCCGCTTGACTTGCGCGACGAGCCGCGCAGCAGGCCGGTGACCGTGGTGTCGCACAGCAAGGTGGCGCCTGCGGCAACCGCATGATCGGCCAACCATCGATCGAACTCTGGGCGGTGTGCCGTGGCTCCGTTGTAGGGCGGCGCCGCCCATCGATCGTTGCGGAAGTCGACTGACAGTGCCTGGGTGTCGGTGAGGATCATCGTCGACCGGCGGGTCACCCATCGCTGGATCGGCGCCTCGTCCCACCAGTTCGGGATCAGGTCGTCGAGGATTCGCGGATACACCACTCCGCCGTACATGTTCTTGCTGCCAGGGAACGGGCCGCGCTCCAGCAGCAGTGTTCGCAGGCCTCCTCGAGCGGTCTCGATGGCCGCGCACGATCCAGCGGGCCCGGCGCCGACGACGACGACATCGAAGTCTGGTTCAGCCATCCGCCGACCCGATTCGGGCGAGCAACTCGTCGAGCACAGCGTTGGCGTCGGCGACCACCGCAAGATCAGCCAGCTGCATCAACGGGCAATACGGGTCGGTGTTGATGCTGATGATGTGCTCTGGCTGCCCGAGCCCCGTCGTGTGCTGCACCGCGCCGCTGATGCCGAACGCGATGTAGAGATGGGGGCTGACGATCACGCCCGTGGTGCCGATCTGACGCTCGTGGCTGACCCAACCACGGTCGGTGATCACCCGAGTCGCACCAACACTGGCTTGCAGCATCGCGCCGAGTTCGACAAGTTGGACAAAACGCCGAGGGTCGTCGAGGCCGGCTCCGCCGGCGACGATCCGCTCCGCTTCGGACAGGTCGATTGTCGCGGCATCTGGCGGCTGCAACTGCTCGATCGTCGCGTCGTTGTGCGCTGTGATCGCGGTCGCGATGTTGCGCACCGTCGGCGACGTATCGACGTGATCAACGCCGCGCACTCCTGGCTGCAATGTCGCCACAAACGCAGGCGCAGGATCGACCGAATGCAGCTCCGTGCCGCGGCGACGAATCAGATCGATCCTCGTCGCCGAAACGCTCATCGCCATCGCGTGCAGCGGCCGTTGCAGTCGTGCTGCCAATCGTGGAGCGAGGTCGCGCCCGTCGGGGGAGGCCGGCAGGACGACGATCGGCTCCTCGTCGAGATGCTCCGACAGGACCTCGGCCCATGTTGCCGGTCGGAAGTCGCCGACCTCCATCGTGCTGATCTCGCGGGCGACGTGTTGCAGTGTTGCGGTCGCCGCCGTGGTACCGGAGCCGATGAGGAGCGCCCGGCCGCCGCATTCCGAAATGGTCTCGTCAGCACCCACAGGCAACTGTCCGTCGCGTACAACGATCAGTGCAAGCATCGAGGTCAGGCTAAACGGCCCGGCTCGGTGTGAGCAGCTTCTCGACGCGCGTGGCCGTGATCGCCTCGCCGTCGTCGCAGCCGTTGCGAACCTCGAAGCCGAACTTCTCGTACAGGCCGGCCATGTGTGGCCCGGTCTCCAGCACCATCCGGCTCAAGCCGTTGGCCCGGGCGAGTGCCTCGAGCTCAGCCACGATGGCCGCACCCACGCGCATGCCTCGTGCGGATTGGGCCACATGAATGCGTACGACCTCCGCCGTGGTGTCGTCGAGCACGCGATAGGCACCACATCCAGCCGCGGCGTCATCGAGTTCGGCGACGACGACCCCGCCTGCTTCTCGCGACGACACCGCAACATCGTCGCCCAGCTGACCGATCACCTCGGCAGCGCGGTCGTCATCCGGCCCGGCTCGCTCGATCAAGAGTGCCGGGTGGCTCTGACCCATCCCGAAGGCGTACGGCGACGCTCCGAACACATCGATGAACTCGAGTCGACGTCGGGCGAGCTCAATGGTAGGGAACGATCCAGCGGGCGTCCACCACAAGGCGGTGCGGGTTGAACCAGCGACGAACCATTCGGCGCGCCTGCGCAAGAAGTCGCGATGAATCCCGCGGTACGCGAATGCCTTCAACGCGTCGAGCGACTCCCACACCGTCAGGTTGACGATCACCAACGGATCGTCGGACACCCTGATGTCGGTCGCGTCGCCGCTGTCGGATTGCAGACGCCAGACGTAGCCCGGCGACTGCTCGCCGGTTTCGTTGACAATGGGCAGAGCGTTGACGAAATCGGCAGTGTGCGGATCATCGAGGGGATGCTGCAACGTAGCGATGTTCAACTGGACGAGGTGTCGACTCATCGCGGTCAGCCCGCCGACGCCGTCGCACCCGAAGCCTCGCGGCGCTTCTTGCGAAGGTGCCGAACGACCTCGATGACCACGTTCGTCGCGATCGCCAAGCCGAACGCCGTCAAGAACGCCTTGGTGTGACTGTTCTCGAATGCGGCGCCACCGATTCGCCCGAGCAGGGCCGAATAGGTCGCCCAGATGATGGTTGCCAGCGCGACCCAACGAATGAACCACCACCGGCTCTGCCGGGTGATCCCGCTCGACAACGTCAAGGCGGTTCGGCCCCCGGGGATGAACCGAGCGGTGATCAGCAGCAATCCGCCGCGCTCGAGGATCTGGGACTGAGCCCAGGCAAGTTGTCGGGCGAACTTCGGCTTGCGCTCGGCACGCCGCCGAAACCAGGCGCTGGCCCTCAGTCCGATCATGTAGGCACAGTTGTCTCCGATGAAGGCGCCGATCGCACCCGCGGCTATCACTGCGAGCAGGTTCTGGGTTCCCAATCCTGCGGCCACGCCGCCGATGATCACGCAGGTCTCGCTGGGCACGATCGGAATCACCGAATCAAGGAGGGCGATCACCAGAATCACTGCCAGGAACCACTTGTTGCCTGACGTTCGATCGAGCCAATCGGTGAGTTCGGTGATGATTCCGGCAACCATGGTTTGCGCAGGCTAGCGATTGGTGAGGCGGCTTCGAATGGCCGTTGCCCGTTGCTGGGCTTCGTCTGGTGTAGCCGCAGTGACCGTGATGTGGCCCATCTTGCGTCCTGGTCGCGGTATCGACTTGCCGTAGAGATGGAGCGAGGCAGCAGGCTCGGCAAGTACGGCGGACCAGTCCGGTTCGCCGTCGGTCCACAGATCGCCAAGCAGGTTCAGCATCGCTGCGGCAGGGACCGTGATTGATGGATCTCCGAGGCCGACGCCACACACCGCTCGAACCTGCTGTTCGAACTGGCTCGTGCGCGCCGCGTCGAGTGTCCAGTGCCCGCTGTTGTGCGGGCGAGGCGCCAGCTCGTTGACCAGCAGCTGTCGATCGACGATGAACATCTCCACGGCGAGGACGCCTACGTAGTCGAGCGCGGTGGCAATCCTGTCGGCCAGATCGGTTGCCCCGTTGTCAGGGAACGGAACGATGGTGCAGTCGAGGATTCCGTTGACATGCGTGTTGTGTGCGACGGGATATGTCGCGGTGTTGCCCCGTGCGTCGCGTGCCAGCACGACGGAAACCTCCCCATCGAGCTGCAGTCGTTGCTCCAACACACATGGCTGTCGATTGAGCTGCAGCCACGCAGCGTCGAGATCGTCGGGTGACGCAACGGCGACCTGTCCCTTGCCGTCGTAGCCGAGCCGTGCTGTCTTCAAGATGGCTGGATAGTGAAAATCACGTGCAACGTCGAGATGATCGTCAGTTTCGATGACCGCATGTGGCGCGAGGGGCACACCTGCGGTGCGCAGGAACGCCTTCTCGGCTCGGCGGTCTTGGGCAATGGCCACAGCACTCCCGCAGGGTGCGACTGCCGTGTGCAAGGCCAAGAACTCCATCGCCGCAGCCGGAGGATTCTCGAATTCAGTGGTCACCACTGCACAGGTTGCAGCAAGATGTTTCAACGCTGACTCATCGTCGAACGCGGCGATGATGTGCTCATCGGCCACCTTGCCGGCCGGAGCGTGCGGATCCGGTTCGAGCACGACGGTGCCGTAGCCCATCGTCCGCGCCGCCATCACGAAGTACCGGCCGAGCTGGCCGCCGCCGAGGATGCCGAGCGTCGCAGGCGGCGTGATCATCGTACGTTGATCACTGCGGAGGAAGAACTGTGGCCGCGGCATCATCGTGACGCTGGCGTCGGTAGGCGTCGAGTGCAGTCGCCAGTTCGGGAGCGGCTCCGGCCAGCAGCGCAACTGCGAACAGCGCCGCATTGGTCGCGCCAGGCTCGCCGATGGCGAATGTGGCGACCGGCACCCCTGCGGGCATCTGCACGATCGAGTAGAGCGAGTCCTGCCCGCCGAGATGTCGAGAGGGCACGGGTACGCCGAGCACCGGCACGGTGGTCTTCGCGGCGAGCATTCCCGGCAGATGGGCGGCACCGCCCGCCCCGGCGATGATTGCCCGCAGACCGCGTTCCCTGGCCGATTCGGCGAACCTGAACATCTCGTCCGGCATGCGATGTGCCGACAACACCCGCACTTCGTGCGCCAGACCGAAGTGGTGCAGCACGTCGACGGCCTTGCTCATCGTCGACCAGTCGCTGGGCGACCCCATCACCACTGCGACCAGTGCGCTGTCGTTCACCGCTTCAGTATGTCATCGGAGTGCTCGCAGCCACCCCGGGCGGGCTTGATGTCAAACACCCGACCGGGCGAGCGCGGAGCCAGCCCGCTCGCCCTCGATCACGGCCGCGTGTGCACGACGCGGGGCGACGCAGTCGCCGACGCGCTCGACGCTGACACCCGCAGCTCGCAGATCGTTGTAGAGCCACTCGACGGGACTGCCCGGCACGGCCAGCACCACCCAATCAGGTGCCCTGGTGACGTTGGAGCCGGTTGGGTGGTGCAGCAGATTGAGCACCCGTCGCGGCGCGGGCTCGCCCATGCCCATGGCGACGAGGTCGGTCGACTGGACAATGCCCTTCGCGGTGGCCCGCATCCACCAGTTCTCCATGTCGAGCGTGACGCCGAGGTCCTGACCGACGACCATTCCATTGGTGACGATCTCCACGTTGCAGCCGCGATCGGCGAGCAGCTCGGCCACCGAGGTGGCCTGATGGAACCCGAGCTCATCGATCATCACCACGTCCCCGGACGGGCTGGCACTTCCATCCAACACCGCGCGCAGATCGACGACCTGTTCGGCGTCGGCAGGCACCCACCATGGGCGCTGCGGTTCGGCTCCAGTGGCGACGATCACGTGATCCGGCTTGCGCTCGGCGATCAGCCCGGGCCACACGCTGACGCCGTACTCGATCGTCACGCCCAAGCGGCGACATTCGGTCAACTGATTGCGGATCATGTCGCCGAACTCGGCGCGGTTCGGCACCGTCGCCGCCTGCCGCACCTGCCCGCCGGCATGACGCTCCTTCTCGTACAACGTCACCCTGTGTCCGCCTCGCGCCGCAGCAATCGCCGCCTGCAACCCACCGGGCCCTGCGCCGATGACGAGAACCGACTTCTGCGATGCGAGACGAGCCACCCGCGGGCGCACGTCTGTCATCTCGACAGCCTCCTTGCCGGTAGTGGGGTTTTCGATGCAACCGAGCCATCGGTTCAGGCCCATGCGACCAACACATTCCTGGTTGCACGACAGGCACAAGCGGATGTCGTCGGTTGCGCCGGCCTTGGCCTTGGCGCCGAAGTCAGCGTCGGCAATCTGTCCCCGGACGATGCCGACCAGATCGCAGTGACCTTCGGCGAGCGCTCGTTCGGCCTGCAGCGGATCCTTGAAACGTCCGACCCCTACTACGGGCAGATCGACGGCTTTGCGGATCGCTGAAGGGATGAACATCGCGTAACCGGGCGGGATGTGCATGCTGGCTTCGATCATGAACAGACTGGCCGTGGCGACCCCGATCGAAGTGTTGATGTAGTCGACCTGACCGGTTGCCTCGACGAGCCCGGCTACCTCCACCGCATCCTCGATGGTCGTGCCACCTTCGATCAACTCGTCGCCGCAGATGCGCACGCCGAGCGCTAGGTCATTGCCGATCGCCCGTCTCACTGCGGCAACGATGTCGATCATCAGCCTGGCGCGGTTGAAGAGCGAGCCGCCGTACTGGTCGGTGCGCTTGTTGGTGGCGGGGGACAGGAAGCCGCGCACGATCGACGAATGGCTGCATTGAAGCTCGATTCCGTCGAAGCCGCCCTCCGCGCAGTTCTGGGCCACCTGCGCATAGCCGGCAACGATCTCGTCGATCTCGGCACGCGAGACGGCTTTGGGCACCTCGCGGAACAGCGGATCGGCGACCGCGGACGGTGCCCACACCGGCAGCCGCGAGAACATCGAACTGGCCTGACCGCCGTTGTGGTTGATCTGGGCGAAGATCGGGACGCGGTGCCGGTGTACTGCGTCTGTGATCGCCAGGTACCCGGGTATCACATCGCGACGGAAGCCGTGGATCAGTTTCTCGTATGGCCAGTCCGTCGGATGCGTCGAATGCTCCTCGGTGATGATCAGCCCTGCGCCGCCGGCAGCGCGCGCCGCATAGTAGGCAGCGTGTTGTTGGGTCGCCTTGCCATCGCGGGCGTAGTTGGTGAGGTGGGCGCTGAAGACGATGCGGTTGCGGACGGTGACGGGTCCGAGCGCCAGCGGAGTCCACAGGTATCGATACGCCATCGCCGCTCACGCTACCGAAGGCGCGTATCGCCGGGTGGGTTGCGCGGGACGCGTAACGTTGCCGCGTGGAGGATATTGCCGACCAACCAACGGCCCGGCGACCCGGAACGCGAACGTCGTCTTTTGGGGTCGGTCGCCGAGAAGGTCACGACTCAAGGGCGTTCTACGAACGATTTCAAGCTCCAGAGGTCAGCGCGGATGATCACGTCGCTCCCCCGAAATGCGTCGATCGGCTCATCGTCGGCGATGCCCGGCAGATGGGCGATGTCGCAGACAACAGCGTCGCTCTCGTTGTCACGTCGCCGCCGTACTTCGCAGGCAAAGAGTACGAGGAGGCGCTTGGTCACGGTCATGTCCCTGCGACGTACATCGAATACCTCGAACAGCTTCGCGACGTGTTCGCTGAATGCGTCCGCGTGCTCGAGCCGGGCGGGCGCATCGCGATCAACGTGGCCAACCTCGGCCGGCGTCCATACCGTTCGCTGTCGGCCGACGTCACGACAATTCTGCAGGACGATCTTCGATTGCTCCTTCGTGGCGAAGTGCTGTGGATCAAGCAGCGCGGCGCAGCGGGAAATTGTGCGTGGGGGAGCTTTCAGCGTCCGGGCAACCCAGTGATCCGCGACCTCAGCGAGCGTGTGATCATCGCCTCCAAGGGTCGATTCGACCGCGCGATCAGTGCGAAGGATCGCGCCAAGATCGGGCTTCCGTCGATCGGCTCGATGAGTCGTGACGAGTTCATGGAGGCAACCGTCGATGTGTGGGAGATCCCTCCGGAACGGGCGAGCCGTGTCGGCCATCCGGCGCCGTTTCCAGTGGCTTTGCCAGAGCGGCTGATCCACATGAACACCTATGTTGGTGATCTTGTGCTCGATCCCTTCGTCGGCTCCGGCACGACCGCCGTCGCCGCCATGAGAACCGGCCGGTCATACATCGGTTACGACACCGAGCCCGAATATGTCGAGGCAGCCCGGCGCCGCGTCGCCGCAGAAGGCCTGCCACGGCACGATCGGTCCACCGTCGGGCTGCTGGCCAACGATGGCCGACAGACCGAGCCCCTGCGCGGGGGATGGTCATCCAAAGAGATCGCCAAGTGGCTGCTCACCCAGGCCGCCTTCACGGACCTCGATGACGAAGCGGCAGTGATGCCCAGCGTGGCTCCGACGCTGCGGGCAATTGACGGGTCGGGTCGGAGATGGTGGTTCGAAATCGTCGGTGGTCGAACGTCGAATCGTCCCGGCGCGGTTCGTCTCGATCTGTTGTGGCGGGCGATCTCGAAGGGCGCCGTGGTCCGTCAGGTCGATCCGTCAGCAGGCTTCGTCATCCTGACCGTCAACGAGCCGGCAGCGGCGTCGGGTGGCCGCGCCCTGGCGGCCGTGACGGGCGCGGGCAGGCCGGTGACGGCGGTCGTCGACATGTTGTCCGAGACAGCGGTTTCGACGCTCGCTTCGTTGGGAAAGCAGCGACCGCTGCCCGGATGATTTACGGTTCTCAGCTATGCGTTCGTGCGCTCTAAGCTGGCACGAACGAATCAGAGGGATGATCAGATGGTTCCGCCGGCCCAGTCAACGCTGACAGACGATGTCACGACCGCCCGCAACCTCGAACCCGCCGGCAGAGTCGCCGAGGCCATGAGGCCGGTCATCGAAGGCAGCTTCGGACGCAAGATTCCGATTCGCTTCGAGTTCTGGGACGGGTCGAGACTCAGCCCTGCTGACGGCACTGTGGCGACGTTGCACTTCAACTCGCCCGATGCCATTCGACGCCTGCTGTGGATGCCGAACGAGCTCGGGCTCGGCCGTGCGTATGTTTGTGGCGACATCGACCTCGAAGGCGACCTGTTCGATGTGGTCGTCGCGTTCCGCGATGCCAAGCCCGAGGTTGGCGAGCCGAGGCGAGCATGGCGCGTCTTGCCGACGGCCGTGGTCGCGGCAAAGCGCGTCGGCGCACTGGGCCGGCCGTTGCCTCCGCCTCCCGAAGAAGCGCGGCTGCACGGATGGCGCCATTCGCTGCGGCGCGACGCCAGTGCGATCGGCCACCACTACGACGTCGGTAACGACTTCTACCGTCTGGTGCTCGGCCCGGTGATGACGTATTCGTGCGCTCGATTCACCCAGCCCGATACGACGCTCGAAGAAGCGCAGCACGCCAAGCACGAACTGGTCTGTCGCAAGTTGGGTCTCCATGAGCGTGCCGATGCACGTCTGCTCGATGTCGGTTGCGGCTGGGGATCCATGGCGATTCATGCTGCGTTGCACTACGACTCGCGCGTCGTCGGCATCACCATCAGCAAGCAGCAGGCCGAACTCGCACGGCAGCGCGTCGAGGAAGCCGGAGTTGCCGATCGAGTCGAAATCCGCCTGCAGGACTATCGCGACCTGTCCGGTGAGTCGTTCGACGCGATCTCCTCGATCGGCATGTCGGAACATGTCGGCCATGGCAAGTTGGATCAATACTTCACGACCCTGCGCTCGGTACTCGCGTCACCGGGTCGGCTGCTGAACCACGCGATCTCGTCGATCGGAGGATCCACCCTCGGCCCGAGGTCATTCGTCGGTCGCTACGTGTTTCCTGATGGCGAACTGATCGACGTCGGCGGTGTGGTGCTGGCAATGGAGCGCGCCGACCTCGAAGTGCGCGACGTCGAATCGCTACGCGAGCACTACTCCCAGACGCTGCGCGCATGGGTGTCGAACCTGGAGGACTCGTGGGACGAGGCCGTGAAGTTGGTTGGCGAGCCGCGGGCGAAGGTCTGGCGGCTGTACATGGCCGGCTCGGCGGTGGGTTTCGACGACGGCGGGATCTCCATCCATCAAGTGTTGGGCGTGTTACCCACAGACTCTGGCAGCGCAGGCATGCCGGCGACCCGCCGCGACTGGTCCTGACCCGTCAGACGGCTGCCATCAGAACAGCACCTGGCTGACGCTGTGGATCACCAACCCGGCGAGTCCGCCGACGATCGTGCCGTTGATGCGGATGAACTGCAGATCGCGACCGACCTGTAGCTCCATGCGGTCGCCCGTCGCCTTGCCATCCCACTTGGCAACGGTGCTGGCGATCAGTTCGGCAACCTCGCCCTTGTAGTGATCGACGACGTGCCCGGCGGCTCGCATCACCCAATCGTCGACCTTGGCCTGTAGGTCGGCTTCGCTCGCCAGCCGCTTGCCGAGTGTCACGAGCGATTGATCGAGTCGTTGTCGCAGCTCACTTGCGGGATTGTCGAGTGCGCTGACTGTGTTGTGCTTCAACTCGCCCCACAGCGAGCCGAGCCAGGCGCGCACGTCGGGGTGAGCAAGTAGTTCCGACTTCAGCTCCTCCCCCTTGGCCAACAGTCCCGGATCGTGGCGGAGTCGCGCCGCGAATGCGACCACCCGCGCATCGAGGGAGTGCCGTACTTCGTGGTGCGGATCGGAACGAACGTCGGCCAAGAACGTGTGCACGGCGCCGTAGATCTTGGTGAACAGCTTGTCGTCGATTCGTTCGGGCACCCACCACGGGGATTCATGTTCGAGTCGTTCCCTGAATGTCGTCTTGTTGTCGTCGAGGAATCCGTCGAGGCCGGTGAGCACGGCATTCAGCAACCGCTGGTGATGTCCACCTTCGATCGCCAGGTCGATTGCCTTGCCGACAAGGGGAGCAACAGGAGTCGCTCGGACCCGGCGCTCGATGAGCGTCTCCAGCGCGCTGGCCACGTCGCGGTCATCGAGCACCTCCAGCGCACCACGCAACAGGTCGCCGATTCCTTCGCCGGCCTTGCCGGCATTGTGTTCGTCTGCCAGCCAGTCGCCGAGTCGCTTGCCAACGTGCGCGCCCGCGAGACGTTCGTCGAGCACCTCGCGTGTCAGGAAGTTGGTCTGCACGAACTCGCCGAGCGAGCGTCCGATCTGATCCTTGCGATGGGGGATGATCGCGGTGTGCGGGATGGGTATGCCGAGGGGATGGCGAAATAGCGCGGACACTGCAAACCAATCGGCCAATGCGCCGACCATCGCGGCTTCGGCGAACGCTCGTATGAACCCGACCCAGCCGTGTCGCTCCTCTTGCCAGCGAGCGACGAAGAACACGACGGTGACGAAAACGAGCAGCGCAGTTGCGAGGATCTTCATCTTCCGCAGGGCGGCGCGACGTTCGAGATCGGCGGCCGACATCACATCCACTGCGGCGACGTTACCAGGGGGTCTCATTGACCGATTGGGGTGATCAGCAGGTCGAACCGCGGATCAGCCCACGTTTGCAGCGCATCGGCAGGCCGTGCGTCGCTCGTCAACAGGTGGCGGGCCAGCCTTCCCTTCGCGGCTTTGGCATCGTGCCCGGCGACCGTGCCAGTGCGGTCGACGAAGGTGACAGAGACGCCGCGTAGTTGGGCAGCCGAGCACGCTGCACGCTGATCGTTTGCGAGCAGATCGACGACGAATCGATCAGCAGCCCACGCGTCGAGGGCGGGTGCCAAGATTGGCCGCCACCACGAATTGAGCTTGCCGTAGGGCGCCAACGATGCACCCATCTTCAGCCGGTATTCGGGTGTCGGGTCGTCGAGGCCGACGAGGCCCAAGAGACCCGAAACGACGACCACCGACGACAGTGCCCGCTCCCGTGCTGTTGTCGGCAGGGAGGCGACATCCATCGCGTCCCAAACAACGCCCGTGTAGCGCCTCCATGCGGGAAGCGACGGAGACGATGTCAGCGCGCTGTTGGCGAGTCGCGCCGCGGCAAGGTGCTTGCCGCCGACGCCGAGCAGCTTCTCGTTACCACCGCGCACTCGTGCGAGCCTGCGCACGAGTCGATCGCGCCGAGACTCGAGCTCGGCGAATCGACCGAGGTCCGCCGACCAGGCTGGGCCGTCGCCGCCGACCGCCTTGCCCTCTGACGGAGGGAGCAAAAGACCCAACTGAACCGCGGCGGACGCCATGGCGCATGTCTACTTGAGGCGCCTTGATCGGAGCGAGTGTTCTAGACAGCCATCAATTCGGCAACCTGCGGGTTGGTGCGCAGCTTGCGGATGATCCGATCGCGAGTCGGGCCGAGACTGCCGATCGGCCGGCCGCTGATCGTGCTGATCTGGCGGTAGTCATAGGCCCGGTCGTCCATCATCAGACTGAGCACCCGCTGGTCGGTCTCGCGCATCTCTGCCGCAGCGCGGTGGACCACCGTTGCCCGCTCGCAACGCTGCAGCGCGTGGTCCGGCTCGGGTACCTCGTCGGCCATCGCATCGGCCAGGTCGGCCACGTTGTCGGCAACGATGCAGCGGCTGTCGCGGCGTTGAATGCGACGTGCGGAATTGAGCGCGACGGTCCACAGCCATGCACCGACGCGCTCGGGGTCAGCGATGCGATCACCGAAGCGGACAAAATTCAGCCACGTGTCCTGCACGGCATCGTCGACATCTGTGGAGCAGCGCAGTACTCGGCGCGCCGCAGCTCTGACCAATGATTGAAAGATCCCGATGAGTTCGGTGAGCGCCTTGGCATCGCCATTGAAATGACGCTGGACCAGAACTGCTACTTCTTCGGGTGTTGCGTTCGTCCTCATGGATCAACGAAACCACGCCTACCGGTCGACGATCCACGCTCCTGTGCGTGTTGCAGCACGCATTAGTGCGTGTTGATGTATCTTGGGCGTCATCGCCGAGGCCATTGCTTTTTTTGCATCTCTCCCCGAACGCGAACGCGTCGCGCTCGAGGCTCGATGCCGTCGTCTGAAGATCCCCGCGCAGGCCTACCTGTACCACGAAGGTCAGCCTGGAGACGCCGTGTACGTGCTGGTCAGCGGCCGCATCGGTATCTGGAGTGGCGGCGAACGCGGCGAGCCTGTGTTGCTCGCCGTCCTCGGGCCGGGCGAGATGTTCGGCGAGATGGCGATCCTGTCGAACGAACGAGTGCGGACGGCCACCACCCAAGCTCTTTCGAAGGTCGAGGTCATCCAGATCCTGCGCACAGACATTGAAACCTTGCGGCAACGCTTTCCGCGGATCTCCGACGTGTTCATCGAAGCTCTGCTGCGGTTGGTGCAGCGGCTGACCATTCAGGTCAGCGAGCTCTCCGAGCTCGATGGCCCGACGCGCCTCTACCGACAGCTGTGGAGGCTTGGTGAGGTGTTCGAGAAGCGCCGCACCGGCGCCGAAATTCCGATCAGTCAGCAACAGCTTGCGTCGATGACGGGCGTCGGGTTGAGGATCACCAATCGGGTGCTCAACGAAGCACGTCAGGAAGGCATCCTCGAGACCGGCAAGAGGCGCATAGTGGTCAATGACTGGACGATGGTGCGCCGCCGGGCGGGTCTACGCTTTCGTGCCGGCTGACGTACAGACGTCACTTCTGTTTCACTCGCGTCGGTAACCAGGTGGGCCGGCGGCGCACGAGATGATTTAGCGTGATATCCGCGAGGGGGCCGTCGATCAGATCCGCGGGTCCCTTGGGGCTGTCGATGCGTTGAGTGCCGTAGATGCCGCGATGCGACGAGAAGATGTATGACACCACGCACGCGATGGCAAA
>JANMQX010000240.1:0-2844 GCA_031370745.1 Ilumatobacteraceae bacterium
CGGCGTCATCGAACAAACGCGCCCCTTGTCTCGTGACGGTCAGCGTCGTTTCGATGGCATCGCGATACGCCTCGGTGCCATGCGTCGCAAGGCTGAACCAGAACGGCAAACCGCGGGCTCGGCGCGAGAGGTGATGGGCGAAGTCGCTGGGGTTCCACTCGTGACCATCGGGACTGTCGTCGGTGCCACCGTGCAACACGTCGAGATATTCGGCGTGCTGGGTGTGCGCCGCCCGGGCGAGGTTCGGGTCGCGGTACACCAGTGCGCAGCAGTCGAAGGGTGCGAAGAACCATTTGTGCGGGTCGACGATGAAGCTGTCGGCGTGCTCGATGCCGTTATAACGATCGCGCACGCTTGGCGCGGCGAGCCCGGCCCCGCCGTACGCGCCGTCAACATGCATCCACACATCGAACTCGGCACACACATCGGCAACACCGGCGAGGTCGTCGATCACGCCGGCATTGGTCGTGCCCGCCGTCGCCACGATGGCGAAGGTCCGCTCACGATCCTCCTCCGACAGCCCGGCAATCGTGTCGCGCAGCGCGGCGCCCCACATCCGGCCGTGATCATCTGCGGGCACGAGGACCACGTCGGCGTCCATCGCCCTCGCCGCGGAGGCGACACTGGAGTGAGCGCCCTTTCCAGTCACCAGGAGCCCGCGTGTGCGGTCGAGTGCACCGTCGTGACGCTGTCGCCAGCGGAACCGGGCGGCGATCAGCGAGCTGAGGTTGCCGGCGGTGCCGCCGGTGACAAACACACCGCCAGCCGTCGCAGGGAGCCCGACGAGGTCGGCGACGTAACGCAGCGCCTCGTTCTCGGCGAAGACCGCTCCGCCACCTTCGAGCCACGAGCCGCCGTAGATGCTCGATGCTCCGACCACCAGATCGAACAGGATCGCCGCTTCGGTCGGCGCGGCCGGCACGAACGACAAGAACCGCGGATGATCGATCGAGATGCTCGCTGGGCCCAGCACATCGGCGAAGATGCGCAGCGCCTCGAGGCCGCCGATGCCGGTGGCCGTCACCGTCTGGCCGACCATCGCCCGAAGCTCCGTCGCAGGTCGCGTCTTGTCGAGCGGGGGCGGATCCATGTTCATCCGCTCAACCGCGTAACGCACGACGGCCTGCGTCAACAACTCGGTCGACCGATCGTGACGATGCATGTTCACACGTTGAGGTCGAGCAGCTCACTGCCCTCGTGGCGGATCTCGGAATCGCGGTTCAGCACGACACCGAGCACCCCGGCAATGATGGCGCTGCCGATGCACACCAGCACCGGCAGGAGCACCAGCACGAGCACGATTGCAATTGCCCCAGGCACGGCGGCCACCCTACCGGCTTGTTTGCGCCGGCTTGTACGCCCAGGCCTCGATCTCCACCGCGGCGCCGGCGGGCAGCGCGGCAACACCGATGGTGCTGCGCGCCGGGCGATGCGTTCCGAACCCTTCGACATAGGCGTCGTTGAAAGCTGCGAAGGTGTCCATGTCAGTCAGGAAGCACAGCGTCTTGGCGATGTCGGTGAGATCGGCGCCGACACTGGCCAACTGCGCGTGCAGGTTCTCGACCGCCTTGGCGGTCTGAGCCGAAACTCCGCCGCTGACGAGGGCGCCGTCCTGCATCCCGAGCTGGCCGCTGACGATGATCCAGTCTCCAGCACGCACGACCGGGGTGTACGGACCAAGGGGTTTGCTCATAGGGGCATCGTAGGCCTGACTGCTCGTTCTCGGATGCAACTCGTACACTGCGGCGATGTCGATGTCGCGGCGCCACCTCATTGCCGGCGCCGGTTCGTTGCTCGTGGTGGCAGCGTGCGCCGACAAGTCCGCTTCGAGCCGCGGCGGCTCCGCTGGCACCGAGCCCGATCCGGCGACGACTGGTTTCACGATCGCCCAGCGGTATCCGACCAACACGTTCGTTCCGGGCAAGGTGCGACTTCCGATCTCGATCGCCAACAAGCAGAGCCTGCTGTCAACTGGTCCAGCCACGCTCAGCGGGCGCGTGCTCGACAGCGCCGACAAGCAGATCGCCACCGTCTCGGCGCCCATTCATTCGACGAACATGGTGATCCCGTATTGGCCGATCATCGTGCAGATCGACCAGCCGGGCACGTTCACGCTGCGACTCGACGGCGACGACGGTTTCGGTGCGGCGTTCCAAGTGACCGATCCCTCACAGGTCACGGTGCCGTACATCGGTTCGCTGCTGCCTCCGTTCGACACGCCCACGGTCGACAACCACCGCGGTGTCGAGCCCTACTGCACCCTCACACCCAAACCATGCCCGCTGCACGACGTGACCCTGACCCAGGCCCTGGCCTCTGGCGCGCCGGTCGCGTACATGATCGGCACACCTGCGCACTGCCAGACCGGCACGTGCGGGCCGGCACTCGAGGTCTTGGTCAAGTCGCACAGTCGCGTCGGCGACAAGGTCGTCATGGTGCACGCCGATGTCTACGCCGATGACTCGGCAACCACCGTGGCGCCTGCTGTGTCAGCTCTCGGCCTCGATTACGAACCGGTGCTCTATCTCGTCAAGAAGGGGATAGTTGTCGATCGGGTCGACGTGATCTGGGATCAGCAAGAGCTCGACGAACGCATCGACGCGTTCCTGGCCTGACGCGGACCGCAGTATCAGCTGAAGCTCGACCCGCAACCGCAGGTGCGGCTGGCGTTGGGGTTGTTGATCGAGAAACCGGCCTGGTTCAGCCCGTCCTTGTAGTCGAGCGTCGCGCCCTCGAGCATCTGGGCTGACTGCGAGTCGACGACGACATTCACGGTCGCGCCGGGGTTGCCAAATGTGGCCTTCTGATCGTCGGCAGCGACATCGCCGTCGAAGAACATCTCGT
>JANMQX010000250.1:0-14314 GCA_031370745.1 Ilumatobacteraceae bacterium
CGTGTTGATCTGCGGCATCAACGTGTTCGAGGCCGGCTCTGTTGCCGTGCAGATGGGCGTCTTCAAGGCGTCGGGTCGCAAGCGCCGCTTGTTCCGCATGTCGCCAATCCACCATCACTTCGAACTGCTCGGATGGCCCGAGACGACGGTCATCATTCGCTTCTGGTTGATCGCCGGGATCTGTGTGGCCACGGCGTTGGCCATCTACATCGGCGATTTCACGCGTTTGGAACTCCACCGATGACCGAGACGGCGCTCGTCTACGGCATCGCGATCTCCGGCGCTGCTGTCGCCAGGGCATTGCACGATCGCGGGTTTCGCGTGCTTGTAGCCGACGACGTCGTCAACGATGCCAAGACAGCGGCAGCGGCCGCTGTCGGAGCAGACTTGATCGTTCAGCCCGACGCTTCGACGCTCGACGAGTTGGTGTCGATGTCGGACATCGTCTGCCCGGCTCCGGGCGTTCCCGAGACACATGCTGTCATTTCGGCAGCACTTCGTGATGGCAAGCCCATCCGCAGCGAGATCGACCTGGCGTACCAGTGGGAGCAGCAGCGCCGCGGCGGACCCCGGCCGATGCTCGCCGTGACCGGCACCGACGGAAAGACCACAACCACGATGATGGCCGCGGCGATGTTGCGTTGCGCAGGCTTGAAGGTCGCTGCCGTTGGCAACACCGAGCTACCACTGATCGCCGCGCTCGACAGCGATGTCGACGCGTTCGTCGTCGAGTGCAGCAGTTTCCGGCTCAATTGGATCGACCACTTCCGCAGTGAAGCATCGGTGTGGTTGAACCTCGCCGATGATCACCAGAACTGGCATGTCTCGATGCACGCCTACGAACGGGCCAAGGCGCGGATGTGGAGCAACAACCGGCCGACGGATGTTGCCGTTGGGTATGCCGCGGACCAGGCGGTCATGCGCAACCTCGACGTTGCCGTCGGTCGCCAACTCACCTTCGGCACCGACACTGCCGACTATCGTCTCGTCGGTTCGACCCTGACGGGACCGGCAGGTTCGCTCGCCGAACGGGCAACGATGACGCGTGACCTTCCTCACGATGTCAGCAATGCGTTGGCCGCGGCGGCGATCTCCATCGAATCCGGCTTGGCAACCGTTGCCGCCGTCGCCGAGGCGTTGGAGACCTTCGAGCACCCGCCACATCGGATCGAACCGATCGGCGAGTTCGCAGGGGCGCGTTGGTTCAACGACTCGAAGGCCACAACACCGCACGCCGCCATCACTGCAATCCGCAGCTTCAGCAATGTCGTGCTGCTTGCCGGCGGGCGCAACAAGGACCTCGATCTGGCGAGCATGGCCGACGAACACGACCGCGTGAAAGCCGTCGTCGCGCTCGGCGAAGCCGCCCCGATCATTCACGCCGCGTTTGCCCGCTGGTGTCCCGTCGTCGATGCATCATCGATGCACGCCGCGGTCGCTGCGGCCGCTGCACTCGCGACGGCCGGCGACACGGTCCTGCTGTCTCCCGCGTGCGCGAGCTTCGACTGGTATCCCGACGGCGGCTACCCGGCGCGAGGCGACGACTTCAAGCGCCTTGTGCACGCCTATTTCAAGAGTGGAGCGCGATGAGTTCTTCGACGACCGTGATCGGCGATCGCCGCAGGCAGGCGCTCGACCGCGCCGCAGCCTTGCGCAGGCACCCCAGTCGGCGCATGCCGGCGAAGTCCGCGGCGCCGCCAACCGTCGCGTTCTATGCGATCGCCGTGGTCGTTGCGGTCTTCGTGATGCTCGGTCTGGTGATGGTTCTGTCGGCTTCTTCGATCAACCAGTTTCACCAGGGCCACTCACCATTTCGCATCTTCAACAAGCAGTTGATGTGGGCCTCCCTGGGCCTGGTGGGACTGTGGATTGGAATGCGAGTGCCGTATCACTTCTGGCGGCGCCTGGTGCTGCCCGCGCTGATCATCTCGTACGGGATGATGTTGCTGCCGTTCATCCCGGGCGTCGGCGACAGGGTCAACGACGCAAACGCCTGGATCGCAATCGGGCCCTTGTCGCTGCAGCCCTCCGAGTTCTTGAAGCTCTCGGTCCTGCTCTACTGCGCCAACCTGCTGGCCAAGCGCCGCGACGAGATGGCCAACCCGCAACGCACGCTGGTTCCGGTGATGCTCGTCGCCATCGTCGGCAGCGGTTTGTGCCTGGTGCAGAGCGACCTCGGCTCGGCGATTGTGCTGGCATCGATCGTGTTCGTCGTCGCCTTCATCGCCGGTGCACCTCTGCGGCCGATGGCCGGGGCGGCCAGCATGGGCGCAATCGGCGCGCTCGCCTTCGTTGTCTCGAGCCCTCGCCGCCAGGCCCGGTTCACTGCGTTCCTCGACATCGCTGCCCACAAGGATCATCTCAGCTATCAGACCTACCAGGCGATGATCGCGTTGGCCCAGGGCGGCCTTGCGGGAGAAGGCGTCGGCCAAGGCAAGAACAAACTCGGCGACTTCCTGCCGTTGGCGCACAGCGATTTCATCTTCGCCGTCGTTGCCGAAGAGTTGGGCATGATCGGTGTGATCGCCGTGCTCGGCGGTTTCCTGATCCTGGCCTATGCCGGGGTGCAAGTTGCGTTGGCTACGCAGGATCGCTTTGCCAGTCTGCTGGCCAGTGGCATCGTGATCTGGTTCGTCGTGCAGACCATCATCAACGTCGGCGGGGTCACCGGCATGATGCCGGTGACTGGCCTGACGCTGCCGTTCTTCTCCGCCGGTGGCAGCTCTCTGTTCGTCACGATGACAGCGGCAGGGCTGCTGCTCAACGTGGCTCGCAACGTGAGGTGACCGTGACATGACCACCCAGCGCGGCGCCTACGCCGTGGTGACGGGCGGCGGCACGTCGGGCCACGTACTTGCGGCGTTGGCAGTCGCCGACGCCCTCGTCGCGCGTGGCCACGAACGCGATTCCATCCACTACGTCGGCGCAACGCGCGGTGTCGAGCGCCGCCTGCTGCCACCGACCGGATACGACTCCACGCTGCTCGACGTCACCGGCCTGCAACGGTCGATGTCGATCCGCAACCTCGCCTTCTTTCCCAAACTTGTCGCCTCTACGTGGCAGGCACGGCGATTGATCCGCGAGCTGTCCCCGCAGGTGATCGTCAACGTCGGGGGATACGCCAGCTTTCCCGCGACGGCCGCAGCGCTGCTGAACCGCGTGCCGTACGTCGTGGTCAGCTACGACCGACGACCCGGCCTCGTGTCGAAGCTGATGGCTCGCCGCGCCGCGGCGTGTGCAGTGGCTTTCGCCGGATCTACGCTGCCGCGAGCCGAGATCACCGGCGCACCCGTGCGTCAGGAGGTGCTGAGCATCGATCGTCACCGCGATCGCGAGGCGGCCCGTTCGGAGCTCGGGTTGCCACACAACCGATTCGTCTTCGCCGTGTTCGGCGGCTCGCTTGGCGCCCGACGCCTGAACGAAGTCGTCGCGGAGATCGTCGAGCGGCTGGCCGCCCGACGCGACGTGGCCATCTATCACATCGTCGGCGAGCGCAACATGGCCGATGCCGCGCCCGCTCGCGATGGCAGCGACGGCATCATGTATCGAGTGGTTGGATACGAGGACCGCATGCCGAAGGTGTATGCCGCAGCAGACCTGATGATGACACGAGCCGGCGCAGCGACGATTGCCGAGCTTGCCACGGTCGGCATGCCCGCCATCATCGTGCCGTGGCCCGGGGCCGCTGAGAACCATCAGGTCGACAACGCACGTGAGCTCAGCGACCATCATGGGGCGGTGCTGATCGACGAGCGTGACCTCACTGCCGAACGGCTCATCGTCGAACTCGCCGGGCTGATCACCAACCCCGGGGATTTGGCCGCAATGTCGTCCGCGGCGTCTGCTCTCGGGGCACGTCACCGTGGAACCGCTCTCGTCAATCTGATCGAACGGGTGGCGTCGTCGTGACCGGTGTGGCACAGAGCCCGTTGGATCTGTCAGCACCTCAACGACTGCATGTCGTCGGTGTCGGGGGACCGGGGATGAGTGCAATCGCGATCGTGTTGGCCCAGATGGGTCATCGGGTCAGCGGCAGCGACCTTCGCGAGCGTCCTGTGCTGGAGCGTGTACGCGCCGCCGGGGTCGAGGTGCATGTCGGCCACAACCGGCGCCACGTCGCCGGTTGTGTGGCCGTGACCAGATCGACTGCTGTTCCCGCCAACAACATCGAGCTCGACCAAGCGTCGAAGGCGGGCATTGAGGTGCTGACGCGTGCCGGGATGCTGTCGTCGATCTGCGCGCAGGCCAAGGCGATCGGGGTCGCCGGGACGCACGGCAAGACGACCACCACATCGATGCTGATGCTGATCCTTTCCGCCGCCGGGTTGCGGCCGTCGTTCATCATCGGTGGAGACGTCACCGACATGGGTACCGGTGCGCAATGGACCGGCGGCGAGTGGCTGGTGGTTGAGGCAGACGAGAGCGACGGCACACATCTCGAGCTACCACTGTTCGCCACGATGCTGACCAACGTCGAGGTCGATCACCTCGACTTCTACGGAACGGAAGAGGCAATCGTCGCCGGGTTCGAGCAATACCTCGCCCAGGTTGCGGGGCCCAAGGTGCTGTGCATCGACGACCCGGTGTGCGCCGAGCTCGCCGCTCGCCACGGCGCGATCACCTACGGGACCTCGCCTGGAGCCGACTATCGCGCCGTCGACATTCGTTCAGAGCACGGCTCGTACAGCTTCACGGTCGAAAGATCCGGCGCGGTGCTCGGTACGGTCGACCTGCCGCTTCGCGGTGTTCACAATGTTCGCAACGCACTGGGTGCGTTGGCGATGGCCTGCTCGGTGGGCGTCGACTTCGATGTCGCAGCCCGCGCCCTTGCCAAGTTCGGCGGTGTCGCTCGTCGCTTTGATCTCCGCGGCGTCGACGGCGGCGCGGCGCTGGTCGACGACTACGCACACCTGCCGAGCGAGATCAGCGCTGTGTTGTCTGCCGCTCGAGGCAGTGGCGATGGGTGGCGGCGTGTCGTTGCTGTGTTTCAACCCAATCGGTTCAACCGCATGGTGGTCATGTCACCCGCGTATCGCGATGCCTTCGTCGATGCCGATCTGGTGGTGCTGACCGAGATCTACCCGTCTGGAACGACGCCGATCCCCGGCGTTACTGCGAAGCTCGTCGTCAACGCCGTGCTCGATGCTCACCCGTCGACGCGTATGGCGTGGATGCCGCGCCGCAACGATCTGATCGAGTACCTCGCCCATGAGCTTCGCGACGGCGATGTCTGCATCTCGATGGGTTGCGGTGATATTGCGTCGCTGCCCGACGAAGTGCAGCTGCGTCGGGCCGAGCTCAGGGTGCAGAGATCAAGGTGATCCCGACTTGAGCGTGGCCGAGCGCCTGCAACGCGCGATCTCGGAGCTGGGGCCGCGAGTTCGTGTCGACGAGCCGCTTGGCCCGCTGACCACCTATCGAGTCGGCGGCTCGGCGGCCATCTTCGCCAGCCCGGCTTCGATGAATGACCTCCAGGAGGTCGCCGCGGTGATCGCCCGCTACGACCTGCCCGTGTTGGTGGTCGGTCGCGGGTCGAACCTGTTGGTCGCAGATTCCGGCTTCGCCGGTGTTGCCCTGAGCCTGGCCGGCCTGGCCGATACCATCGAGATTTCGGGAACGCATGTGTTCTCCGGTTCGGCCGTGGCACTACCGGTTCTGGCGCGGCGCACCGCCGCCGCCGGATTGACCGGATTCGAATGGGCAGTTGGTGTGCCGGGTTCGATCGGGGGTGCGGTGAGGATGAACGCCGGCGGGCACGGCTCCGACATTGCAGCATGCCTCGCACACGTTGATGTCTTCGACCTAAAAACTCAGGTCGTCGCGTGGCGGCCCGCCGAGTCTCTTGGTCTCAGGTTCCGCGGATCGAATCTCCTCGATCACGAGATCGTGTTGTTCGCACAGCTCGACTTGGCCGAAGGTGACACCCAGCAATCCGAGCGCGAGATCGCCGAGATCGTGCGGTGGCGCCGCGAGAACCAGCCGGGCGGCCAGAATGCCGGTTCAGTGTTCGTCAATCCGATCCCCGGCCAACTCTCGGCGGGCGAGCTGATCGATCGGGTCGGTCTCCGCGGATTTCGGGTCGGTGGAGCCTTCGTGTCGGAGAAGCACGCCAATTTCATCCAGGCCGGCGATGGCGCGACAGCCGCCGACGTGAAGGCAGTGATCGACCAGGTCCGCGAGCGGGTCGCCGCCGAAACCGGTTTCGAACTGCGCAGCGAAGTGCGGTTGGTGGGTTTTGCCGAGGCCACCGCGACCTCCGCGGAGGGTTCGTCACATGGCTGACAAAGAGCCCACGCGGCCCGATCCGGAAGACGTGCCCGACGTCGTGCTCGAAGAGCTTCTGGCTGCGTTTTCGAAACAGGACGCCGAGGCGATCGACTTCGACGATCCGTCGATCGACCGCATGCTTGGCCTCGGTGAAGGCGTCAAGGTCGTCGACATCGAAACCGCAGCTGCCAATACGAATGATGTCGACTCCGACAAGACAGAGCCCTCGGCGGTCACCGACTCGTTGACGTCGTCGAACACCATCGCGCTCGCGCCCAGTGCGGGTCCGGATCCGTCGGGCGCGCCGACTGACAACGCGCCGGCGCCGGTCAATCCATGGCGCAAGGTCATCGTCATCGGTGACGACGATCTGCCGGATGCGCTGTACCTCGACGAAAAGGCCGGGTCACGACTCCGCGAAGTGCACACCGGAGAGGGTGACAACACGGGTGGTCGCTCGACGATCATCATCAACGACCTCGACGAGAGTGGCAGCATCGAGGCCCTGCCGGCGCGCTCGACGGGATCGATGGATCCGCGCGTTCGGGCCAGGCGAATCGCGGTACGGCGCGCCAAGGGCCGAAAGCGATTGACATGGGTGGCGATCGCCGCGGCGATCCTGCTGGTGCTCGTCGGTGCTGTCGCGATCCTGGCATCGTCATTGTTCGATGTGCGCACGATCGACGTGCAGGGAGCGGTGTACACCGACCCGCAACAATTGTCGGCAATCGTCGGAAAGGTTCGCGGCGAGGCGATCCTGCTGGTCGACACACGCCATATCGAGCGTCAGCTCGAGGACATTGCCTGGGTCGAGTCCGCCCGCGTCTCGACAGACTTCCCCCACAGGGTGTTCATCGACATTCGCGAGCGCAAGCCCGTCGCCACGTTTGCCGGTGCCGACGGAAAATTCAGGGTCATCGACCGCGATGGCCGAGTGCTCGATGTTGTCGACGGCGTCCCGATCGACTACATGTTGGTGACCGGCGCCAACCCCGATGTCAGCCGCGGTCAATTTGCGGGCAGGCCCTTCCCGACGGCGGCCCAGCTGGCGATTGCTTTGCCCGCAGAAATCAGGGCTCTGACCAGGTCAATCGGCGTTGACGCCACCACCGGCGACCTGACAATGCAATTCGGAGACAAACTCCAGGTGCAGCTTGGCCCGGCCGCTGACCTGTCGGCGAAGCTCGTGCGCCTGCTCTCACAGGTTCGCGACGGTCTCGACGGCATTTGCGGACTCGACGTGTCGACGACGGAGATCTCACGCACGCCGTGCCGATGATCACGATGTCCACCGCTTCTGGCCTCGGACGTGCGAGACTTGGCGAAACAGGCGTTGACATGCCTCAATCCATTCGCCAATCAGCACTACGGAGGCTTCCCTGATGGCAGGCGCACCTCAAAATTATCTCGCGGTCATCAAGGTGATCGGCGTCGGCGGTGGTGGCGTCAATGCCGTCAACCGGATGATCGACGCCGGCCTCAAAGGAGTCGAGTTCGTCGCTGTCAACACCGACGCGCAGGCACTCCTGATGAGCGACGCCGACGTCAAGCTCGACATCGGGCGTGATCTCACGCGCGGGCTCGGCGCGGGCAGTGATCCAGAAGTCGGTCGCAACGCCGCCGAGTCGCACCGGGAGGAGATCGAAGAAGTCATCAAGGGCGCCGACATGGTCTTCATCACCGCCGGCGAGGGTGGTGGCACCGGCACCGGCGCGGCACCGATCATCGCCGAGTTGGCGCGCAGCATCGGCGCGCTGGCCATCGGTGTTGTGACCCGACCGTTCAGCTTCGAGGGTCGACGCCGTTCGGTTCAAGCCGATGCCGGGGTGCAGCGCTTGAAGGAAAAGGTCGACACCCTCATCGTCATCCCCAATGATCGTCTGCTCACGGTTGCCAACGAAAAGACCAGCGTGCTCAACGCATTCAAGATGGCCGACGAGGTCCTGCTGCAAGGCGTGTCGGGCATCACGAACCTCATCACGACACCCGGCTTGATCAACACCGACTTTGCCGACGTCAAGATGATCCTGTCCAGCGCTGGCTCGGCGTTGATGGGAATTGGTCAGGCCAGCGGTGAGAACCGCGCCGTCACCGCGGCGAAGGCCGCGATATCCAGCCCGTTGCTCGAGGCAGCGATCGACGGCGCCCGCGGTATCTTGTTGAACATCACCGGCCCATCGGGGATGTCGTTGTTCGAGTTGAATGCTGCCGCGGAGATCATCCACGGCGTGGCCCACCAGGATGCAAACATCATCTTCGGCACGGTGATCGACGACGAGCTCGGCGACGAGGTGAAGGTCACCGTCATCGCCGCCGGTTTCGACCGGTGGGACGCTGGGGCAACGACAGCCCGACCGGGGGGCAAGTCCACCGACAAGCCAACCGCATCGCTGAAGGATCTCTTTGCCGAGCAGCCCGCAGATCCGCTCGACGACCCCGACGACGATTTCGATGTGCCGTCGTTCCTGAAGTGAGCGAGCTCGGCGGACTCGCCGAGCGACTCCAGCAAGTGCGTCAGCAGATCGTCGCCGCAGGCGGCTCGCACGTCGAGATACTCGCCGTCACCAAAGGGCATCCCGTCGAAGTCGTACAGGCTGCCGCCGGCGTGGGCTTGAAGGCGGTCGGGGAGAACTACGCACAGGAATTGGTGGCCAAGCTCGAGCACAACTCGTTCGGTCTGACCGTGCATTTCATCGGGCAGTTGCAGACCAACAAGGTTCGTCAGATCGTCGACCTCGTCGATGTCTACGAGACCGTCGATCGCCTCTCGCTCGTCGTCGAGCTGGCCAAAAGAGCGAAGGGGGCTCACGTATTGGTCCAGGTCAACACCACCGCGGATGCGCAAAAGGGTGGCTGCGCTCCATCGCAGGTTGCGGCGTTGGTGACCGAGGCGGCCTCTGCCGGCCTTGTCGTCGACGGTTTGATGACGGTCGGTCCCACGACGGGTGGACCCGAGGACGCCCGCGCCGGTTTTCGCCTCGTACGCAGCCTGAGTGACGACCTTGGATTGGCGACTTGTTCGATGGGCATGAGCGACGATTTCCTGGTCGCTGTGCAGGAAGGGTCGACGCGAGTACGGCTCGGAAGTGTCCTGTTCGGGATGCGGCCAGCCGCGACCCCGCGAGTACGGTAATCTCAGGCGAGGAGGACCAAGGATGCCGATCTGGAGAAACGCAATGGATTGGTTGGGACTGGGGCCCGACGATGCGTACGACGACTACGACACTGCCCAGGAGCCAGAACGACCTTCCCGTTCGCCGCGCCACCCGCGCGAAGAGCCGGCGCCGCGGGGTCAGCGTGGATACCAGGCCAGCGACTACGAGGCTGACGGCACGGTGCGCACGATGCCGGCGCGTCCCAGCTATCCGACGCGCGACGCCGACCTGACGGGGCGCCGTCCGGTCCCAGCCACCGACGATTCCAATGTGCAGCCTCGCCCGATCAACACTCAACGGCCGGCGCCGTCCAATTCGGCCGATCCCTACACCGTGCGGCCACGACGTTTCGATTCCGCTCAAGAAGTCGCCGACAAGTTCAAAGAGGGTCAGCCGGTCATCATGAACCTGGAGGCCAGCGACCGCGAGGTGTCACGACGTCTCATCGATTTCGCCAGCGGGCTGTGCTACGGCCTCAACGGCTCGATGGAGAAAGTTGCCACGGGCGTGTACTTGCTGAAGCCGATACCGCCTCGTAAGGGCGGATACGACAGCGGCGAGTTCGGCAGTTGAGTGTCCACTGCGGTGCGCTCGCCAGGCGTAACATCTGAGAATGGACTTCAGCCCGCAGACCGTTCGCAGTGCCGGTTTCAAGACAGTCAAAAAGGGTTACGACCCGTCTGAGGTTGACGACTTCAAAGAGAAGGTCGCTGCGGCGATCGAGACTGCGCAGAATCAGGCAACGGCAATGGAAGCCCGGGCGCGCGCCGCGGTCGCCAAGCTGCAGGAGGTGTCGCAGCAAGTCAACAATGCGAGTCCGTCCGGCGCGTCGCCTGCGGCCAGCGAGGAAGACGCCGAAACGATCAGCCGCACGTTGCTATTGGCTCAGCGAACCGCCGACATCACCGTTGCCCAGGCGAATTCCGACGCCGAGAGCATCACGGTGAAAGCCCGCGTCGACGCCACCACGGTCATCGACAATGCCAGGTCGATTGCCGACAAGTTGCTCGACGAAGCCCGTCTGGAAGCTCGCCGTTCAGCAGAGTCGGAGCGCATCAAGGCCGAGAACGAGGTGCAGGCGCTGCTAGCCCGTCGCGACTTCCTGGTCTCCGATGTCGATCATCTCGAGCATCACCTCGGCGCGCAGCGCGAGCGGCTTCGCGACGCAGCGGTGTCGCTGCAAGAACTCATCGAGCGCGTGCCAGGTGGGCTCGGCGAGATGCGCCGACCGCTCTTGTCGGCGTCTGCGGAATCGCTGCTGTCGTCATCGGCGGCGCGCCCAGCAGATCCATCGTCACCCATCAGCGCTCCGGCCGCGGCTGTCGACCAAAATGACGACGTCGATGATTTTGCCGATGACGCGACGGCGGCCTACGACATGTCGCTCGACGCTCAGCCGGAACCGGACAAGTACGAGTTCCCACCGCTGATGGACGCAACCCCCGCGCAGACGGTCGGGGTGGATCCCAACGCCGCCGCCGACAACGTTGTGATGCGGCTCGATCTCGGCTCGCTCGATGTCGATGCAGCAACGCGGCCCAGTTGGTCGCCGGCTGGTGACGACCCGTTGATCGTCGGTGGCGACGAACTGCAGTAATCCAAGGCTTGTCGATCGGCCGACAGGTAAGATGCTCATGACGTTGACGAGGCCATCACCTCCGAGTCTTCGGAAGAACAGCCGCCGGCACCCCAGCCGGCCGGCCCAGTAGAACCGGACGGGTCCAGCCCGATACCGCTGGCGTAACCGAGGGGTTGCCGTCTGCGGGCGGTAGCAAACAGGGTGGGATCGCGAGCACACCGCTCGTCCCTGTGCAACATGAATTCACAGGAGCCCGCAGATGTACCCCGAAGTCGACCCGCAACCTTCGTTTCCCGAGATCGAGACAACGATCCTGGAGTCATGGGCCCAGCGCCACACATTCGAGGAGTCGATCGCGCGGCGCGCCGACGCCGACGAATACGTCTTCTACGACGGTCCACCCTTCGCCAACGGCCTGCCTCACTACGGCCATCTGCTGACCGGTTTCGTCAAGGATGCCGTGCCGCGCTACCAGACCATGCGTGGCCGGCGCGTCGAGCGCCGATTCGGCTGGGACTGCCATGGCCTGCCCGCCGAGGTCGTCGTTGAGAAAGAGCTGGGCATCAGCGGCCATCCAGCCATCACGAAGTTCGGCATCGACAAGTTCAACGATGCGTGTAGAACAAGCGTCCTGCGGTTCACCGACGAGTGGCAGCGCTACGTCACACGCCAGGCCCGCTGGGTCGATTTCGACAACGACTACAAAACCCTCGACCTCACCTACATGGAGAGTGTCATGTGGGCGTTCAAGACCTTGTGGGACAAGGGGTTGATCTACGAGGGGTTCAAGGTGCTGGCCTATTGCTGGCGCTGTGAGACGCCGCTCAGCAACACCGAAACGCGTATGGACGACGTCTATCGCGATCGTCAGGACCCGGCCCTGACCGTGCAGTTCCAGCTCGATTCAGGCGAACGCGTCCTGGCGTGGACGACGACGCCGTGGACATTGCCCAGCAATCTTGCGCTCGCCGTCGGGCCCGACATCGACTACGCCGTGATGGAGGAGGACGGGGTTCGCTACATCCTCGCCGAGTCGCGACTCGCGGCCTACGAGAAGGAGCTGGCGAATGCGGTGCACGTCGAGACCATCATCGGAAGTGATCTCGTCGGGCGTCACTACACGCCGTTGTTCCCGTTCTTTGCTGATACGCCCAACGCGTTCCGGGTGCTCGCCGGTGACTTCGTCTCCACGGAGGACGGCACGGGCGTGGTGCACATGGCGCCGGGATTCGGCGAGGACGACCAGAATCTTTCCAACGCGGCGGGCATCCCGACCGTGTGTCCGATGGACGAGCATGGTCGCTTCACGGCCGACGTCGCGCCGTGGGCGGGTGTACACGTCTTCGACGCCAACAACGAGATCGTCAAAGAGCTGAAGGCGCGCGGCGTCGTCGTGCGCCACGACAGCTATCACCACTCGTACCCACATTGCTGGCGCTGCGCCGAGCCGCTTGTCTACCGGGCGATCAGCAGCTGGTTCGTTCAGGTTTCCTCGTTCCGGGATCGCATGGGCGAGTTGAACCAGCAGATCCAGTGGGTACCCGAGCACGTCAAGGAGGGCAGTTTCGGCAAATGGCTGGCGAACGCCCGCGATTGGAGCATCAGCCGCAACCGCTTCTGGGGCTCGCCCATACCGGTCTGGCGCAGCGATGATCCCAATTATCCACGGATCGACGTGTACGGGTCGATTGCCGATCTTGAGCGCGATTTCGGTGTGCAGGTCGACGACCTGCACCGGCCATACGTCGACCAGCTCGTGCGTCCGAACCCCGACGATCCGACCGGCCGTTCGACGATGCGGCGCGTGACTGAAGTGCTCGACTGCTGGTTCGAGTCCGGGTCGATGCCGTTTGCTCAGGTCCACTATCCGTTCGAAAATGCCGGCTGGTTCGAGGATCACTACCCGGGTGACTTCATCGTCGAGTACATGGCCCAGACCCGCGGCTGGTTCTACACGTTGCACGTCCTGGCAACGGCGTTGTTCGACCGTCCGGCATTTCGTACGTGCATCAGTCACGGCATCGTGCTGGGCGACGACGGACAGAAGATGTCGAAGAGCCTCAACAACTATCCGGACCCGATGATGGTCTTCGACACCTACGGCGCCGACGCGATGCGCTGGTATTTGTTGTCATCGCCGATCCTGCGCGGCGGGGATCTGGCCGTCACCGAGACCGGCATCCGCGAGAGCGTGCGACACATCGTGCTACCGATCTGGAACACGTACTCGTTCTTCACGATGTATGCCAACGCTGCCGGATACACCGCTCGACGCCGCAACGAATCGGCTGATCCGCTCGACCAGTACATCCTCGGGAAGCTGCACGCACTGGTCGCCGACGTCACGACTTCGATGGATGCGTACGATCTCTTCGCGGCGTGCGGCTCGCTGCGCACCTTCCTCGACGCGTTGACCAATTGGTACGTGCGCCGGTCGCGCGAGCGATTCTGGGCCGGCGATCCCGAGGCGTTGGATGTGCTGTGGACCGTGCTCACAACGATGTGCCAGGTTGCGGCACCGCTGCTGCCGTTGACGAGCGAGGCCGTGTATCGCGGGCTCATCGGCGACGAAAGCAGCGTGCATCTCACCGATTGGCCGACCGGTGGGGAGCTGGTCGAGTCACCACTGCTCGTAGCGGCAATGGATCGCGTTCGTGACGTGTGCAGCGCCTCTTCGGCAGTTCGCAAAGCTACCGGACGACGCGTCCGCCAGCCACTGGCCAGTCTGACGATCGCGGCACGCGATGCGGAGTCTCTGGCACCCTACCGAGGAATCATCGCCGACGAGGTCAACGTCAAAGACATCGTGCTGTCGACCGATCTCGATGCGGTCGGGGCGTTCGAGCTCACCGTTGTTCCCGGCGTCCTCGGTCCGCGCGTCGGTAAGGAGGTCCAGCAGGTGATCGCGGCCGTCAAGAAGCGGCAGTGGACGCAGGACGAGAGCACCGGTGTCGTCACCGCGGGAGGCATCGAGCTGCGCGAGGGCGAGTTTTCACTCCGGCTGGTCGCGGCCGATCCGTCGCGGGCCACGACGCTGCCGGCCAACACCGGCGTCGTCGTCCTCGACATCGACCTGACACCCGAGCTCGAGGCCGAAGGTGTTGCCCGCGATCTCGTGAGGTTGGTTCAGCAGGCCCGCCGCGACGCCGGTCTGCACGTCAGCGATCGCATCGCCCTCGCCCTCGGCGTGCCTGACGTGGTCCGCGCCCAGATCACGCCGTTCACTTCGTTGATCACCGATCCGACGCTGGCCCTGTCGCTGGAGTTCGCGCCTGGCGAACCGAACGCCGAACTCGACGGCCAACCCGTCTTC
>JANMQX010000189.1:0-6041 GCA_031370745.1 Ilumatobacteraceae bacterium
CAAGTCGTCGAACGATTGGCCGCTTCGGTCGGCAAGGGAATGACTGTTGCCGTCGGTGCCGGCAGTCGCGGCCTGGTCGAGCGAGTGGGCTTGCTGCGCGGTGCAATCGGCGGGCTGCGCGAACTCGGTGCAGAACCGTTCGTCGTGCCGGCTATGGGCAGCCACGGTGGCGCCACCGCAGAGGGCCAACGATCGATGTTGGAGACGCTCGGGATGACCGAGGAAGCGATCGACTGCGAGATCAGGGCGACGATGGAAACCGTTCAGGTTGCTCAGACTGCTGACGGGATGCCGCTGTACCTCGATCGCAATGCCGCCGCCGCCGATCGGATCATGCCCGTCAACCGCATCAAGCCGCACACGTGCTTCAAGGGCCCCATCGAGAGCGGGCTGACGAAGATGGCGGTGGTCGGATTCGGCAAGCAACCTGGCGCCGCCCAGATCCACGCCTGTGGCCCCGAGGAGATGCGCAACCGGCTGCTCAACGGCATCGTCGCGTTGAAAGGAACCGGTCGGCTGCTCGGTGGCGTTGCATCGCTGGAATCGGCGGACGGGCATGTCGTCAGCGTGCGCGCCCTCACCGCCGACGAGGTTGGAACCGCCGCCGAGATCGCGCTCACCGACGAAGCCCGCGATCTGGTTCCTCCGCTGCCGTTCTCGGTCATCGACGTCCTGATCATCGAGCAGGGCGGAAAGGACATCAGCGGAACCACCCTGGATCCGAACGTCACTGGTCGGTTCTGGGTTCACGGTCTGGCCGACGCCGAGTCACCGCGGGTCAGCACCATCGTGCTGCTCGGCATCACCGAAGCTTCGGGCGGCAACGTGTTGGGAATCGGGTTCGCCGACTTCATCCCGGCGTCGGTCGCAGCCGGAATCAACTGGCAGAAGACCTATGTCAACTGTTTCACCGCTGGGCCCTCGGGTGTGCGCCGCAGCCGCATGCCGATGGTTCTACCGACCGAGGGTGACTGCATCAAGGCCGCGCTGAGCATGTGCGGCAAAGCCATCGACGAGCCCAAGCGGGTCGTACGCATTCGCAGCACTCTGCACCTCACCCGCTGCTGGGTCAGCGAGGCGTTGCTCTCGCAACTCCCCGCCGGCGCCGAGATCATCAAGTAACCCTGCGCCGTTCTCCGTCGCGGCGACCTCGCCGCGAGTCGTACCGTCGCGCCGGCGGGCGCGTTTCAGGAACTGCCCGTTCCAGTTTCGCGTCCGAACCAGGTGCACCGGGCGCGGAAAGTGACGCCAGTGTTCTGATAGCGCGCCCAGCGAGCAGTTGGTCGAGGCTCCGGGTGTGGGGGGTCAGTGGCGGGTGGCCTCGGCGGCGTCGAGTTGGGCGCGGGTCAGCAGCGACGTCATCGTCAGCCCCTCGGCGGCGAGCGCGGCACCGTGATCCGGGCTGCGATCGATCACGCACACCACGTGATCGACGATGGCGCCCAGGGCGCGCAACTGGCCGGTAGAGATCACCACCTGACCGCCGGTCGTGATGACGTCTTCGATCACGGTGACCCGCTTGCCGGCGACGTCGGCACCCTCGGCAAGTTGCGCTGTGCCGTATGTCTTGGCCTCCTTGCGTACGAACGCTGCCGGGAGGCCTGTCCGCAACGACAAGGCCGTCGCGATCGGCACGCCTCCCAACTCGAGCCCGGCCAACACCTCGGTATCGTCCGGCACCAGAGGTTCGAGTGCGGCGGCGATATCCGCGAGCAACACCGGGTCGGCCTCGAATCGATATTTGTCGAAGTACTCGCTGGCGATCTGGCCGGAACGGAGCGTGAACGTGCCGGTCAGCCGAGCTATCGAGTTGACGCGCTGGGCAAGTGCTTCAAGAGACATGACCTTCAGTCTGACCAGCGCGATGACCGCGCAACAACACCTCCTGAGCGACGGTGGCGACATGAACGCCATCCGCGGAAAACACGTGACCGATGGCCAACCCCCGTCCTCCGACGTAGTTGTGACAGGTGAAGTCGTGAAGATGCCATTGGTCGGCACGCACCGGACGGTGAAACCAGATCGTGTGATCGAGGCTGGCGGCGAACCTGTCCTGATCTTCTATCTCTGTGGCAGCTTGCACTGCATCGGTGGGGAGGTCGTCGCTGAGGAAGGCGAGCCAGCAGCGATGCAGCAACTGATCGTCGTCGAGCGTGGCATTGACCTTCATCCACGCCAACGTGCGACCTGCGCCGGGCTCGGAGGCACCGATCAATTGGCGTGGGACGAATCGCCGCTCCGTGGATTGCGTCCACGAATCGGAGCTCAGCAAGTTCGGGTCGGGAACGTCGGCTGGCATGATGATGGTTTGCAGGTCGATGGATGGCTCTGGGCGTTGGAATGACGCCTCGAGGTTGAGGATCGCGCCAATTGCCTGACGGGCGATGACGCGCCGCGTCGAGAAGCTGCGACCGTTACGAATACGGTCGACTTCGAACCGGATGGGCTCGGTGTGGTCTCCCCTCCGGATGAAATACGAGCGCAGCGAATGAACTTCGAGATCACCTCCGACGGTGCTCGCAGCGGCGCGTAAGGCCTGAGCCACGATCTGGCCGCCATACAAACCTCCCCAAGGATACTGCGGCCCAATTCCGACGAAGGTGTCCGCTCCGTGTGACTCGAGATCGAACAGTCGGTTGACTTCCATTGTTGGACACAGTAACTATGAAAGTCAACGATTATGAAACTATGATGTGCGACATGGCAAAAAGAGGGCCCAAAGGGCCGATGACGGATGAACACAAAGCCGCACTTGCGATGGGACGAAACGAAGGCAACGCCGTGCGTAACTATCTCGAGGCACTGCGCAGCAACAAGCCCAAACGTGGCCGGCGCCGCACCCGCGAATCCATCGCAGCTCGTTTGTCCGCTATCGACGCTGAGTTGGAGACCGCCGATCCAATGAATGAACTGCGACTACGCCAAGAGCGCCGCGACCTGCAGACGGAGATGTCGTCACTTGGAACCAAGGTGGACATCAGCGCATTGGAGAACGGGTTCGTCGCCGTCGGCAAGTCGTACAGCGCCCGCCAGGGCATCTCGTACTCCACTTGGCGCGAAATGGGCGTCGATGCCGCAGTGCTCAAACGGGCAGGGATCGCCCGCTCCGATTGATCCGTTCAAGGCGCGTTGGTGGAAGAACTACAGCTCGTCCAGAGCATCGAACACCGACCCACTGTGTCGTAACGAACGTTGAAGATCGAACGCTTCATCGAGCAACTCCGGCCCGATGACTACACGATCATCGGCATCGAGCAATTCACGAAAGGATCGTTTGTCACGCACTGCCTGAGCAGCGTTGTCCTGCACGATGCGGTACGCCTCATCGCGACCGAGGCCGCCTTGCACCAGCGCCAACAGCACCGGCTGACTGAACACCAATCCGAAGCTGGAGTCCAAGTTGACCAGCATTCGGTCGGGAAAGACCTGCAGACCTGCCAGCACACGCTGCATTCGGCGCAGCACGTAATAGGCCATCAACGAGCTATCGGGGAGGACGATTCGTTCTACCGAGCTGTGCGAGATATCTCGCTCGTGCCAGAGAGCAACATCTTGCATTCCAGCCTGCAGGTTGCCGCGCAACACCCGCGACAAGCCGGTGATCGTCTCGGCGCTGATCGGGTTGCGCTTGTGCGGCATGGCACTGGAACCCTTTTGGCCCGGCTTGAAACCCTCCTGCACTTCGCCGACCTCGGTTCGTTGCAAGTGACGCAGTTCTACGGCGATCATCTCCATCGTTGACCCCACCGAGGCGCATGCCCACAGGTGCTCGGCATGACGGTCGCGGGCAATCACCTGCGTGGCCGGCACGGGCGACAGACCGAGGCGTTCACCGACAAAGGCTTCGACGAATGGATCGATGTTGGAGTAGGTGCCGACGGCCCCGCTGAGCTTGCACACAGCGACCGCGGAGCGCGCTGCGCGCAGCCGATCGCGATCGCGGCCGATCTGGAGGGCCCACAGTGCAACCTTGGCTCCGAAGGTGGTTGGCTCGGCGTGGATGCCGTGAGTGCGGCCGATCATCACGGTGTCGCGATGAGCTCGGGCCAGTTCGGTCACGGTCTCGAGCAACGCCGACGAGGCCTCGAACAGCAAGTCGGCCGCGTCGCGCAGCGCCCAGCACCACGCCGTATCGACGACATCGCTGGAAGTGAGCCCGTAGTGGATCCATGCACCGGCAGGTTGGCCGATTGCCGTCTGGACGACGTCGACGAACGCGGCAACATCGTGGTCGGTGACCGCCTCTCGATCACTGACCGCCTGCACGAACCCGGCATCGATGAGCGGCGCTTTGGCACGGCATGTCACGGCATCGTCGGTGGGCACGATTCCCAGCTCTGCTTGCGCCTCGGTCGCCAGGAGCTCGATCTCGAGATAGCGACCGAAACGGGTGGTGTCGGAGAACACCGCCGCCATCTCCGGCAGCGAATACCGATCGATCACTGCCACTCCAGCACGGCGTCGCGTGCCGGTCCGGTGCCGACGATCCGAACCGGGACGCCGACTTCGGCCTCGACCAGCGCCACGAACTCGGCAGCTCTCGGGGGAAGATCGCTGCGGCTGCGCACCGATGAGATGTCGCACAACCAGCCGTCCAACACGGCGTAGACCGGATGCCCGTCGGCGTCGTACTCGGTGCACACCTTGATCTCTGCGAACGTGTCGAGCACGTCGAGCTTGGTCAATGCGACCTCGGTCAGCGAATTGATGCGCACCGCCTTGCGCAACATCACGCAGTCGAGCCAACCCGTTCGTCGTCGCCGCCCTGTGACGGTGCCGAACTCATGGCCGATGTCGACGAGCTTGTCGCCGGTCTCGTCGAGCAACTCGGTGGGGAACGGTCCGCTGCCGACGCGAGTCGTGTATGCCTTCGTGATCCCGACGATACGGGTGAGGTACAGCGGTCCGATTCCACTGCCGACACAAGCGCCGCCGGCGGTCGGATTCGACGATGTGACGTAGGGATAGGTGCCGTGGTCGAGGTCGAGGAACGTCGCCTGGGCGCCTTCCAGCAGCAGATGGTCGTCGGCGTCGAGCGCATCGTGCAACAACTGCACAGTATCGGTCACATACGGAGCCAGGCGGCGACCGAGAGTTGCGAAGCGCTCGACCACATCGTCGACCTCGAGCGGCTCGCCACCCAACGCAACGATCTCGGCATTGTGGCTGACAGCGCGATCCTTGACGGCTGTTGCGAATCCCGCGGGGTCGAGAACCTCGCCGGCACGCACGCCCTCGCGCCGAGCCTTGTCGGCGTATGCCGGCCCGATCCCCTTCAACGTGGTGCCAATACGGGCGTCGCCGCGACCGGCCTCGTAGAGGGCATCGAGTGCCTGGTGCCACGGGAAGATCAGGTGCGCCTGACTGCTGACCTTGAGCTTGGCGCAGCTGACACCGCGGCCCTCGAGCGTGTCGATCTCGTTGAACAGCGTCGGCATGTCGATGACGACGCCGTTGCCGATCACCGGGATGACATGCGGATACAGCACGCCCGACGGGACCAATTGCAACGCATATCGTTCGGTTCCGACGACAACGGTGTGTCCGGCGTTGTGACCACCTTGATAGCGCACGACATGGGTATGTTCGCTGGCCAACAGGTCGATGACCTTGGCTTTGCCCTCATCGCCCCATTGGGCTCCTACGACGACGGTGACGGGCATGGCGAGACGCTCCTAGCGGCTTCGGGCGGAACGTGTGTGAATCCTACCCGATACCCTCCTCGCACATGGCGGTGCTGCGCTCGATGACGTGGTCGGCAATGGACGAAGCAGCGCGCCGAGCCTTGTGCGCTCGTGGCCTCGAAGCCATCTTCGACGACGATCTGAAGGCCGCCATCGGTCGGATCATCGACGACGTGCGAGCTCACGGCGACGTGGCGGTCTGCCGCGCCCTGAAGGACTTCGATCACGTTTCGCTGGAGCCCCATCAGCTGCGCGCCACTTCCGACGAGATCGGCAATGCAACGGTCTCCTCTGACCTCGACGAAGCGATCGACGACGCGATCGCACACCTGCGGGCCTTCAACGAACAGCTGATGC
>JANMQX010000315.1:0-2969 GCA_031370745.1 Ilumatobacteraceae bacterium
GAGGAACACCACCGACGCGGATACGCGCCGAGGCAAGGACTTCAACGTGGGCAGTTCTATTGGCCGCCAGTGGGCAGAACCGTTGGCCACCAACGGGCAGTTTCGTGACCGCCTATGGGCAGGATCTCATGGCCGCCGACAATGAGCCTTCATCGGTGTGCCAGGCGCGCGATCCGCTTGATCGGTGTTGCGGTGCGAGAACCCATCGGGACAGCATCGCCGATCTTGCACCAGTCGCGACAGCGGCCTCGTCCTGGGTTGTGGTCGACGTCGGCATGGATGATCCCTTTGTTCCGGTCCATCCGCCGTGGACGGACCGCACTGGAACCCGCCGACCACACCGACCCTTCATCGAGATCCGTTCGCGTTCTCAGTCATCAGTGTGTCTCTCTGGGCAAGCTTGGATGGGTTCGGCGGTAGTTCTACCGGCGCGGCGCGGGGCCGATGACGACGACGCGACTGAGGAGCCCGACGTGGAGCCGTCCGGTCGACGCGGCGCCCCCTCGGCGGGCGTTCATGTTCCGTAGCCGATACCGATGATGAAACGCTTCGCCCAGACCACCATTGTTGGTACTAGTTGCAGCGCCGCGACGCGCCCTTCCCACAGGAGGACCGATGATCAAGCCCAAGACTCTCCACGACCACCACGCTGGCCATGGGGAGTCGTCGCCTTCGCGTTCGCCGCACGACGCGATGGGCCACGGGGGTCACGCGGGCATGTCGATGGTTTCGATGGTGGCCGATATGCGCCGACGATTCGTTGTCGCGGCTGTGTTGTCGATTCCGATCCTGTTGTGGTCGCCGGTTGGTCGCGATGTTCTCAAGTTCAGTGTCAGCGCCCCGTTCGGTCTGCGTGACGATGTCTTCCAGTTGATGTTGAGCGTGCCGGTCGTGTTCTGGGCGGGTTGGATCTTCTTTGATGGTGCTGCTCGGGCGTTGCGGGCGCGCACGTTGGACATGATGGTCTTGGTCGCGGTTGCTGTTGGCGCCGGGTGGCTGTACTCGGTCGTTGTCACGGTGACTGGCGGGGGCGATGTGTTCTACGAGGCGGCGTCGGTGTTGGCGACCTTTGTGCTGCTCGGCCATTGGTTCGAGATGCGTGCTCGTGGCGGCGCCAACGAGGCGATCCGTGCCCTGATCGATCTCGCACCGCCCAAGGCCACGGTCGTGCGTGATGGCCAAGAGGTCGAGGTATCCACTGCGGAGGTCGTGGTCGGTGATCTGTTGTTGATCCGCCCCGGCGCGAAGGTGGCCGTCGACGGAGTGGTCGAAGACGGTGACAGCGATCTCGACGAGTCGATGGTGACCGGAGAAAGTCTTCCTGTGCACAAGACGTCGGGCGATCACGTCATCGGCGCAACGCTCAACACGACCGGCACGCTGCGCGTCAGGGCGACCAAGGTCGGCGCCGATACGGCGCTGGCCCAGATCGTCAAGCTGGTCCAGGAGGCCCAGAACTCTAAGGCCCCGGGTCAACGCCTGGCCGACCGGGCGGCGTTCTGGCTGGTGTTCGTCGCGTTGCTCGGCGGTGCGGCGACGTTCGCAGTGTGGTACCTGCTCGCAGGTCGTTCGGTCGGAGTAGCGATGCTGTTCGCGATCACGGTGGTCGTCATCACGTGCCCGGATGCGCTGGGTTTGGCGACACCGACGGCGATCATGGTCGGCACCGGTCTCGGCGCCCAGCGCGGCGTGCTGTTCAAGAACGCGATGGCACTGGAAACGGCCGCACGTATCGACACCGTCGTGATGGACAAGACCGGAACACTGACCAAAGGCCAACCGGAAGTCACCGACATCGTCACCGACGGCATCGACGAGGCTGAGATGCTGGCGCTCGTCGCCGCGGTGGAACGTGAGTCCGAGCATCCGCTCGCTCGCGCGGTTGTGGTCGCCGCCGAGGCGCGTGGCGCCGCGAAGTTGCGCGCCGAGGCGTTCGACAGCGTCCCCGGCCACGGGGCGATCGCCACCGTTGATGGACGACGGGTTGCTGTTGGTAACCGCCGGTTGATGGAACGCGACAAGATCGACCTCGGACCGTTTGCCGAGCGGCGTCAACAACTCGCCGAGAACGGTCGCACCGCAGTGATCGTGGCCGTCGACGGTCGAGCCGTCGGGCTGATCGCGATGGCCGACGCACCACGCGATACGGCTGCCGCGGCGGTGGAGGCGCTACGAGCGCTCGACATCGAAGTGGTGATGCTCACCGGCGACAACGAAGCAACCGCCAAACGGATCGCCGGGATCCTCGGTGTCGACACCGTGATCGCCGAGGTCCTCCCCGGTGACAAATCGGCCAAGATCGCCGAACTGCAAGCACAGGGTCGCAAAGTCGCCATGGTCGGCGACGGTGTCAACGACGCCCCCGCCCTCGCCCAAGCCGACATCGGTATTGCCATCGGTGCCGGCACCGACGTCGCCATCGAAACCGCCGATCTGGTCCTGATGCGATCCGACCCCCTCGACGTCCCGGTCGCGCTGCAGATCGGACGCGGCACACTGCGCAAGATGCGCCAAAACCTGGGATGGGCAGTCGGCTACAACGTCATCGCCCTGCCCATCGCAGCCGGCGTATTCGAGCCCGCGTTCGGGCTCGTGCTGCGCCCCGAGATCGCCGCACTATCCATGTCCGGTTCCAGCGTCATCGTCGCCGTCAACGCAGTCATGCTCAAACGAATCAAACTCCCAGCCGCGCCACCGTCCGCTCAAACTCATGTCTCGGCGGCGCGTGACGATTCGAATACACCAATGGCGATGCCCGATATTTCTCACGACTCGGCCCCGGATCATCTCGCAGGCCCGGTTCGCTGACCGCGGCGTATGCACAAGGTGCTGTCGGTGCGTACACGGCGATCCCCATTGCGACCGTCAGCGGCAACACGAAGGACGAAAACAAACCAGCGGGCTGATATCACTGCGCCTCGCCGGCCATTTGCGGGAGTGGGCATTGTCAACGATTTATCACGAGCCGC
>JANMQX010000342.1:0-4672 GCA_031370745.1 Ilumatobacteraceae bacterium
CAGCTGCCCAGCCCGCACGGCGGCAGCTTGTTCGACACGATGCGTGAACTTACGGACTCGTATGTTGTCGGCATTGCTCCCCCCGATGCCGACAACATGCGTATTCGTGCCTTGCGCGCCGGCGCCGACGACGTGGTGTCCACACCAGTGAACCCCGATGAGTTGGCCGCCCGCTGCCAGGCACTGCTTCGCCGACCACGGCACCTGCACTCAGGTTGGGATCCGATCCATGCTTCGGTCATCACGCTCGGTCCGTTGACCGTCGATGTTGGTCGCAAAGAGATCCGCGTTCGCAACCACGACATCCCCGTCACCCGAATCGAGTTCGCCCTGTTCGAGCAACTGTGCCGCCGCCCTTCCGAGGTGTGCGCCCGCACGCAACTGCTCGAGGAGGTGTGGGGCCCGAACTGGGTCGGCGACACGCATGTGGTCGACGTTCACCTGTCCAACCTGCGCCGCAAACTGCAACTGCGGGCCCCCGAGCTGCGTTTCATCCACACCGTTCGAGGTGTCGGGTTCCGGTTGAGCAACGACGTGCTTCGTCCCGAAGTCGATCGTCGCGAGCTCGTCCCAGCCTGACGAACTTTGTCGCTCGCACGTCGCTGAGCGCCGCATGCAATTACTTCGACGACGCGAAACCGTTCGCTGGCAGGGGCTCAGCAATAGTCCCCGAGCAGCCACCACTGCTGCCGTTCGAGGCAGGCGAGGAGCAGCGATCCCGACTCGGTCAGCAATTGAAACCGCGCAGATCGCCGTGCCCTGGTGGCATCCCACCACCGTTCCTCCAGCGGCCACGGACCGGCCCAGGCGACTATCGGCTCGACCGGCTCTCTGCTGCTCGTGTTGCGCTGCACGGTTGCCGGGGCAGCGCTGACCGCTCCCCTGCCCGAGACACGCACGGGACATCCCTTGTCGTCGAGCACCTCGATTGCCAACGGTTCGGGATGCACCACTGCCGGCGCCGGGCTCGGCAAGCTGCCCGGCCATGGTCCGTCGGCGGGAGTCAGGCGCTGGGCGGGTTCGGCAAGATCGGCGGTGACGGCGGGTACCCATGCGAACGCCTCGCCGGGCAGCCGGCCACCTGTGGCGGCGGGAACAACGACCTGCTCGGGGCCGGCCAACGTTGCGAGACGAGCGACTGCTCGCGCCGCCCATTCGTCGGCCTGGGTGCGCCCGCCCCACAAACCCAGCTGCACGCCATCGTCGCTGCGCACTTCGATCGGCTCGAGCCGCAGCATCGTGACGCCAGCCGTGATGCTGGTCGACAGACCGGCACTGTTGACCCAGGCATCGAGTTGCCATCTCGCTCGTTCGACCATCGCTGCCGTCGACAAGCCGGTCGAGCGATACCACAGTCGTTCGTTGCGTTCGCTGTGATCGGTCTCGGCGGTGATGACCAGCCGCGTGCACACCTTGCCGTCGGCGCCCAAGGCTGTCGTCAACTCGTCGGCCAACTGCCTTGCGATGAACACCAACGTGTCGACGTGATGGGCGGGGTCGTCGAGCACGTGCACTGCAACCAATCCGCTTGGTGGTTCGATCGTGTCGGGCGGACGATCGTCGCCACCGCTTGCAATGCGATGGGCGAACTCACCGAGCCTGCCGAAGCGGGCTAACACATCGGCAACCGACAGCGCGGCGAGCTGACCCAATTGGCGCACGCCGAGTCGCTGCAACAGTTCGACGAACTGGTCGTCGAGGCCGCCCACCGATGCCAACAGATGCACTGACAATGGGGCAAGAAAATCGGCCGTGGCATCGACACCACTGGCCACGATCACCGGGCCGCGGCGTGCTGCTGCCTGTCGAGCGGCGATCGCCGCGGCGAACCGGCCATCGGCGATGCCCATCCCGAACCCGCCGACCGCGGCCAGCGCAGGTGACCCTGCGTCGCCGGCGATCACACTGGTGGCCAGATCTATCATCCGTTCGGCCATTGCCTGTTCACCACCGAAGTACCGCGATGGGCCCTTGGCAAGGAACGAGAGCATGCCCGGTTCGGTGATCTCGACCCTCGGTATCAGCGCGGCGATCGCGGTGACAACGTTGTCGAATCGTCGGGCGTCGCCATCGGGATCGTGGGCGACGAGTCGTGCGTGCGCACAGCAAGCCTGTGCCTGACGACGACGCTGCCCGACCATGATTCCTTCGCGCCCTGCTGCAAGCGACTGGGCGATCACCCTGTTGCCGTTCAACACCACGACCGGTTCATCGAGTGCGGCCTGGGCGGCAACGACTGCCCAATTCGGGCACCACAACACCCCAAGCCGGGGAATTGCAGACAGTTTCCCGGCCGTCACCGCACTCGTCATCGCCCTCATCGTCGAAGGGTAGCGAACGTATGTTCGATAATCAAGAGCGGGATGCAGGCTGCGTTGTCGAACGACTTCGAGCTGCGCGCCGCATTCGGCGCCAGCGCCCCCATCGACATCTACGCCCACCCACTCAGGTGATCGCGACTCCGGAGATGGTCACCGGGTTGTGCAGCGTGTAGTCGAGCTCGTCGGATTGCAACACGCCAGGCGGCGTCAACACATCGATCACCTTTGGCACCAGGTTGGGGGGGAAGGTGCAATGCGGATCGGCGGTGGCCGTTGCGCACACACCAAACTGGAAGGCCCGTGGTGTAGCTGCGAAACCTCGAGCCTGGTCGCCACTGAAGCCGTCCTGGCCGGTCTCTACCACTGTGAACGTCCAACCGGGTCCGGGCTGGCCGAGCGATGCCTTCGGCACGCTGAACGTGATGAACCGGGACAATGCGTTGGCCCGGATGTTGACCGTGCCAAGCGTGGTGCCGGCGGCGCTCACGAAGCGCTGTCCGAAACCCTGCACCTGGATCAGCGTGCTCCACGCCGCCGCTGGCGCGATCTGGAAGTTGCGAGTTGAATTTGCCGCTGCGGTCGAGGTGGATGCCGCAGCAGGATCGTGGACGTACACATCGATCAACTGTGCGCCGAGCGGGCTGCCGAACGTCGCCGACTGATCGCGGTTCTGCACGCGGAAGATGATGTTGGTGCCGTCGTCGAACACCTGGAACCGCTGCATGTCCCACGCCCCGGCGTGGAAATCACCAGCTGTCGGGTAGGCGTAGTTGCCTGGGCCGTTGTCGTCGAAGTTGGCATCGGCCACGTCGAGCAGCACCGTGCCCGGAACGAAGTCAAACACGATGGTGCGAACGGCATGAGCGGTGTCACCCGCAACATTCGTCGCGGCAACGTTGACCACTTGGACCCCGCCGGTGATCGGCAGGTCGACGGTGAACGAACCGTCGGCGGCGGCGATAGTCGACGCACTCGACGCGGCCATGTTTGCATCGGTGTTGGTCACGAGGATGTCGACCTGGTTGCCCGGCTCGGTCGTGCCGCTGACCGTCAATGGCGAACCGGCGACGGCGGTGTTGTCGGCAGGCGTCGTGACCGTGAGCGCGGTCTGACCCTGGGTGTTGTCGATGTAGCGCGCAACCGTGTTGGCCGGTTGGTCGACCAACCGGTGCGCACGCAGATCGGCGGCGAGCCGTACGAACGAACCTGCCGACCACACCAGCGGTGATGCCGAACCGACGGGCTTGCCGTTGACGAAGCCGATCGAGGCAATCGTCGGGTCGGTGCCGAATGGCGAGGCAGCCAGACCGGGCAGCTCCCAACTCTGCTCCGGGATCAACCCGAACCCCGACGAGAAATTGGCCATGGCGTCGAGCAACTGGGCGGCCTCCGCCCGATCTCCTGTCTGCAATGACTGCTCGGCTCGCTCAGCGGTGAGTGCCGGCCACAGGTGGCCAGTCCCCTTTCCACTCGGTGCCCACGGATGGCCGGTGACACTGTCGTCGCCGTACCCGTCGCCGTTGTAACGATGCCAGCCCGGACCGCTGTTGGTATCGCTCTTGATGGTTGCGTCGACGACGCCCAACGAGTTGGCGAAGTCCGCATCGTCGGCAGCAAACATGCCCAGCCGGGAGAGCTCGAGGAAACCGGCGTCGATCACGTCACGCTGATCGAGCGTCGGCCCGCCGTTGCCCACGTTGTAGCTGACTGCCGCGTTCGGATCGCCGGCTTTCGACAGGCGGATGAAGTACGGGGCCGCCGACTTGGATCCGTTGGTCGTAACGGTCCAACCCTTGATCGAGCGCTGGTAGTCGTCGGCGACGGCGCGCCACAATCGAGCCGAAGCGGCATCGCCGTTGATGTCGGCGATGTCGGCCCCGGCCAACAACCCGGCGATCTCGGCGGCGATGGTCGACGGCGAGAAACCTGACTGCTCCTCCCACCGCTCGGAGCCAAACGACGGCCCGCGAGCGACCACGAAGTTGGCGGCCGGTTTGATGTGCTGTTCGTAGAGGGTCGCATCAGTGAGGCCGAGTTGGCGGGCCATCAGGATTGGGTAGGCAACCTCGTCGAGTTGCGTGCCGAACGAGTCGGGCGCAGTCTTGCCGTTGACGAGCGAGTTGCGCGGCATCGATCCGTCGGTCTGTTGTTGATGCTCGAAAAGGAACAGAGTCGCGTCGCGCGCGGTCTGACGATCACCAGCAGCCATCAACCCTGTCCACGCTTCGTACAGGTCGCGGGCGAACACCTCGCGGTACGAACCGAAGTAGGTGTTGGCGGGGTCTGCGGCCGACACGGCCTGGCCCCACGGCGACGACAACCCGGCAACGATCGCGCCGGGGAAGGTCTTG
>JANMQX010000359.1:0-26549 GCA_031370745.1 Ilumatobacteraceae bacterium
CCGGGAAGATCGGTGATGATGTTGACGAGTTGCGTCTTGACCGGCAAGACGAACAGCGCGATCACTCCCGCCAGCACCACCAGCGTGCCCACAACGACAGTGCCGGTGGCGACAGTGCGTCGGCCACCTAGTCGGCGGTCCAACCGGCTGACGAGAGGAGCGAGGACGATAGCCATGAACCCGGCAATGGCGACCCACGTCAGGATGCGGACCGCAGCGAGCATCAAGACGATGATCACGTAGGTGGCGAGGACGATGCCGACCGCGGCGAGGATGGTGCGCCATGGCACATCTGCCCACTTGTTGTCTTTGCCGGTTGAGGCATCGCTGACTTCGCGACTTACGGGGACGCTGATACCAGGGATGTAGAGGCCGTCATGGTCTGACGCCCCCGACATGTGGTGCACGAAATCAACCCTTCCCTGAAGGGGTCGGGTTCAAACGCGTTGACCGGCTTGGAGCGACGTTCATTTGACCAAGTTACCCACGACATTGATGGCAACGCCGATGATTACGGTGCCGAAGATGTACGACAACAACGCCTGGCGAATGACGGCGCGGCGAATAGGGCTGGCAGCGATTCCGGTGTCGGACACCTGGAACGTCATTCCGATGGTGAAAGCGACGTACACGAAATCCATGTAGTCCGGCCTGTAGACCTCGGGAGGGTCATCGGTGGGAAGAAAGTCGATTCCGCCCGGGATGTCGCCGTAGTAGAGGCGGGCGTAGCGCAGGACGAACAGCGTGTGGACCGTGAACCATGACAGGAACACGGTGAACACCGCGTCGCCGGTGAGCAACGAGGACACGGCTCCGGAGTGGCCGCGGGCGTGGGCGAGGCCGGCCACGACACCGATCAGGCTGATCAGGCAGGCGACGACGATGACGAAGTCAACCAACGCGTGACTGTTGTCTTCGCGAGTTGCCACGCGCTCTGTAGCAAATGCGTCGAGGACCGCGACGAACGTCCACACGGAGCCGACGAGGAAAATCGCGGCGACATCCCACCCTGCGAGGACTGCCAGCTGCCATGGACAAAAGAATGAGATGACGACGGCTGCGACGATCCCCAGCGGAGCGGCGATCAACAGCCGTTGTCGCTGGTCGAGGCGCACACCGATAATACTGTCGGCGAGCGGGTGCTGCCCAGCGTTCATCGGCGGCCCTGGGTGCTCACGGTCGTAGCCTACTTGCGCCACTGCAGCGGAGGCTTGTTTGGTTTAGAGACGCAGAGCATCGGGTATTCACGAATGCGCATGTCCGCTCAGCACCCCGCTGAGAGGTGTTATCAAATCTCCGAAGGAGAAAAACAGCATGTCGTTTACCGAAGGTCCCCTCCACGAGCGCAGCGATATCTTCGTCCAGGAGCCGGTAGCGACCGTGGTCGATGTCCCGGCCAGTGGCCAGGTCGTCGTACCGGCCGCCCCCGGTGTAGTACCGGCCGCCCAAGTTGTCCAGGCCGCTCCAGTTGTCGAGCAGGTCGTCGTCCCGGCCCCGGTTTCCGCCGGCCAGGTACGCACGGCCTACGCATCGCGCTTTGCTCCCGATTCAATCATTGCCGGCATCGCCGGTCTGGTGATCCTCGTCACCGGTCTGATCGCCATCGTTCGCGGTGGTTTCGATGGGCCGATGTCGCTTCCTGTTGTCCAGGTGCTCGGTTTCACCCACACAACGACGCTCGGCCTCATCGAGATCGCAATCGGTGGTGCCTTGCTGCTGAGCGCGGCAACCCGCTCGCGCAGCGGTGAGGTGTTCTTCGGTGCGGTGCTCGGCATCGCCGGCTTCGTCGGCGCCGTCCAGACGCAGTCGTTCAAGCGGACACTTGCGCTCGAGTCGTCGATGGCCTGGGTGGCAGTGTTCATTGGCGTCGTGGTCGTGCTCGCAGCCATGATGCTGCCCCGCTACGCCCGGCAGTCGACGGTCATCGCCAACGTCTGATGAGGACGGCGGCGTGCCGCAACAAGTGAAGTTTGGAGCGACCGTTTCGGCGGTCGCTCCTCTCGTTTTACGACGCGTCGAGTTTGCGCCTGCGGCAACGGACGCTGACCAGACCGTCGGACGCATCGAGGACGATCTCGTCCATCAAGTGCCGAACGATGCCAAGTCCTCGACCGGAAGGTTCGTCAACGGCGGCCACTGTCCATGACGAGGGCTCGAGTACCCGACTCGACGCCGTCGATGCACCGCCGACGACCTCCATTCCCCACCAGTCGGGATCGGCGACGTCCAGGAAGATGACCAGGTTTGATCCGTCACCGTGTTCGATGATGTTGGTTGCCAGCTCACTGACCACCAACGCATAGTCGCTGATGACGTTGTCCGCTGCGCCATGGGCGCGCAGGGTGTGGCTGACGAACCGTCGCGCCGCGCGAGCACTCGCTGGCACAGCCTCGAAGGTCTCCTGCACACGGTCGACCGCGCTCGCGTTCATGTCTAGCAATGGGCCTCTGTCGTGGTCACGAGATACGCGACGCGCGCGGTTCGACCGTCGCGCGGCGCGGTGCTCTCGTCGAAACAACACAAGCGCCATGTCACGGCCAGCTTGATACCCCGGGTGGCGGCCGTCGAAACCTCCCCGATGAGGTTTCATCGTGCCGCAGCAATGGGTCCCGATTCCCGCACGTTCTCGAGGGTGTATGCAGGACGGAGACCTAGGTGGCAGCGGATATTTGGACCTTGACCCTGTCTGCCGACTCGCCTCTGTACCTGACCGGCTATGCCGTCGTCGCGATCGATGGCAGAATCGGAACCATCGATGACCGTTCTCTCCACGATGACCACACGCGACGTGAGATCTGCGCCGGTCTACAAGCCGGTCGAGCACTCCAGCGCCTCGGGCCGGTACAACGACTTCTACGGCAACTCTTGAGCTGATCGTGCCTGTACAGCCATGGTCCGCACGGTCACGGTCTGGCCCCTCACAGCCCTCCGGACGTCGAACGCACCGTCGACCGACCTACAGCGAGTTCTTCGTGGGGGCAGTCTTTCCTGTGATCATCACCGTGGTGCTCAGCCCGGTCGAGGACTCTGCCAAGTACCGCCCGACGTCGTTGCTGTTGCTTGGGTGCGTCGTCGCGTCAGTCATCGCCGGCATTCGTGCGGCCGTGGTCTGTGCGGCGCTCAGTTCGATCTCGTTGTGGTGGGGGTTCACAACACCGCAGCGGTCGTGGCACGTGTCGTCTGGCGCCGACGTGGTGGGGATCGGTATTTTTGTCGCCGCTGTTTCGGGAGTGATCCTGCTCGTTCATCGTCTCGACCGGGTTCGTCAATCCGAGCGCGTCGACAGAGCGGAGACCGGATTGGATTGGCACTGGAACACGGCGCAGGACATCGTTCCGCGCCAGCAGGCTCGACGGCTGATGCAACTGTCGGAGTCGTTGACCACGGCGGTCGACGAGCAACAGATCGCTCACTACGTGTGTTCGTTCCTCATCGACACGTTCGAGGGCCGAGCGACCGTTGCAATGCTCGAGGGTGATCTGCTGATCGTGGCTGCCCTCGCCGGGTTCGGCCCGGAGGAAGTAGCGCGCGTCACCGGATCGCGCGTGACGCTCGAAGACGACAGCCCGATAGCCGAGGCAGCACGCACCAACGCGTTGGTCGTTCAGTCGGGGCGCGTGAACATCGACGAGAAGCGTCCCGCCGCCAACACCACCTGGTCGGACCTGCTGGAACAAACGAGTGTTTCGATGCCGCTGCGCGCCGATCCCGCCGGCCTCGCAGTCGGCGTGATGCACGTTGGCTGGGCCACACCGCGGCCGATCACAGAGGCAATGACCACCCTTGCAGGCACCGTTTCGTCGCTGGTCACCTTGGCATTGGCAAGGATCGTCGCGACTCAGGCAGCGCACCAGGTCGAGTTCAGGCAGGCGCTCGACGCGATGCTCGACAACGTGGCGGTCGCCCGAGCGGTTCGAGATGACAACGGTGAGATCGTCGACTTCGTCATCGAGTTCGTCAACAGCACGAGCGCGACGGGCGCGCGGCGCGGCACCGATGAGCTGGTCGGCCAACTGATCTGTGAGATCCACCCTGACTGGCGAGGTTCGGGCATGTTCGACCGGCTACGCGACGTGGTCGAGACGGGGCTTCCGTATCAGGGCCATCGGGTGCAGTACGCAGATCTCACCTCCTGGAAGGGGGATTTCGTCGGAAAGCGGCGGCAGGCGTACTGGACACTGCAAGTCGCCAAGCTCGGCGATGGCTACATATCCGCCTCGCGCGATGTCACCGAAGTAGTCCTCGCAGAGGAGGCATCACGCGCTGCTGCCCTGCAGGCCGCCGCGGAAATCACTGCGATCGGCCTGCTGCAGGCCGCAGCGCTTCCCACACGTCTCCCCGAATTGCGCGGCGTGCGCATCGCCGCAGTGTACGAGCCGGCAGACCCGCGCCAACCTGTCGGCGGCGACTGGTACGACGTCTTCGCCCTCGACGAGAACCTCGTCGCGCTGGTGATCGCCGACGTAGCGGGCCACGGACACAGTGCTGCCGTGTTCATGGTTCAGGTTCGCAACATCTTCAGAGCCATCGCGGCCGAGCACACCGAGCCTGGCGACGTCTTGATCAGAGCCAACAACGTGACGACACGGCTCAACGATGCTGACGGACCCTTCGTGACGTGCTGTTACGCGGTGCTCGACATCGCCTCGCGAACTCTGCGGTGGGCACAAGCCGGTCACTTCTCGCCGCTGATCGTGGCCAATGGGAGCTCGACATATCTCGCCGAACGGCCAGGAGTGCCGCTGGCCTTTTTCGAGGGCCAGAACTACGAGTCGAGCTCGATCGATGTGCACCCCGGGGACCGCGTGTTGATGTTCACCGACGGTCTGGCGAGCGGCGCCGCGAACATCTCGACGTCGGGCTGACCCGGCTGGCCGACCTCGCCGCCTCGCACGCCAACCTGCCTCCGCAGGACTTCGTCGAAAAACTCGCGGCAACGGTCACGCAGCGGTTCGACGACCTGGCGCTGGTCTGTGTCGACTTTCTGGGCGACTAATCGGCAGGCTTGGTCATGGCGAGCAAAACGTCGCCGATCGGCGCTGTGCCGACGTCTTGCTGCTCGATGAGTTCGGCCAATGAAACGCCCTGTTGCTGCGCTTGGTGCACAAGCTCCGATGCCGCGTCGTATCCGATGCGTGGCGCCAGGAAGGTGACAATGGCCGGGGACCGTTCCGCATTGTGTCTCATCCGCTCGCGATCCACCTCGAGGCCGCGGATGCATTTCGCATCGAGCAGCGTCGCCGCATTGGCGAGGAGCTGAATGGACGACAACAGGCTGCGTGCGATGATCGGCATGGCGGTGCTGAGCTGCAGCGTCGACATGGTCGCCGCGAACGTCATCGTTGCATCGTTGCCGACGACTTGCGCTGCCACCTGCTGAACCATCTCTGGGATCACAGGGTTGACCTTGCCGGGCATGATCGAACTTCCCGCCTGCAATGCTGGCAACACGATCTCACCCAGGCCGCCGTTGGGACCGGAGCCCAGTAACCGCAGATCGCCGGCGATCTTGTGCAGTGAGAGGGCGACAACTTTCAAGGTCGCGCCGGCCTCGATCATCGCGTCTTGGCTCGATTGAGCTTCGAAGTGGTTGGCTGCCTCGGTGAAGGTGTGACCCGTCCGAGAACTCAGTCGCTGGGCAACCATCGAGCCGAAGCGGCGGCGTGCATTCAGGCCGGTGCCGACCGCGGTGCCGCCGATGGGGAGCTCGGAAAGTCGGGGAAGCATGGCCTCGATGCGCTCGGACGCCAACTCGACTGCCCGCGCCCACCCACTGACCTCCTGACCGAACGTGATCGGCACGGCGTCCATCAGATGAGTTCGTGCCATCTTGACGGTGTCTTGGTGTCGGTGGGCGAGATCGAGCAGGGACGCCCGCAGGGATGTGAGAGCGGGTAGGAGGGTCGTGGTCAGCTGCAGCACCGCAGCCAGGCGCGCTGCCGAAGGAAAGGTGTCGTTCGACGACTGCGATGCGTTGACGTGGTCGTTGGGATGAACAGTGCCGTCAAGCAGCTCTGCCGCACGATTGGCGATGACTTCGTTCATGTTCATGTTGGTGCTCGTGCCCGAGCCCGTCTGAAACACGTCGACCGGGAACTGATCGGCCATCTCGCCGCCCACGATCTCGTCAGCGGCCTGTCGGATCGCTGAACCCATCGACTCGCTGATGGTGCCGAGTTCGCTGTTGACGCGAGCGCTCTCCGATTTGATCATCGCCAGTGCTTCGATCATCGGTTGGGGTATTCGCTCGCCCGACACCGGAAAGTTGTCGATGGCCTTCTGCGTCTGCTCGCCCCAACGATGAGTCGACGCCACGACTACTCGAGTTCAGCTATCGGCAAGGGTGAGCGCAGTGACGTCGGCAATGCCCTTGATCTTAGTGAGCTTGCGCACGTGGGCTTCCGAATTCGGCCACGCCGCGGTGTTGGTCATCAACGTGACGACCCCATCGCGAACAGCAACATCCTTCAGCGCCGGGTCGCGACGCAACACCGGATCCGATGTGACGGCGGCGCGCACCTTGGCCTCAGTGATCCAGTCGGCCAACGGCCGGGTCTGACGTTGCCGAATGGCCCGTCGTAAGAACTCGGTCCACCTCATGACATCCTTGCGGTTGACCCACGCGGCCGAAGCGGCGGCAGCGAGCCACATGGGGCGAATTCGGCGTTTGACGATTCGGGGGATCATGAGCTTCCCTTCTTGACGTTGGATCTGGTCGTGGTGGATTTGGTAAGCCGGTCGCTGTTTCGTGGCGCGTTGCGGCTGCTCTTGGCGGCCACCGCCCTGGCCGCGTCCATTGCCGACACTGCGCCGGCGTTGGCCATCCCACCTGCCCAATCGGCGAGATGGGAGCGGACGAACCATTGGTACTTTTCGAGGCTGCCGGTCTGATCGGTGAGGAGACTCTCCGAAACGTGGTCGAGCTTGCTTGCAGCTGCCATCGCCGCCCGATGGTCACTGATCACTCCGTTGTAGACGACGTCCAAGGCCCCGAGATGCGATAGCGAATCGGCACGATCGAGCTGGTAGTCCGTCCATGTGCGATCGCCGACCAGCCGGCCGGGAAGGCCGCTGGGGACGCCACCGAGCGTCGCGATCCGCTCTGCGAGCTCGTCGATCATCGCTTGCACGCCCACGTAGTGAGGATCGAGCATCTCGTGCACGCCGATGAAGTTGGGACCGACGACATTCCAGTGGATGTGCTTCAAGGTGAGCCCGAGGTCCAGCAGGCTGACCAGACGTTGCTGCAAGATCTCGGCGACCAACGCGCCGTCTTCGCCGGAAAGTGTCGGCACGGTGAACGATGCGCGTCGCGACGAACTGATGTTGCGGCTGCGATCGAGCAGCACGGCCGCGCCGCCCTTGTTCGCTTTCGTGGATGACGCCATCGGTGGCTCCTTGGTGCGCCACTGCACCTCAGCGGCATGATTCCTTGTACCCATGCCGTTCAGGGCTCAAACTCGGGCAGCGGCCACCCTCAGGCAGATCCTTGCTGGTCTTGCTGAAGAAGGTCACGAAGCTGTGCGAGGCTCGAGGCGATCAACCGTCCGACGTGGACTTGGCTGGTTCCGATCCTTTCGGCGATCTGAGCTTGGCTGAGCTCCTCGAAGAACCGCAAGTAGAGGATCTGGCGTTGGCGGGGACGAAGTCGGTCGAGCAGACCGGCAATGACCTCACGATTCAAGATTGCATCGAGATTCGACTCGACCGAGGGCGTGTTCCTGCCCGTCTGATCGAGCGTGTGGGCGCGGTAGGCGTTGTTGGCCTCGAGCGCCTCGATCACCGCCTCCTCGGGAATCTTCATCCGCTCCGCGATCTCCGAGATTCGCGGTGATCTCCGCAGCTCCTTCTGGAGCGCCTCGACAGAGGCGTTGACTGCGGGACGCAGATCCTTGGCGCGACGCGAGACGTGGACTCCCCATGTGTGATCACGGAAGTAGCGGCGCAGTTCGCCCATGATCGTTGGGGTTGCGTAGGCGCCGAACGGAACGCCGTGCGATGGGTCGAACCGGTCGATGGCGTTGAGCAGGCCGATGCGCGCAACCTGTACGAGATCGTCGAAAGGCTCGCCGCAATCAGCAAATCGGCGCGCCCCACGGGTCGCCAACCAAGAGGTGTGCTCGGCGATCTCGTCGCGCAGGTTCTTGTCTCGGTACGTCGAGAACCGATCGAACGATTCACGCAGCCAGCGTTCTTCATTTTCAGACTGGCTGGAGAGCGCGTTCACGTGATCGGGGCGTAGGCAACTGCTGCCCAGATGTGAGCTTGATGATCGACCAGTTCGATGCCGTGCGCGGTGCATACCCCCGCGAGCACAGTGCGACACAGCAGTAGATCGGGGTGCTCAGCGTCGAATGACGTGACGGCGGTATGCCCGCGCACAGTAAATGAATGTTGCTCAATGGCGAACTCGACCTCGATTGATTGACCGCCACCGTGTTCGATGAGCGCCAACAGCACTTCGCTGACGGCGATCTTGATGTCGTCGATCTGGTCGACGGTGAATCCGGCCATGCCGGCGATTCCGCTGGCAGCCAAACGAAGAACACGAGACAGCGCAGGATCGGGCGGTAACCGAAGCGAGACCGGACCGACAACGACTGGCTCAACCACGGCTGGCTCAACCACGGCTGGTCTCGATGGAGAAGTGCTCGGTGGTGCCGGTGATCTCGAGGAGGCGCAGCACCTCGGAACCAGCGTCGCGAAGAACAACGTTCGCGCCACGAGCCCGTGCCCGGCGGCTGGCGCCGAGAAGACTTCGCAAACCCGATGAGTCGATGAAGGAGACATCGCTGAGATCGATCACTACCGGGCCGTCGTTCTCGCGATTGTGAATCGCGGCGTCGAGGATCGGACCACCGGCGACATCGATATCGCCGTGCACGATGATTGCGCCATCCGAGCCGTTGTCGACGGTGAGCGCATCCTGGTTTCCCATCTCAGTCAAGTGGTTCCTCCTGTTGGCTGAATGTGCAGCGTGATCGGTGTCTTCGCAGATACGTTAGGTGCCGCGGCCGCCATCGCTGTTCAGCCGGTGGTACATGGCCCTGGAATTAATTCGGCATGGGATGTTTAGACCGTCTCCGATTGCGGTATTAGACCCGCCACACACCGATTTCCACAAAGGAGGCCAGGCACCGAGCAGTGCGATCAGCACTGCGGAAGTCACCTGTCCAAACGATCCTGTCTCGTCGTTACCCGTCCCCAACGGCGACAGGCACCGGGTCACGACGATGGCCATGGCTTCGCGCCGAGGCCATCGTCATGACCTTGATTTCTCGGGACGTGTGCCCATCGCTTTCAGCCACCTGGCGTGCGAGCGGACGGCCTGCCACGGTGTGGCGTGGCTGTGGATCGTGAGATCGCACGCGTTGCAGGCCAGGTTCAGTCGCCTGGCAACGAGTGGGTAGACGGTGTGCGGCAGGCGCGGAGCCAGGTGATGCTCGACCTGGTAGTCGAGACCGCCCATCAGCCAGTGCAACGCCCCGGCGCCGATCCTGGTGCGACAGTGCACGTCGACGGTGGTTCGCAGTTGGTGGGCAATGAAGTCAGGCCCGCGACGGGGGGTGTCCGCTGACGGAAAGTCTGCAGGTTCTGCGCAATGTGCAAGTTGGAACATCGTCGCCAGTAGCAGTCCAACGGTCCAAGAGATGGCCAGGTAGAACGTCAGCACGACCCACCATCGGTGATACACCAATGGCAGGGCAATCGCCCACCCGGCATGCAGCACCTTGCCGAATGCGATCATGCCGACATCGCGTCGCCGTGGCTGCCGGGCGAAGCGTTGCCGACCGATGCCGTGGTTCTTCAAGTCGACGAAATCGGAGATCAGAAACCACTGCAGTGTCAAGAATCCGTAAAGCACCCACATGTAGAGGTGCTGGTAACGGTGCCACGGCCGCCACGGTTGGTCCGGCGCGAGGCGAGCAAATGGGGCCTGGTCGATGTCCGCGTCGAACCCCACCATGTTGGTGTTGCCGTGGTGCAAGTTGTTGTGCTTGAACCTCCAGATCCACGAGCTTGCGCCGAGTAGATCACCGGTGAAACCGGCGAGACGGTTGACGAGTTGCGAGGTGCTGAACGAGGCATGGTTCGCGTCGTGAAAGACACAGGTTGCCGCAGCGGTCAGGGCGACGACGAGCACCAATGTCGCCATGATCTTGCCGATCACCGAGGATTGGCTGGCGACGAGGTACCAGTAGCTGGAAACCGCCAACGCGGCGATCATGACCGCCTTCAGATGCAAGTGCCGCCGCGCCACCACGAGTTCTCTCGCCGATGGCCGAACCGCCTCGGTGAGTGACATCTGATCGCGGCTCAAACGATCAGGACGAACCGCGATCGTTTCCATGCTCTCGCTCCTTTCGCCATCGGCCGAAAAATCACCAGCCGAGGTTTGGAGCGGGCACGCCACCCGTGACCGAGCAGCGCAACAACCCTACCTGCGACGTGGCCGGACAGCGGGCTACGACTCAGATTTACGCGGTGTCTCCCTGGTCACCATGCGGTGTGTCTGCTATCATTGGGGCAATACGTCTTCGCAGCGCCTGATCCGGTCTAGACCATGCCGTCCGCACTGTGGACAGAGTGGGAGACATGGTCTGGGTTGACGCCTGGTTGTGGGGTCGCGAGCAGTATCGATTGAATGTGCGACAGCGAGACGGCTGCACCGTGTCGATGACCGACAAAATGCGGGAGAAAGGGTGCAACTCCAGTGGTAGATGATGTCGAACGCCGCGCCTTGAACAGGCAGGCACTGACTGCGACCACGTTCGTAGAGATCGTCGACACGCTCGTCGACGACTTCGACGTGATCGAAGTCCTCACCCTGCTCACCTCGCGCAGCGTCGAACTGCTCGAAGCCGCGGCAGCGGGAATCTTGTTGGCCGATAGCCAGCGCCAGCTCAGGGTCATCGGGGCCTCGACCGAGCAGGTGGGATTGCTCGAGCTGTTCCAGATCCAGAACGACGAGGGCCCATGCCTCGACTGCTACAACACCGGGGTCGTGGTGCGCAGCTCCAGTCTCGAAGAGAATTCGCCGTGGCCACGCTTCGCCGCGGAATGCGTCAGCGCTGGGCTTGGGTCTGTGTGCGCTGTTCCGCTTCGACTCAAGGAGCTGACCTTGGGTTGCCTCAACCTGTTCATGTCCGAACCGGGCGGCCTTTCCGACGCCGAGATCGCGCTCGCCCAGGCGCTCGCCGACGTGGCCAGCATCGCGATCATCCAGGACCAGGCCACCCGCCAAGCGGCGATCCGCGAGGGACACCTGCAGCATGCCCTCACCAGTCGGATCTCGATCGAGCAGGCCAAGGGGATGATCGCGGAGCGCGCGCATGTCGACATGGACGAAGCGTTCAACCGGTTGCGATCGTATGCCCGCAGCAACAACCGTGGCCTCACCGAGGTCGCCGAGTCCGTGGTAGCGGGCAGGATCAACGTCGACGCTCTGTGGGAGAGGCGCCGCCCGCCGCCACCGCCCCCAATGGTCACCAAGAAGCAGTGATTCACTGGCCCTAGGTCATATGACCCAGTTGTGTCTACAACAACGTCGGTGTATTGTCCCCGGTGGAGCAGAAGTCTCGCTCCAGCCGCGTTGCTCCGGTCCTTGGTGCGCCCAATGATTGAGGAGACGCCACGTGCGCACCAGGGACATGCGTATCGAAAGAGTGCCGACGTCATGCAGTGACCTCGACGGACCGTCATTCACGGTTCATGTCTCGAAGCACGGCTCCCACAGGGTCGTGCGAATCGGCGGAGAGCTCGACATCGCCACCCGCAACAAAGCGAAGAACGCGTGCCTCGAGGGCCGCCGTGGCAAGTTTGTGGTCGTCGAAATGGCCGGCATGACGTTCATGGATTGCTGTGGCTACGGTGGTTTGCTCGCCGCCCGCCAGATCCTGCTGGCCCACGGCGGTTCGCTGACGCTGAACCACCAGACAGGGCAACCCGCCGAACTGCTCGACATGCTCGCCTGTCTCGAGACCGGCAACTGACGACCACGTCGGATCTGGCACGCTACATTTCGATCGCATTGCGGGTCGTCTCGACCAGTTCGGCGAACTCCTCGAGCGCAGGCTCGCCCAACGAACCGTAGATCGGCTCGACGATCCGTGAGGTCACACGTTCCGCTTCGGCTCGCGCCTCTCGATGTCGCGCTGGGTCGGCGAACGGACCGGTCCAGCCGAGATGCTCTGCCCACGCCGGTCCGCTGCGTGGCGCAGGGGCAGGTGAGGCCAGCACTGCGTCGAGCGGGGTGATCCCGCACGCGTTGACGGCGATGATGTGGGCCCCACCGCGCATCTCGCGCAGGACGTGCATGGTCAGCGCAACCCGACCGTTGACGTCGTCGGGCTGCGGTTGGGCGCGCCAACCGGCGAAAACCGTCCCGATCGACGCGTCTGCTGCTTCAGCGATTCGCCGGCCCAATACATCGAGCCGGGTCATGCGCGCCTGGTCGAACTTGGCCAGCTCGGTCGAGCCCCACCTGCAGCACAATGCGGCATAGGCATCGGCGACTTGACGGTGGGTGAGACCATCGGGCAGCGATTCCCATGCCCGTCGAACTCGCCCGGGTGCGAGAAACGCGAGACCAGCAGCGGCGACATCCGCATCGCCGTCTCCCAGCACGCCGGCACGTCCGACGATCCACAGATCGGATCCTGATTGCAGGCCGAGATCAACGGCCAGCCGATCGGCAGGTGGTCCTGTCGTCCAACCGCGGACGAACTGTTGGATGGGCTTCAACACCCGTTGGACTTGGCCGGCAACGGTCATGGTTGTCATCGATGTGGACTCCTCAGTTGCCGACGATCGGGGCCACGGCGTCATGCCATTGAATCCACGCCGCCAGATGTTCGCCAGGTGTGGGATAACCGCCGCCCATGCTGGAGACCCGCAGGTGCGTGGCTCCCAGATCCCGAAAGGCGGCCGCAGTGTCGATCCACTTCTGCGGGTCGTCGTCGCTGCTGATGCGCATCCCGCACTCGATTCCCAACCTGCTCGGGTCGCGTCCGGCCGCCGCCGCGTATCCGCGGAGCCGTTCCAATGCCGCAGCGAGCTGCTCGCCGGGTGGGAACTGCGGCATCCAACCGTCCGCAAGACGGCCCGTTCGAGCGAGGACCTTCTCGACGATGTTGCCGACGAACGAGCCCATCCAGATCGGAATCGGTCGTTGGGCCGGCAACGGATTCACACCGATGCGGTCGAGATGGTGCCAGTGACCGTCAAACGTCACCAGCTCCTGTGTCCACAGTTGACGCAGCACGGCAATCTGCTCTTCGAGGCGTCGGCCGCGATTCGAAAAGTCCTGCTCCAGGGCTTCGTACTCCATCCAATTGCGACCGATGCCCACTCCCAGCCGTAACCGGCCATTCGTCAGCAGATCGAGCTCAGCGGTCTGTTTGGCCAACAGAACGGTCTGGCGTTGTGTGCTGATGATGATCGACGTAGCGAGCTCGAGCCGGCTCGTCACCGCGCCGAGGAACGAAAGGAACACGAGCGGCTCGTGGCACGGCACGTCGTAGGTGTGCACCTGCTCGCCTGGTCGTTGGCGATCTGGATGTGCGCCGACGACGTGGTCGTTGGTCAGCACACCGTCGAACCCGGCACCTTCCAGGGATTGGGCCATGTCCCTGAGGAAGATCGCGTCGTTGCCGATGTCGCTATCGATGAGCATCGCACCGAGTCGCACGACTCGGAACGTAGCAAAGCGCTGTGTTCAGCCCCGAGCCAGCAGGAGCAAGAGCTCGTCGGCGGTGTCGACGCACCGCACACCGAGCTTGTCGAGTCCCGGTCGGGCGTCGATCGGAAGGTCGCGGCCGGTGTCCTGATTGAGAATCCCACCCATGTAGATCTTGCCGCCCCAGCCATCGCAGTGCGCTGCGTGGGCGAGACGTTCGCCGAGCTCCAACGCATTTCCGTTGTAGACACCGAGCACGATCGCGTCGGCGTCCTCCTCGATTGCGGCCCGCACGATTCCGTCGATCGGAGCATTCGCGCCGAGCAAGATCACCTCTGCGCCAGCGGTCGGGAGCACACGGGCAAGCGCGTCGCGCACGAGGTCGTGAACCTCGAGCACAGCGAGCACGACCCGTCTGCCGTCAAGACGCGGAGCGATCGCATTCAGCCGTTCGGCGAGCGTTCGGACGTGCGAGGCCTTCCATGGTTCCAGTTCGGTGATCTCGTTCGCGGCGACGAGGTCGACCCGTCGCTCGAGGTCCGCCATCGTCGTACGCCGCAGCGCGAGCAACACGTGCGCAGCGTCGTCGACATCGACACCGTCGGTCGCCAGCACAGCGAGCGCTCGATTGCGAAACTCGATCGCGTACGCCGCTGTCATGGAACCGAGCCGTTCAAGATGCGCCCAGTTGTAAAGGTCTGGTGACGTGCGCACATCCTTCTCGATTTCGCGGGCCAGCAGATGGATCTCGACGATCTCCGATGCGCTCGGAATCCGCTCTGCCTCTGTCAACGGCACGGGGTTGACGGCGTGGCCGGTTGGTCGCCTCAGTTGCAGCGCGATGTCGCACATCAACTGCTCCGTCACCGCCACCGTGTTGCCGGCCCGATCGCCCGGTCGATGATCGACCGTGTTGCCGTAGATCATCGATCCGATCGAATCGCGATTGCGTAGATCGTCGAGCGCAAAGTGCACGACGGCGCGGCATTCCGGACGCTGGATCGTGTTGCCGAAGCAATGCGCCAACCGTGCCCCGATCAGATCTTCGACGACGTACATCTCGAGCGCCGCCCAACCAACGTAGGCACCGAAGTGCGATGCCTGTGTGGCGGACCCGTCCTCCAGGTTCGAGTGGGCCAGCGCGCCGTGCATTCGCAGTGCACCGATCGCGGCGAGGGCCCGAACGGTCTCCTCGGTGACGAGGACCTCATCCGAACCGCCCAACAGGTCGTAGGCGGTGTACTGCCCGACGTTACCGATCGTGTTGACACCTGCGGACAGGGCGCGCAAGGTGTTCTGGAACCCTGCGGGGAATCCGATCATGTAGTCCCCGAGGTGCGGCTGGATCGGCGCGGCCTCACCAAGTCGCCGCCACTCGTCGGGGCCGATCCGAGGTCCGGTCTCCTTGACGGTGAGATGACGCTGTGTCTCGGGCACTCCCATCGCCCTGTCGAACGCCAGCCCGAAGCGATCGACCGAGTGACCATGATCGGCCAGACCGGCGCTGACCTCGACAAGCGCGGCCTCGGTCGCAGCCCACGTCGAGAGCCCGACATGCATGTGGTACATCACGCGGCCTTCGTCGCGACTTCGTTGTTTGTATTCAGTCTCCGACCGCGCGCCCTTGCCTCGCAGGAATGCAGTGGGTGGGGCCGCCGGCGGAGCGGCTGCGCGACCTTCGGCGATCAGTTGAGCACCGGCGAGCATGCGAGCCACGAAGCCAACCTAGCTGCACGGTGAAGCTGGCGTGCCGTGAAGGAACGATGTGTAGATCTGGGTGTCAGGTACCCGGCAGGATCGGTTTGTTCTTGGCCAGGTCCTTGCCCAACATCACGACCACCGTTGCGTCGCCGAGTGCTGCGGGCCCACCCGTGATCGAAACTGGCACCGGCATTCGCGCGACCAGAATGCCGCCCATCGCCCGACCGATGGAGGCGGCGACATCGGCGCCGGCCGGTAAGAAGTACACCTTGCTGACGTCGAGACGTTCTTCGACGCCGGCGGAGTTGGTCACGTCGAAGACGTGAAAGCCGACGGAACCGAGTTCCTGACCGAGCAACGCGCCTGCCCCGGTGACCCCGGACGCATTGGCGACGATGATCGTTGCGCCCTCGGTGACCAACGGGATCGTGGTGCTGGTGGTCGTGGGAGGAAGCGTCGTCGTGGTGGTGGTCGGCGTCGTCGTCGGCGGGATCGTGCTGGTCGTCGTCGGCGGGATCGTGCTGGTTGTCGTGGTGCTGGTCGGGGGCGTCGCCGTCGTGCTTGTCGCGGCGGTGCTTGGCCCGAACGTGCAGCCGCCCAGTAGTGACACGACTGCGATCGTCACGAGTGCTCTCATCTGCCGGCGTGCCTCGAGGTCATCCATCCATCCTGCCGACTCACCACCGTACAGACAAGTCGGCGCGAGACGCGGGAGTGGCCCCGGCAGAACCGGGGCCACTCCGTATCTTTTGCTTCAAGACGTCGTTGTCACGACTTCACATGCCTGGCATCTGCATTTCGCGTGAGCCGAAGAACAGGAAGAAGTTGCTGTTGATCGTCGCCAGCGCCTTTCCTGCAGCTTGAGCATTCGTGATGTCTGCAACGGAGCGCAGTCCTGTCGTGGCGTTGACATCCGGCCACACCGACGGATCGGTGACGAGCACGATCTTGAGCTGCCACCAGATCGGATCGAAGTTCTTGCCATCGATGATGTGACTGTGGTTGACCAACGGCAGGTTGAGGTTCTTCAGGCCGGCGAACAGATCGGGCCGCACTTCGCTCAACAACTGGGCGTAATCGATCTGCGTCGGGTGCATGGTGCATGTGCCGAACGCACCCTTCTGGGCGGTGAGATTTCCACCGGGCTCCGGGCACTGCACCGGAACGCCGGGCGTCGGGTCGAAGGCATCCGGGACGAAGCCGAAGATGCTCTTGAGCGTCGAGGCCAGTCCGCCGGCGGCTTCGCCGTCGTGGTCGGCATCGAAGAACGGCACGATCACGTACAGCGGCTCGGTCTCGGTCGTCGGCGCACCGGCCGGGTCGAGACCGATCTTGGTGCCGAAACCGACTTCGCAGATGGGAGTCTGGAACTCGGCGGGATCACGGTCCGCAGGGATGCCGTTGCCGTTTCGGTCATCGCCTGGCTCGTGCACGCACTGGTATTGCTGGCCGTACGTGAAGGTCACCAGCTTTCCGTCGCCGTAGCCGTCGGTCTGGTCGGCACGGATCGGTCGTGACGGCGTCGCTGTGGCGCTGGTCGACGCAGACGCGGTGACGCCATACATCACGAACGTGGCCGCCAGGCCTGTGAGGGCGACGCCCCCGGTCACCAGAATGGATCGCCTCCGCCGGCGTAGGCCGGGGCTGCTCGTCGTGGATATTTCCTCGTTCATGTGTTCCCTCCGATAGTTGGTCCCGGCGACAGCGGCCGTGGATAGCGCTCGTTCGCAGCTGACTGCATCGTGGATTGGCCATCAATGATCAGACTTTGGTCGTAGGCCGTTCACATGTGAGCCCCAACGTGCGCCGGGCGGCGACACTGGGCTCACAGCGCACCCCTGCGAATCGCGAGTGACGAAACTCGATCGGACCGTCGCGGCCGCAAGGAATACAGCGTTACGGGGGGCGACAGGGCTCGCCGGGAGTGACAGAATCACGGCCACGACTCACAGGGGGTAGTTCATGGCGATGGATTTGGTCATCGAGGTCGACAACCGTCCGGGCGCGCTTGCCAAGATTGCTGCGGCAATCAGCGATGCCGGTGTCAACCTCGCCGCGGCAACATGTGTGGGCATGGGCGACCGTGCCGAGTTGCACATTCTCGTGCCTCATGCCGAAGCTGCCAGGCACGCGCTGGCCATCACCCATCAGGCCGTCATCACCCGCGAGCGCGAAGTTGTGGTGGTCGATGTCGAAGACCGTCCTGGTGCATTGGCCGACCTCGCTCGAACGGTCGCCGAGGCCGGTGTCGATCTCGATCTCGTCTACGTGGCGACGAACAACAGGGTGGTGTTCGGCTCCCAAGATCTCGAGGCGTTGAAAGCGGCGCTCGGTAAGAAACACTGAGCGGATACGGGCAGACGTGATGGCGGGCAAACGGATCATTGCTGTTGTCGGCTGCCATGCCGAAGGCGAGCAAGGCGACGTGATCACGGGCGGGGTGCTGCCGCCGGCGGGCGACACGATGATGGCCAAGAAGTTGGCGTTCGAACGCGACCACGATGACATCCGCCGGCTCTTGATCTGCGAGCCGCGTGGTTCGGTGGCTCGCCACGTCAATCTGATCGTGCCCTCGACACGCGATGATTGTGCAGCCGGCGCGATCATCATGGAGCCGACCGAGTATCCACCGATGTCGGGCTCCAACACGATGTGCATCGCCACGGTGTTGTTGGAAACGGGCGTCATCGCCATGGTCGAGCCGGAGACGAGATTTCGACTCGACATGCCGGCTGGGCCGGTCGACATCGTCGCCGAATGTCGCGACGGGAAATGTCTCAGCGTTACGTTGAAGAACGTCCCGGCGTTCGCGTTCGCTCTCGACGCGCCACTGGAGGTTGCCGGCCTCAGCACATCGATCATCATCGACATCGCCTATGGCGGCATGATCTATGCCATCGTCGATGCCGCTGCTCTCGGGTTCGAGGTCGTTCCCGACGAGGCCCGTGACCTGGCGGTGCTCGGTGAGCAGATTCGTGTGGCTGCCCGCGAACAGCATCCGGTCGTGCACCCAGAATCGCCCGACATCAAAAACGTGTCGATCGTGCAATTCGCCGGACCGTTGACGAACGAAGGCAATCGGGTCAGGGCGCGCAACACATGCATCGTTTCGCCGGGCCGGTCCGATCGCTCACCGACCGGCACCGGCACCACGGCCCGCATGGCGGTGCTGCATGCGCGCGGCGTGCTACACGTGGGAGGCGGACTGACCCATTCGTCGATCATCGGTTCCGAGTTTCACGGAACCATCGTCGGTGAGACGACGGTTGGTTCGTTCCCGGCGATCGAGGCAACGATCCGCGGTCGTGCGTGGATCACCGGCCTGCATCACTACTTCGTCGACGGTGCTGATCCGTGGCCCAGCGGGTATGTGTTGTCCGATACTTGGGGAACGTCCACGTCGGTGGCCCAGCAGTAGCCGGGCCACCGAAGTGAGGGGTGGGCGATGAGGTAGCCGGTCAGGGCTGGCGGCCCGTCCAGCCGACGAGCTGATCGATCAGCGGGGCGTCGAGTGGCACGGCGACCGCGTTGGCAAACGGTGCATCGAATTGGAAGTTGGCCGGAGCGTGGGCCTTGAACTCGTCCCACATCGGAGCCCGGTCGGGCATCGGCAGGTCGCGGTGCATCGACTCGAGCGCCAACCGGCACACTGCCTCGTTCCAGTCGGGATGCTGTCCAGTTGCCGTCGCTACGTCCCACGTGTGCGTGGTGATCTCGCTGACGTACATGCCCAGCATCTCGGCACCGGTCATCGTTGCCCACGGCAGTACGACCATGGATTCGAGCTTGGCGTCGTCAGCCCACGCTGCGTCGACCTCGGTAGCTGCGGCCTTCCAATCGCCAACCCAGTCGTCGTGCTCGCCGACAGCGTCGGCCATCGAATTGGGCGCATACGCCTCTTCGCCGCGACCGAGCGCAGCGACACGGTGCAATACGAACACGAGGTGCGCCATCAGCTCCTTGACGTCGTATTCGACACAGGGCGAGGGCAAGTCGAGCTGATCGGGTCGCACGGAGGCGATCACCGGCACAGCGGTCTGAACTGCGGTGGCGAAGAGCGGTCGAGGATCGGCGAGCCGATGGGAGCCGGATTTTGTTGAGGACATCGTTTCTGTTGTCATGCCCGCATGATGCGCCCTGAAACAGGCCACGTACTGTCCTGTTTGTGTGGGAACATCTCGGCATGCGTGCTGACCGGCTTGTCGCCATCTTGTTGATGCTGCAGACCAAGGGCCATGTCACCGCTGCAGAGGTCGCCGTTGAACTGGAGATCTCCGAACGGACCGCTCGACGCGATCTGGATTCGCTCGGTGTGGCCGGTTTGCCCGTGTACTCGATGCAGGGTCGTAACGGGGGTTGGCGGTTGGCCGGCGATGGCCGCACCGACCTGACCGGGCTCACAGCATCGGAGGCGCAGGCGCTGTTCCTGCTGGCCGGCCCGCGAGCGACGACACCGGAGCTACGAGCTGCTCTTCGCAAGCTGGTGCGTGCGCTTCCCGAACCGTTCCGCGAGCGTGCCGAGGCTGCTTCGGCAGCCGTGGTTCACGATGCGACCGGATGGAGCGGCAGCCGTGTCGAGCGACCGACGCCAGTGCATCTCGACGCGGTTCAGACTGCCGTCATCGCCGGCCGTCAGATCGTGCTCGGCTATGTAGGCCGCGAAGGTCCACCAACCCGCCGCACGGTGCATCCACTCGGCCTCGCAACGAAGAGTGGGTCGTGGTACCTCGTCGCCGACACCGAAGCAGGGCGACGCACATTTCGGATCGATCGCATTCAGTCGGTGCAGGCCACCGACGACCCGGTCGTCCGGCCGCCTGGATTCGAGCTCGCCGACGCGTGGGAGATGATCACGACAGAGGTCGAGCTGGTGCGCACACCGGTGGTGGTACGCGCCCTGATCGATCGGCGAGCCATGTCATGGTTGCGCCATTCGGTGGGCACGCGTCTGCGCATTGGTATGGCCATCGACGACGGCAGAGTCGAGGTCGAGATCCGCAGTCACAGCGAGCATTCGGTTGCTGGAGAACTCGCCGGCCTTGGCGCCCTCGTCGAGGTGCTCGAGCCAGCCGGTGTGCGCGAGCGGTTGGCGATCGTCGCCGGCGAGCTCAGCGCGCTTTACTCCCCGACGGCGGCGTCGGTGAACTCTGCCATCGACGTGAAAACCCATGTGGGTGAAACCTCGCCCGATGGTGTAGCGGTCGCCCCGGTGCCGCCCTTTTCGTGACGGCGGTGAATCCACACCGACGGCAATCCGAGCTCGGCGGCCGGCTGATGATCGTGGAACAGGCTCTCGGCAACGTGAACCAGTCGCTGGCGAGCAACGCCGAGTCGCTCGATCTCTTCGAACAACCGGTTGAAGTGGCCGCGCCGTGGCTTGTACGAACCGACATCCTCCGCAGTGATGATCGAGTCAAAGGTTACGCCGAGTTTGCTGTTGCTTGCGGCGAACGAAGCGCGATCGATGTTGCTGAGGATGATCAGCTTGTAGCGGGTCGACAGTCTGCGCAGCGCGTCGACGGTGTCGGAGAACGGCGGCCAATCCTTCACCGACTGACCGAAAGATTCGGCATCGGCGTCTGTCACCTCGGCTCCCAGGTCGACTCCTACCCGACGCAAGGTTTCGCCGAGGATGACCGGGTAGAGCGCGCCGGGCATGTCGTCTTCCACGTGGCTCTCGTGGTGACCATACGCCGCGATCACCACCTGGTCATCGAGCTCGAGGCCGCTGCGCGCGGCCCACGGTCGCAGGGCATTGGCGATACCCGTCTCCCAGTCGATGAGGGTGCCGTAGCAATCGAAGCTCATCGCCCCGAAACGATCGAAGTCATTCATCGCCTTGCTCCATATTGCCGGTAGACCTTGCGACGGGCCTGCTCGGATCGTTGTCGCACCCAACAGCCTTCGGCGTGGTCGTTGACGAGGCCCATCGCTTGCATGAACGCGTAGACCGTGGTGGGGCCGACAAACGTCCAGCCGCGCTTCTTCAGATCCTTGGAGATCGCGGTCGAGGTCGGGGTCAACGCGTGCACCTGGGTCGGTGGTGCCTCGAACGTGGCGTTCGGCCACATGTATTCGGCGATCGACCCGAACTCATCGATCAGATCCAGGGCTCGCGACGCGTTGTTGATGGTTGAGCGGATCTTGCCTTGGTGTCGAACAATGCCCGGATCGCCGAGCAAGCGGTCGACGTCGTTCTCGTCGAAGTCGGCGACGAGGCGCGGGTCGAAGCCGGCGAACGCGACGCGAAAGTTGGCGCGTTTGCGAAGGATCGTCAACCACGACAGGCCGGACTGGAAACCTTCGAGGCACAGCTTCTCGAACAGCCGGTGATCGTCGGCAACGCCGACACCCCACTCGGTGTCGTGATAGGCGACGTAGTCGGGAGTCGAAGCTCCCCACGAGCAGCGGTCGTGCCCGTCGTCACCTGCAACCAGATTCGTCACGGCCGTCATCGTGGCATCCTCGACCCGCGTGATGCGAGACATACGATGCCGCACATGACACCGTTGCCGTTGTATCGCGAGCTTCCCAAGCAGAACGGTCTGCCGGCAAGTTGGGGAATGATGGGCTCTGGAGGGCCTGACTACTTCGGCTGCCTCAACCTGATGACGGCGGAGAAGTTGGTTGCCGCAGCGCGACTGGTGACGCGTGGGGCGGTGTTCGCTCTCAACTGGTCCGCAGATCTGCCGAACCCGCCGCTGTTCGGCCGGTCTCGTCACGTGCACGAAGTCCTCGACCGCGCCACCGGCCACGACGATCTGTTGCACCAATGGAACACCCAATCGTCGTCGCAGTGGGACGGCTTCCGCCACATCAAGAACATTCCGAACGGCTACTACGACGGTGCCCTCGACGAGGACCACGGCGTCGACCATTGGGCCCGGCGCGGGATTGCCGGACGTGCCGTGTTGTGCGACGTCGGCCGTTGGCGGGCATCTCAGGGTCGACCGTTGCAGTACGCCGAGTCCGACGTGATCGAACACGACGACATCCTCGGCACGCTCGACGCACAGGGATCGCCGGTGGAACCCGGCGACGTGTTGCTGATGCGCACAGGCTGGACGGAGTGGTACGAGACATCGACCGACACCGCCAAACGCGTTGAACTGTCGGATCGTGCCACGATGAAGGCGCCGGGTCTCCCGTCGGGCGAAGGGACTGCCGAATTCTTGTGGGACCTGCACATCGCGGCCATCGGTGCCGACAACCCAGGTGTCGAAGTGTGGCCGCCCGGAACAGGTCAGGACGTCGATCACGTGGCCGAGGTGAGGGCCAACCATCCCGAGCGGATGCACGAGCTGTTTGCCCACTCGATGTTGTTACCGATGCTCGGCATCCCCCTTGGCGAACTGTTCGACCTGGCGGCACTTGCCGCCGACTGCGCCGCCGACGGACGTTACTCGTGCCTGTTCGTGTCCGCTCCGCTCAACATTCCACACGGCGTCGCCACTCCACCCAACGCGTTGGCGATCAAGTAATTCCGCGTTCGCGTTGTAACGCTTCGCTCAATTGGCCGACAGAGATGCAGCGGTCCTTCGGACCGTCGGAGTCCACCAATTGAAAAGGGGTCATCAATGAAACGCCATCGCGTGTTCGCGTTCGGCTGTGCCGCAGTCGCGGTGCTTGGCATCGCACCATCGGCCAATGTCTCGGCCAAGAGCAGCCGCACCTTCTTGTCGAGCGTTCATGTGAACGCCGACCAGACGGCAACGTTTCCGTTGCGGCATGGCGTCACGACGGACGGCCGCGACTTGTGGTTCGTGATCATCGACGCCAGTGACAGCAATGCAGCAGCAAAGTTCGGTGTCAACACGTCGGACAAGTTGCAGAACGTCCGTGGCACATCCGCAGTGATGCGGGTCGGTGAAAACAATGGCACGTGGGTATTTCCGGCCACGGTCGACTTCTCGCCGGCCCGAGTCGTGGTGGGTACTCCCGGCACGGGGTTCCCGCCGGTCGAGGTCCACGCCGGTTCGGTAGGTGAGGCCGGCTACACGCCGCTGATCCAACTCCCCGACGGAACGGTCCTCAATGCCCCGCAGATCGCCAACGCCACCGGACTGCATGACAAGGTCGTGCATATCGACAAGTCCGCCGGCACCGTCGACCTGAAGCTGACCAATGGCTTCTCGCGCGGCGAAAAGGTGCTGTACGTCTCGACCGATTCGACGATCGAGCTTGCCGCAGCCCTCGAGGGAGCGACGCTGGCGCCGGCGCTTGCAGCAGCACCCACAGTCGGCCAGGACGGCACGGATCAAGCTCGAACGTCGCTGGCCGCGTTCGTCAACGGCCCAACCGGCGCAACCAACCCGCAACGACAAGGTCTCAACTCGGCGCTCCTGGGCGAAGGAGACCCGCTGAACGTGTTGGCCTGGATGCCGAACCAGGGTCGCTACAGCCCGCTGTGGGATGTCTTCTTGAGCGAGTGGGCGCCGGGTGAGACACCGCGACAAGTCACCCAGTTCTCGGATGTCGCGGACCTCGGCGAGTCGGGTGCCCTGACAGGTCCGGGTGGCGCACCGTGGGGTGCCGCAGGTGTGATCGTCAACTGTCCGATCATCGCGCTCGTCTGATCCAATGCAGTCCGCGAGGGGACCGTGGCATTGCCGCGGTCCCCTCGTCGTGCACCACATCGGCACACTTGCAAGACTGCATTCACATGACCACACCACTGCCGATCTCGGATCTCGAAAAGTTTGTCGCCACGCGAGATGCCTTGCATCGCGTTGCCGAGCATGTGCTGGCCAAAATTCGCTATCTCGACGACGGCGAGATTCGGCTCACCGCTTTCCCAGGCGGGTTCTCCACGCCCGAGTTGGCCGGACGGACGCGTGTACGCGTCGACGGTGCGGACCTCGTCGTCGACACCGCCGGCCGATCGGCGAGAATCGGACTGACGACCATCGGTGACGCCGCGGCCTTTGTCGACATCGAGCCAGGGCTTCCTGCCGACCTGTATCCGGCCGCAACCGAGCTCCGTGCGGATCAACCCTTGGAGCTCGATCGAGACGCAGCGGCGACGTTGGCGGCATGGTATGCCTTTACCGCCGAGGTGCTCGATCTGTTCGCCGGCGAGATCGCCGATGCCAATCCGTCGCAGCTCATATTGTGGCCCGAACACTTCGATCAGGCGTTCTATACCGAGGACGCTCACGAGACCCGACGGGCCAACTACGGCGCTTCACCCGGAGACGAGGGTCACCCGGAGCCGTACCTCTACGTCGGCCCGTGGGCGACACCCTCGGCCGATCCGTTTTGGAACGCAACGACGTTCAATGGCGCCGTGCTGCCACTGGCGCACGTAGTCGACGAGGACGACCCGACTGAGGTTGCCCTGCGGTTTCTGCGCATCGGCCGAGTGGTTCTGACACGGACCGACGGGTGAGGTTCGCCGCGGTCACGCCGCAGGACACCGCGTTCTGATCTGATGTCGGACACACGGAGGGGGAGCGACATGTCGATCAAGGTGTGCATTGCGGGGACAACGGGGTGGACCGGCAGCGTCGTTGCTCGCCATTTGCTCGTATCCGACGAGTTCGATGTCGTCGGCGCGATAGCCCGGCAGACTGCCGGGAGTGACCTCGGCGAGGTCTTGGGCTTGCCGGCAAACGGCGTTCTGATTCACAGCTCGCTGGAGGAGCTGTTGGCCGGCGGCGCAGAACCGGATGTGCTCGTGGACTACACCGACCCGACGTCAGTCAAGGCCAGAACCTTTGAAGCGTTGGCGCACGGCATCAGGGTGGTGATCGGCACATCGGGATTGACCGCGGTGGACTACGCCGAGATCGAACGCGAAGCGGTGGACCGCGGTCTCGGGGTCGTTGCTGCGGGAAACTTCTCCATCACCGCGACACTGGCGAAGCACTTTTCACTTCTTGCTGCCCGCTACCTGCCGTCGTGGGAGATCATCGACTATGCCAGTGCATCGAAGGTCGACGCGCCCAGCGGCACCGTCAGGGAACTTGCCGAGAGCATGGGCGACATCGCCCAATCGGAACTGGCTGTGGAGATCGACAAGACCCACGGACCGCGCGAGGCTCGAGGCGCGACGATCGGCGGGGCGCAGGTTCACTCCGTTCGTCTCCCCGGTTTCATCATTGCCTTCGAGACGATCTTCGGACTACCCGACGAGCGTCTGACGATTCGCCACGACGCAGGCTCGGGAGCGGAGCCTTACGCCGTCGGCACCCTGCTCGCGGTGAAGAAGGTGATGGAGACGACCGGTCTCATCAGGGGTCTCGACCAGCTGCTGTTCGGCGACCGATCAACGGATTAGAGCACCGCTGGGCGGCGCTTAGAAACCCGGGGCCCATCTCGTTTGAGCTCGATGCAGGTAATGATCGGCTGCGTAGTTCAAGAACCGGCGTGCGGAGCGGATGCGACAGGCGATGTCGCGCAGCAGCACCGGAGCCGAGGGCGAGCACTCTGCGGCGGCCCGATACCAAGCCGAGCTGAGCGTCTCCAGCGCGTCGAGCCCCGGCGTTGCCGAGCCATGATCGACCAGGTGGTTCAACTCGTCGTCAGTCATCCGCACCGACCGGCCGAGGTGCTCGGCCTGCGCCGACGACAACGCCTTCGCACCGATGCTGTCGGGGAATACGCCGGCCCGGAACAGTGCCAGGTCCCCGAGTTGACGCAACAAGACGATGTGATCAGTCGGTTCTACCGCGCCAAGCCAGTCGACGAGCTCGTCGAGGTCGAGGCGGTCAACCGGCACGGGGGCGGCTTCCGGCGCGGCGAAGCCGGCCAAGAGCTCGGCGGCGAACTGCAGCCGTGCCGGATCGTCCGCGAATTCGACGAGCGGTTCGACGTCGAACACAGGGAGGCGACAACCCGGACCGGCCCACTCTTCGACCCAATCGCTCGACACCAACTCCTCGGCAGCGCGGTGAATCAAAACTGCGAAGAACAGCAGCGGCGAGATCGTGAACTGTTCGGCGCCGGTGCCGTGGAGGACCGTCTCGACCACCTCCGGGCGGCGGAGAACGTCGTTGGCGTACCACGGTCGACGGTCGAGCTCGTCGCGAAGACTTTCGCTGGCGACATCGAGCGCACGCGCCAGCACGGCGAGATCCCCCTCCTGGAGATTCAAACGCTGGCGTGTCATTGATGTCACCTCCTGGTCATCGTGCAGTGTTCATCGGCACGACGCGCCACTGTGTTGAGC
>JANMQX010000379.1:0-11889 GCA_031370745.1 Ilumatobacteraceae bacterium
CGCGGCACCGAATACGGCAACCCGGAACCGAGGCGTTCCTGCATCTGACCGGTCAGCTCGTAGAGCGAGATCAGTGGGCCCATCAGTTGGAACAGGCTTTCGAGGAGGCTGACGTCGACAACCTGCCCGACACCGCTGTGCAGCGCGACCATTGTTGCAAATGCGGCCACGACACCGGTGACCTCATCGGTCAGTGCGATCGCCGGCAGCAACGGCTGCCCGTCGGGCTCGCCCGAGATTGCCGCAAGCCCCGACATCGATTCGGCAATGGTGGCGAACCCCGGCCGATTTCGGTACGGACCGGTCTGGCCGAATCCGGTGACCCGGGTGATGATCAGCGATGGATTGAGTTCGTGTAGCGCATCCGGGCCCAGCCCGAGACGCTCGAGCGTGCCCGGGCGAAAGTTCTCGACCAGAACGTTCGCATCAGTGACAAGGCGCCGTAGAACGCCGAGATCGTCGGCTGATTTCAGGTCGAGTGCGATAGTGCGCTTGTTCCTGTTGACCAGCTTCCACCACAAGCCTTCACCGTCGCGCGGATCGCGCCACGCCAATCGGCGCAGGCTGTCGCCGCCATCGGGTCGTTCGATCTTGATCACGTCGGCGCCGAAGTCGGCGAGGTAACGGCCACAGTTGGGGCCGGCCAGCAAGGTCGACAGATCGATGACGCGCAAGCCGTGCAGGGGAGGTTGTGACACGGGCTCTATGCAACCACGGCGAGCGGGGTACCGCGCCTATCGAAGCACGCTGTAGTCGGCCGGGAGATTGCCGCGGCCGGTCAACGCCGACAGCAGCGTGATCGGTTCGGCGAGCTCAGCCATCAAACCCACCACCATCGTCGCGGTGGCGGGGGCAAGGGCCAGCGGCTGATCCGTTGCCCGTTGCAGATCGAGCGTGTGCAGTGCAAGCTCGGACGCCCGCGTCGCCAGATACTCGATGAACATCATCTTGCCGGCCATCGTCTCGACAACATCGTCATCAGCGGTCGAGGCGACGAGAGCCAGCACTCGTTGTGCCGTCGCCTCACTCTCGCCGACCGGATCGATGAGCCGAGAACCGGCCTGGCGACCGCGGGCGGCAACGGCGTCGTGAACACCGGGGTCGGCCAAGATGATGCGGAAGTACTCAGCGGCATCGACGATCAACCTGTCGACGATCGGCTCAGCGGTCAGATATCGCTCGATCGTCGTGAAGGCGCGCAGCGTATGCGCCGTCAGTTCGCGAACTGTCCAGACACCGAGGCCTGCGAGATCCCACTGGTATGGCTCGACTCGCTCGATCGACTGCAGCAGCGACGTGGTTGCGTCCTCGAATGCGGCCCTTACCGCAGCGGGATGTTGAAGCACCGGTCCTCCAGGTTGCCCAACGCGTACGGCTCGTAGTCGATGCCGAAATCAGACATCAGATGGCGGCATCGATCGCTCCACTGCAATGCCTCTGGCGACGACATGCGGTGCACGACCTGCATGATCCCACCCTCGTACACCCGGTACTCGGCCCACGTGCCAGGGAAGTCCTTCACGCAACCAACCTCGATCGACGGCACGCCACACGACATGTAGCGCACACGATGTCGATGGGTGTGGCCAGCCGTGTAGGCGACGATCCCGGGGTTGTTGGCGACGACTCGAGTGAGACCGTCGGCGCTATCGGGATCGAGCCCGAAATAGCCGTCGTGCCGGACCCCTCCCACCCATTGCTGATGGTGCCCCATCACCATGACCGGGCGATCCGAAGTCGCCGAAAGGTCGTCGATCCATTTCAACTGCTCGGAAGTGATGGTGCCCGTCGTTTGTTCTTCGATCACCGTGTCGAGCAGTGCGATCGACACACCGGCCAGATCGATCCACTGGTCGCCCGTGTACGCATGCTGGCCGCGATAGGCGTCGTGGTTGCCGCGTACCACGTGCAGTCGATCTCCGAAAGCGTTGCGATAGTTCGCCTCGAATGACGCGAACTCTTCGTCGGTGCCGTCGTTGGTGAGGTCGCCCTTGACGATGACGGCACCGAGATCCGCTGCGACCATCTCGGCAACAGCGGCGTGATTCATCGTTTCGGGGTGTGGCGGTTCTCCGGGCTCGACCCGCTGGATCGGGCCGCGGGGGTCGCCGTCGATCTTGCCGGCCTCGGTTTCGCCGAAGTGAAGATCGTTGACGGTTCCGATCCGGCACAGCAGTTGCCCCTCAGGGCGAGGCAACGTGCGAACCTCGTCGTTGCCGACGTGGTATATCGAGTCTGGCCGCAGATCCGTGAGGCGCACAACATCGCCGCCGGGACCCACTTGATGGGCCACGATCAGATCATCGGCGACAGTGGTGATGTCCACCACGCCGAGGGTAGCGGTTGCACCGCAAACCGCTACCGACGCGGTCGCTCGCGACGGGTCGGAAGTGGAGTGACCCACCACCGGTTACTGAACCGCCACTTCGGCACGCGGACCGCCGACTCAGACCCAATGACCACAGGCTTTGGCCACAACGCCTCGAGAGCAGCGACGATTGCAGCAACCTCGTCATCAACGGGCGCCGGCGAAATCTCGAACCTCACAGGGGCACGTTGCCGTGCTTGCGGCGCGGCAGCTCTTCGCGCTTTGTGCGCAGCATCCGCAGGCCGGCGACGATCTTCTGGCGGGTCTCGGCGGGATCGATGACATCGTCGACGTAGCCACGCTCGGCGGCATTGTACGGATTGGCGTACTTCTCGGTGTACTCGGCAACCAATTCGGCGCGACGGGCGGCCGGGTCGGCGGCTTGCTGCAATTCGCGGCGGTACACGATCTCGACCGCCCCTTGCGGTCCCATCACCGCGAGCTCGGCCGTCGGCCAGGCATAGGCCAGATCTGCGCCGATCGACTTCGAGTTCATCACGACATACGCACCGCCATAGGCCTTGCGGGTGATGATCTGGATGCGCGGCACGGTGGCCTCGCAGTAGGCGTACAACAGCTTGGCGCCGTGACGGATGATGCCGCCATATTCCTGATCGACCCCAGGGAGGAAACCGGGAACATCGACGAATGTCAGCAGCGGAATGTTGAAGGCATCGCACGTACGCACGAAGCGGGCAGCCTTCTCGGAGCTCTCGATGTCGAGCACGCCGGCCAGCATCAGCGGCTGGTTGCCGACGATGCCGACGGGATGCCCGTCGACGCGGCTGAATCCACAGACGATGCTCTTCGCCCAATGGGGGAAGTACTCGAAGAAATCGCCGTTGTCGACCACCTCGCGGATCACCGCTTTCATGTCGTACGGCTGATTGGGGCTCGGCGGCAGCAGTTCGTTCAACGCCGGGCACAACCGGTCGGGATCGTCGCCAGTCTCGACGTGAGGAGGCTCTTCGAGGTTGTTCGAGGGCAGGAAGCTCAGCAGAAAACGAACGTCCTCGAGGCACGACTTCTCGTCGGGCGAGACGAACGTGGCGACGCCGCTCTTCGACGCGTGGCTCATCGCCCCGCCGAGCTCCTCCAGTGTCACCTCTTCGCCGGTGACGGTCTTCACAACGTCCGGCCCGGTGATGAACATGTGGCTGGACTCGCGGACCATGAAGATGAAGTCGGTCATCGCCGGGCTGTACACCGCGCCGCCGGCGCAGGGCCCGAGGATCACTGAGATCTGTGGCACGACGCCGCTTGCCAACACGTTTCGATAGAAGATCCCGCCATAACTGGCCAAGGAAACGACACCTTCTTGGATCCGGGCGCCGGCCCCGTCGTTGAGTCCGATCACGGGAGCCCCGACCTTCAACGCCAGGTCCATCATTTTGTGAATCTTCTCGGCGAACACCTCGCCGAGCGCGCCGCCGAAGACCGTGAAGTCCTGGCTGAACACGAACACCTTGCGCCCCTCGACCGTGCCCCAACCAGTCACAACGCCGTCGGTGTACGGCCGCTCCTCGAGCCCGGCGACGTGTGCTCGGTGGCGCGCCAGCAGGTCGAGTTCATGGAAGCTGCCCGGGTCGAGGAAACAGTCGAGCCGCTCGCGCGCGAGCATCTTGCCCTTCTCGTGCTGGCGTTGGACCGAGCGTGGCGAACCGGCGTGGTAGGCCTGCTCGCGGCGCTCTCGAAGGTCCTCGAGCTTGGCGTCCATCGGGTTGCTCATTGCCGCCCACGCTACTTCGACGGCCGTCGTGGCCTCACACGCGCGCCTGGCAGCGGCTTGGGTTCACTCCCTGGCAAGCTGGAGTCGATGACACTTCCCATTCAGCCGCCGCTGTCGCCGATGCTCGCCAAGTTGTCGCCCGACATCCCCACAGGCGACGGATGGCTCTACGAACCGAAATGGGACGGCTTCCGCTGCATCGTCTTTCGCGACGAAGACGACATCGAGCTCGCCAGCCGCAACGAGCGACCGTTCACTCGATACTTCCCCGAGCTGCTCGAACCGATGCTCGCCTCGCTGCCGAAGCGATGTGTCGTCGATGGTGAAATCGTCGTACCCGCCACCGATGATCGCGGCCTCGACTTCGACGCACTACTGCAGCGCATCCATCCAGCCGAGTCACGCGTCCGCCGGCTTGCAGCCGAGACTCCGGCATCGTTCGTTGCCTTCGATCTGCTCGCGCTCGACGACGATTCGCTGCTCGAGCGACCGCTGTCCGAACGTCACCGACTGCTCACCGAACAACTCGCAAAGGCCGACGCGCCGATCTATCTCTGCCCGCACACCATCGATGCCACGGTCGCCCAACGTTGGTTCACCGAGTTCGAGGGGGCCGGTCTCGACGGAGTTGTCGCCAAGCGGATGACTGATCCCTACACACCCGACAAGCGCACGCTGATCAAGGTCAAGCACCAACGCACAGCCGATTGTGTGATCGCCGGCTATCGGATCCACAAGGACGGCAACGGAGTCGGATCGCTGTTGCTCGGCCTGTACGACGACGGCGGCGATCTGCATCACGTCGGTGTCGTTGCATCGTTCACGGTCAAGCGGCGCGCCGAGTTGCTGGCCGAGTTGGAACCACTGACACACGACGCGCTCGAGAACCATCCGTGGCGCGATTGGGCTGAGTGGTCGACGAAAGCGGAGGAGTCGGGCACGCGCATGCCAGGCGCAGGTAGCCGCTGGAACGCAGGCAAGGACCTCAGCTGGGTGCCGCTGCGAATCGAACGCGTCGCCGAGGTGACCTTCGGACAATTGCAGGAAGGACGATTTCGGCACGGCTCGCAATTCGTGCGTTGGCGACCAGACCGGCAGCCCGCGTCCTGCCGCTACGACCAGCTCGAAGTCGCCAGCCCGGTCGCATTTGCGTCAGTCGTGGAGCGCGGTTCTACGGCGACGACGTAGGCACGCTGAGCGGAGTACCCGTCGACGCTGTCGTGCCGTCGGTGATCAGCACCGTCTTCGAGCCGATCGGTGAGTCACCGAAGCGCACGGTCACGGTCCACACCCCCGGCGAGCCAAGCGGTACGCCTTGCTCGATCGGCAGTACCGCGATTCCGGCTGTTGTCAGCGGGACGTTCAACGTCACTGCGGAAACGGTTGTGCCCGCCGGCGGACTGAAGTCGACCGCCAAACCGGCGACACCTGTTTTGGGCTTGTCGACCTCGACCCGCACGGCGTTGGGGCCGACGACCGCACTGAACCGCACGATGACATCGGCTTGATCGTTGCTGATCTCGAGGCTGGCAGACAAGCCCTTGGAGTTGTCGGTGGACGCGGCCACCTTTGGCGGCGACAGCGACAACATCCACGCCGTCAGCGCGAGCACGACAACACCGCACATGGCTTCGATGCCGACGGCGCGTCTCAACCGGACGGCCAATTGCCCGGTCATCGCATCGACCCTGGCAACACGTTCTTTGATGAACTGTCGAGCGGCAACGCCCAGGAAGACCATTACACCGACGGCGATCGATTTCAAGAACAGCACCCGCCCGTGGCTGCTGGTGAAGATCTCCCCCCAATCGAGGCGATACATCTGGATGAAACCGGTGAAGATGGTGACTCCAAGTGCGGGTGTGGAGATCCTGGCGAAGCCGCGCACCGCGTGCACGAGGTCCTCTTCGCCGGGCCCAGCCAGCACCACTCGTGCCAACAGGATCAGCCCACCGAGCCAAACCGCCATGGCCAAGGCATGGGCAATGCCGGCGGCGTAGCCGAGGAATGCCAGTTGGCCACCGCTGCGGCTAAATCCGAGCGTCGCCACGGCGAGCCCGGGGAGTGCCAACGCCGGCAGTTGGGTCGCCGGATCGATGACCCGTTCCGGTCGCATGACGACCCATCCGGACAACAGGACGAAGATCACTCTCGCCAGCGCGGCGATTCCTGGTGTCGTGTCGGTGAGGCCGTTCCACGATGTCGGCGACAACGAGCTACCGAGGCCGTTGCCGGTGATCTGCGCTGTCACGCACCCCGCGTTGAATATCGCGAAGGCCAGTGTGAGCAACCAGGCCGAGCGGAGGAAGCGAACTGTGAGGATGTACTCGACACCTTCGGGCCACGCCGTGGCGATCAACACCAGCGAGCCGAACAACACGGCGACGCCGAGCGACATGAGCAGCCGCGACAACCCGAGAGGTCCTCCAGAACTGGTTCCAGGTGCGGTCGTGCCGCCGGACGACGTGGGCGTGACGGGAGCACTGGTGACTCCAGTTGCAGGGATGGATCCTGTGGGAGGCGTGGTCGTGATGGCGGGGGCGGCAGTGCCGACCGTGTCGTTGGCAATCGTGAACAAGAAGCTCGAACTTCCGCCGCTTTGCGCATCTGGCTGGCTGACCTGCCACGAGACGACGCATTCCCCCTTCGGCAACGGGTTGGGAACCGTCACGCTCAGCGACGTGCCGTCGAGCCCGACGGCCGGACTGCCAACGGCGATCGGCGATCCGTTGCAAGCCACTTGGACGGTATTGGTCGATCCAAGTGGGTTCGCGAACGTGAGCAGCAGCGACGGGGGCGACGTGGCGACTGTGCTGCCCGCTGCGGGGGACGACGAGACCATCGTGTTGTCGGCTGCGGCGACATGCGGGACTGCGAAGCCGCCGACGGCTGCGATACCGGCGAACACAAGGAGGGCGCGACGAAGGGCGCGGGCGGGCGGGGAGGTTCTCTTCATGCTGGTAGCTCAACGCTAGAGGATGTCTGCGAGCTGCTGACACCACCCGCCCCCGAAGACGCTGTCGGGCGACGTTTCGGACCCGATGTGGCACCCCCTGAGTAGGCTCGACATCGATGGCTACGCAGTCGCTCTACCGCCGGTATCGGCCGCGCCGATTCAGCGAGGTGCGCGGTCAAGAGCATGTCGTACGCGCCTTGCGCAATTCGGTGATCAACCAACGCGAGGGGCAGGCCTATTTGTTTTCGGGCCCGCGTGGCACGGGCAAGACGACGTCGGCGCGCATTCTCGCCAAGGTGCTCAACTGCGAGCGGCCGGTCGACGGCGAGCCGTGCTGCGAATGCGACTCGTGTCTCGCAGTCGAGCGCGGCACCAGCTACGACGTGCACGAACTCGACGCGGCAAGCAACAACGGCGTCGATGCGATGCGCGACCTCATCGAAAAAGCGTCGCTCGGCACTCCGGGACGCCACAAGGTGTACATCCTCGACGAGGTGCACATGCTCTCGAAGGCGGCCGAGGCGGCGCTGCTGAAGACACTCGAAGAGCCACCTCCGCATGTTGTGTTCGTGCTCGCGACCACCGATCCGCAGAAGGTCAGCGACACGATCCGCAGTAGAACCCAACATCTCCAGTTTCACCTGCTACCCATGGACGTGCTCGAGCAGCACATCCGCTGGTTGGCCGCCGACGCCGGCATCAGCGTCACCGATGCTGCGGTCGAGTCCGTGCTGCGCCAAGGTGGCGGGTCAGCGCGCGACACCATCTCGGCACTCGAGCTCGTCGCCGCCAGCGGTGGCGAGGCGCCGGAAGCGACGCCCCTCGACGAGTTCGTCGAAGCGTTCATCGAGCACGATCCAGGCCGGGCGCTCGCCGTGGTTGCCCACGCGGTCCTTCAAGGCCGCGACCCGCGCACTTTGACCGAGGAGATCATTCGCCATCTACGCGACTGCTTCCTCGCCCTCATGGCACCCGAGCTCGTCCAGCTGCCGGTGCAGCGCGAAGCCGAAGTGTCGTCGCAAGCCACACGTCTCGGTGCGGCATCGATCGTGCGGGCCATGGAGCGTCTCGGCGAGATGCTGGTGGAGATGCGCCACGCCCCCGACCCGCGATTGCTGCTCGAGGTCGCTCTCGTGCAGCTGACCCACGACGCCACAGGCGCCGATCTGCACAGCCCGATGTCGCGGCTCGAACGCCTCGAACAGACGGTGGCTGCTGGCGCCACCAGCCCAGCACCGGCGAAGGTCGTACCGACAGATCCCAACACGGGGCGAGCGACGATCGGCGGGCGCGCCAGGCGCGACACTGCACCCGGTAGCCCGCCGGCCAACACCCATCCGTCTCAGCCTGCGGCGGTCGATACGCCCGCGGCGCCCGCCGCATCGGCCAACAGCACCACGGGCAATGACAAGGCCATCGACAACAGCCAGATCCCAGCGTTGTTCGAAACTCAGGTCCGCCCGGCGCTGCGCGGTATGACCAAGGCGATCTACATGGGCGCCCACGTGGGCGAGATGTCAGGCGATGCGTTGGTCATCGGCTTCGCCGGCGAGCCGCATCGAGCCCGCGCCGAGGAGTACCGCCGCGAAGTCGAAAAGGCCTTGGCCGCTGCTGCCGGCCGGCCGGTCCCACTGTCACTGGTCGTCGATCACGCATCGCACGACGACAACGTGGTGCAGTTGAAGCGCGCCGAGCCGGCCCAAGCCGACGAAGACATCGACACCGGCGATCTCGTCGACGTTCCACCCGACGCAATCATCTCGCCGATCGATCGGCTGACCCAGGCGTTCCCGGGCTCCGAGATCATCGAGGAGCGGCCCTGATGGCGGGCGTCTACACCCAACCGGTGCAAGCGCTGATCGACGAACTCGGCCGCCTGCCCGGGATCGGGCCGAAGTCGGCACAACGCATTGCGTTCCACCTTCTCAAGCTGCCTGCCGACGATGTCAATCGACTGGCGATGTCGATCACCGACGCCAAAGCGCGGGTGCGGTTTTGTGTGCGCTGCTGGAACTTCGCCGATGGGGATCTGTGCCCCATCTGTCTCGACGATCGCCGCGACACGACGACCCTGTGCGTCGTCGAGGAATCGCGCGACATCGTCTCGATCGAAAGAACCGGTGAGTTCCGCGGTCGCTACCACGTACTGCTGGGGGCGATGAGCCCGCTCGACGGGATCGGGCCCGAACAGTTGAAGATGAAGGAGCTGTTCGCTCGGCTCGAACCGGAGGGCGTGCAGGAAGTGATCGTGTGCACCAATCCCAACACCGAAGGCGAAGTCACCGCGCTGTACCTGGCGCGAATGTTGCGGCCATTCGGCATTCGTGTCACACGCATCGCCAGCGGCCTGCCGGTCGGCGGTGACTTGGAATATGCCGACGAACTGACGCTCGGTCGCGCCCTCGAGGGTCGCCGCGAACTGACTGCCTAGTCACCGCTGGGGCACCGTTTCGCACGCCGAGCCGGAAAAATAGGCTGGGGTACCACTCCTGGACCTGGTAGCGGGCGGACGGGCCAGCTCCAGAGGCGGTACCCCAGAACTCACGTCAGCAACGGGACGGTGTCACTAACGCTATGTGACGTTTATATTACGGCGCACATCCGTGGATGTCAAGCAATATCTACCAACAGTGCTTGGACAACTACTGCTCGCCTAACTTTGTGCTCAAAGGCTACGAACGAGTAACGCGTCGCCCTGTCCGCCACCGCCGCACAATGCGGCCGCTCCCAGGCCTCCGCCGCGACGGCGCAACTCGTGGAGCAGCGTCAATGCGAGCCTATTTCCACTCATTCCGATCGGATGACCGAGGGCGATCGCGCCACCGTTGACGTTGACGATGTCGTCGGTGATGCCGAGCTCTTTTATGGAGGCGATGGCCACTGCAGCGAAGGCCTCGTTGATCTCGAACAGACCGACATCGGCGACGGTCTTTCCGGCGCGCAACAACGCCGCGCTGATCGCTCGGCTCGGCTGGTGCAACAGCGACGCGTTGTCGGGGCCGGCGACCATGCCGTAACTGACGAACTGCCCGAGCGGCGAAACGCCACGCGAGTTGACGGCTCGTTCACTCATCATCACGAGCGCACAGCCACCGTCGCTGATTTGCGATGCGTTGGCCGCGGTGATGGTGCCTTCTGGGTCGAACGCCGGACGCAGCGCCGCAAGTGATTCCATCGTCGTGCCCGGGCGCACACCTTCGTCGGTCTCGACCAGGATCGGTTCGCCGCGTCGTTGCGGAATGCTGACCGCGGTGATCTCCTCGGCAAGGCGACCATCCTTGATCGCGTTCGCGGCGCGCTCGTTCGACATCACTGCAACTCCGTCTTGTTGCTCGCGAGTGATCCCGCCGGCGACGTACCGCTCTGTACCGAGGCCCATGAGGCAGGCGTCGAACGCGCACCACAGGCCGTCTTTGACGATCGAGTCGACGAGCTCAGCGTTGCCGTAGCGGAGCCCGCTGCGCGCCCCGGCCGAAAGATATGGCGCGTTGGACATGCTCTCCATCCCGCCGGCGACGACGATGTCGGCCTCGCCGGCAGCGATCATCTGATCCGCAAGGTAGATCGTGTTGAGACCCGACAGGCAGACCTTGTTGATGTTCACGCTCGGCACGCTCATCGGAATGCCGCCCTTGACGGCGGCTTGGCGCGAGGGCACTTGACCCTGTCCTGCCATCAGCACCTGTCCCATGAGCACGTGCTCGACCTCTTCGGGCGACACACCGGCTCGCTCGAGTGCTGCTTTGATCGCCAGGCCGCCGAGATCGGCAGCGCTCAACGAAGCGAGCGCCCCACCGAGCTTGCCAATCGGCGTTCGTGCCCCGGCGACGATGTACGAACCTGCCACGGCTGTCTCCCTCTATAGCGTGCGATCAATCTACGGCGTGGTGTTGGCCAGCGCCGCATAGACATCTGCGGTCTCGTAGCCAAGTGCCCACAGCACCACACCAGACCATCCGTTGCTCAGCGCGACCTGGGCGTGTTGTTGGATAGCTGTGGCGTCGGGGTAGTAGACGTAGTGACGAACGGTGCACGACAGCTGCGTCGTCGGCGGAGTCAGTCGCAGGGCCGGCTGTAGGGCTGTGCCGGATGCCGGAGCGGCAACCCGCGGGGCCACGTTCGGCGGCGGCACATACGGCGGTGCCGGAAGCGGGACGGTGCTGTATCCCGTGACGACGATGTCATATGAGAAGTACATCTCGCCCGACGGGTCATGGCGGGCGGGCGTCGCACCGTGGGCGGCGATCAGCGCCGGCATGTTGCGCAGTTCGATGCTGTTGGTGCTGAGTGCTCCGTCGGGACAGATCTCGCTGCTGTTTACCTTGCGCCCCCAGTTGCGGCCGTAAGCGGGGATGCCGAGTTGCAACTTGGATTTGTCATTGGGCAGCGCGGCGTTGGTGAACGCAACGACCTGATTGAGCCAGGTGATCGGCGAAATCGGCCCGGGCGAGCTGACGCTCCAGTCGTAGACCATCAGCCGGATTCGATCGGCGACGGCGCCGATGAAGGCCTGGTCGTACACCGGGTAGCCCGTCTCGTTGCCGGCCGCAATCCACGTCGGCGGAATGGTGACTGAAAGCAGCTTGCTTGGGCTGTGGTTGTGTAGCGCCGTGGCGAGCTCGGAGATGAACGCCCTCCAAAGGGGTTGCGTTGTTCCCCACGAGGCGTGCCCGTCACTGAAGGCGAACCCCTCGTAGTCGAGGTCGACGCCATCGATCTCGGGGTACGTGCCGGTGAGGGCGACGATGTTGGCAATGTGTGCAGCCCTGCTGACCGGGTCGGACAGGATCGCAGCCATCACCAACTTGCCGCTGCCATCAGTGATCGAGGGCAGCA
>JANMQX010000210.1:0-6152 GCA_031370745.1 Ilumatobacteraceae bacterium
GAAGTCGGTATGGCCAGTCGGGGCGGCATCGATGTCGGTGCTGAGTTCGGCCAAGGCGCGATCAGTCAGGTCAGGTGCGAGACCTTCGACGATCACATAGCCATCTTCGAGCAACGCTTCGGCAATTGCATTGGCAGGAACATCCACGCTGACGACGGACATGACTCGACCTTAGTGAGACGAGTCAGACCCGGGCGGCCTCCCAGGCGCGTCGGTATGACGCCGCAAGGCTGTCGATCGTGTCGTGGGCATTGAGACCGCTCGGGTTCGGCAGGACCCACAGCTGCGCACCGCCGAGCCGGTCGTCCTGGCGACCCTGAGCGGCCTGCGGTTTGACGAACGCTCGCCGGTACGCGGTGATACCGAGCACAGCGACAACTCGCGGCCCCCAACGCTGCACCTTGACCTCGAGCGCAGCAGCGCCGGCGCGCAGTTCGTCGAGGTTCAACTCCTCGGCGCGGGCGCTCGCTGTCGGAACGATGTTGGTGATGCCGATCCCGAGTCCGAGCACCACGTCACGATCTTCTTCACTCATGCCGTCGCTGACCTCAATCAACCGCGGGGTGATGCCCGCTGTGTGCAGCGCCGGCCAGAATCGGTTGCCACGACGGGCGAAGTGAGCGTTGACAGCAGCGGTCCACAGCCCGGGGTTGATTCCCACGAACAGCAGGCGGACGCGATCATCGATGAGGTCGTCTACGGCTTGGCCATGGAACGCAGCCAACTCGGCTCGAGTGAATCTCACCTGCCCGCGCCTGCAGCTGTGGATTCGAGCAGGTGGATGATCCTCAGCCGTGCCGTCGCCAATTCTGGCGAAGTCGCGAGCAATGCCGTCGTCGCAGCCCGCTGGCCGTCGCCGATCGCTCGCATGAAAGCCAGGAGATCTCGATCGCTGACCATCGGAGCGACGCTACCCACGAGGCGGCCATTCACCGATCGGCCTCCCGATCTCCCAACGGGCGGGCTCGTCATCGACTTTACCGAGCACTTACCCGGTGCCGAGACCGGGTGAGCCCTGCCTGACTAACATCGCTATGCGGCGGACACGAACTGCTCGCTACCCACTACAGGGTGGCCCATGCGAGGGAGGCCAACGTGTTTCGCGCAAGTCGTGCTGATGTCGTCGTGAGTTCAGCGCCCGAACATGGTGGCCTCCACCATCGCGGCAGCGAACGAACGGATGGCACCTCCAGATGGGCTGGCCTCAATCCGAGGATTGCCGGCGTCCTACCCGCAGTGATCATCTCGATCGCATATCTCATTCTCCGGCCGGCATCGGCCGACTTTGCCAGCGGAGACTTTCGGGCGCGTCTGTTCCGAGAGGGTGCCTACATTTGGGACAACCACTGGTTCGGTGGCCACACGCTCCCTGGCTACGGGGTTGTGTCGCCGATGCTCGGCACTGTGGGCGTGGTTCCGGTGGCGATCGGCTCGCTGATCATCGCCTCCTGGGCGTTCGGATCGATCGTCGCTCACTGGAAGCTGGCCCAGCCGACACTGCCGTCTCCGACAGTGGCGGCGATGCTGTTCTCACTCGGGTGCGGACTGAGCCTTTGGGGCGGCCGCCTCACGTTCGGACCAGCGGTCGCCTTCGGCACCTTGTGCGTGTATTTCCTGCAGCGCCGACGGGCAGGGTTGTCGGTGATAGCAGCGCTGCTCTGCGGAATGTCGTCGCCGGTAGGCGCGATTTCGCTGGCAATCGTCGTGGTCGCCTGTTGGTTCGCTGACGCGTTCTCGCGACGCGTGCTCACGTTGGTCGGTCTCGCCGCCGTCGTCCCAGCGGGCATCGTCGGTCTGACGTTCCCCGAGGGAGGCTGGTACCCGTTCACCGCCGGAAGCCTTCTGCTGTTGAGCGGCGTCCTCGCCACGATCGGCTGGTTCGGCCGGAGACGACCGGTGGTGAGTATGGTGACCATTGTCTACGCGGTGGTCGCAGTGGGGGCGTTCCTCATCCGCTCACCGCTCGGCGGCAACATCGTGCGGTTGGCGTGGCTCGCCGCAGCACCAGCCGCGGTCCTCAGCGTTACCAGGTTCCGCCGAACGTTGCTGCCGATGTTCGTCATCTTCACGGTGATTTGGGGCTGGTCGTACGTCAGGCTTGGATTCGTCACGGCCGACGCCACGACGCACCCTCAGTACTACGATTCGTTGGCTGCATTTGTCAGCGCACAACCCGGTGGCGTGCAGCGCGTCGAAGTCGTTGCCACCGAATCGTCGCGTCAGGCCGACGAGTTGGCGCTCAAGATCAACATCGCCCGCGGATGGGAGACCCAGCTCGATCGCCAACTGAACCCGGAGTTCTACAACGATCTCACCGCCGACACGTACCACCGCTGGCTCCAGCGAACCTCGGTGAATCTGGTGGCACTGCCCATGTCGGGCGTCAAACAGCAGGCCCAAATCGAACGGGAAATCATTCTGGCTGGGCCTGCTTACTTGAGCGAGGTGTGGTCGAGTCCGCAGTGGCTCGTGTACCGGGTGACCGACACCCAACCCCTGGCAGACAATGGCGCCACCGTCACCTCGGTCGGCGCCGAGTCGCTGATCATCTACGCGCCGCGGACGGGGGTGACGAACGTGCGCTTCAGGTACACCAAGTGGTACCGGATCGACGTCGGTGACGCCTGCGTGACGCGGTCTCCGGACGGTTGGTTGCAAGTACATGTCCGCACGCCTGGCACCATCGTCGCCAAGGTTTCATTCACCCTCGACACCGTCACCGACGGCAGCGACACCTGCGCGTGACGCCGGTCGACAACCGACTGGCGTGAACCACCCCAGATGGGCAGCGGTTCCCTGGCGTTGAGTGCGTCGATTGGCATGTTTCGCGACGCACGAGTGAGCATCGCGACCGTCGACGTCGCGTAACGGGCTTTCTTCACCGAGCGAACGTCGCGCGCCAACCTCCCGCCAGATCCGCTCGGCACCAGGCTCTGTATATCGCATCAATCTCTTGCTCGCCGTTCAGTCGCAGCCCGAATAGTGTGCGGTCAGTGTCCGAACACGTGACCACCCACACCGATCCCAGCGACATCGTTCCGTCGCTGATGGCCCCAGTGAAACCGCATGTGATCGTGCTGTTCGGAGCCACTGGAGATCTCGCTCGACGCAAGCTGCTGCCCGGCCTGTTGCACTTGTCGCTGGCAGGTCTTGTGAGTGACTGCCGCATCGTGGGTACCTCGCTCGACGACTTCGACGACGAAGCGTTTCGCACATTCGCCCGCAAAGCATGCGATGAGTTCTCCAGCCGCACGATCTCCGACCAGCAGTGGTCCGCCTTCGCCAGCAAGTTGCGGTACGTTCCCCAGGGCAAGGGCCCGGGCGGATTGGCGGCACGAGTCGCGGAGGCCGAGAAGGAGCTCGGTGGCGAGCCCCGGAGGCTGCACTACCTCAGCGTGCCACCCGCCGCAGCACGGGTCGTGGTGAACACGTTGTCGGAAGCTCACCTCGTCGAACGGTCACGGATCATCATGGAGAAGCCGTTCGGAACCGATCTGGCTTCGGCGCGCACCCTGAACGCTTCGTTGCACGAGACGTTCAGCGAGGAGCAGATTTATCGCATCGACCATTTCCTGGGGAAGGAAGCGGCGCAGAACATCCTCGCCTTCCGGTTCGCCAACGGGTTGTTCGAACCCATTTGGAACCGCGATCACATCGACCACGTGCAGATCGATGTTCCTGAGGCGCTCGCCCTCGAAGACCGGATCAAGTTCTATGAGTCGACTGGCGCCTACAAGGACATGGTGGTGACGCACCTGTTCCAGGTGCTGGCATTCATGGCGATGGAGCCGCCCACAGCTCTCGAGCCACGTGCGATCAGCGAGGAGAAGAACAAGGTCTTCCGGTCGATGCGACCGATCGAGCCGGGTCACGTCGTGCGTGGCCAGTACATCGGATATCGCGACGAGCCGGGTGTTGCCCACGATTCCGAGACCGATACGTTCATCGCGTTGCGATGCGAAATCGACAACTGGCGATGGGCCGGTGTGCCGTTCTTCCTCCGCACCGGCAAGCGGATGGCGGAGGGCGCTCGCATCATCTCGATCGCGTTCCGTGAACCGCCGAGGAGCATGTTTCCGGCCGGGTCGGGCATCGGCCAACACGGTCCAGATCACCTCACGTTCGATCTCGCCGACGCGTCGAAGTTGTCGCTGAGCTTCTACGGCAAACGGCCTGGGCCAGGAATGAAGCTCGACAAGCTGAGTCTCCAGTTCGCCCTGCACGAGACCGGCCGCGAACGTGATGTGCTGGAGGCATACGAGCGGCTGATCCACGATGCGATGAGTGGCGACCACACCCTGTTCACCACCGCCGAGGGCATCGAGCGCTTGTGGGACCTGTCAACGCCACTGCTCGAGGCGCTACCACCAGTTCGTGCCTACGCGCCGGGTTCATGGGGACCCAATGCCATCCACCAACTGATCGCGCCACATGCGTGGCGTCTGCCATTTGAACGAGCCTGGCGGACCAAGCCGCAATAGGCCACCAACCCGCCTCACAGCTGGCGCATCGTGCCGATGAGGTCGCCCATCATCCCCCGGCAACGCTCGCCCACGTCGTGAAGTGGCTCGCTGGCGCCAGCTTCCATCCAACAGTTGTGGGCGGTGTCCATGAGCACGGTGACCACACCACCTGCCAGGCGGGCCCGCATGCGACCTTCGTCGCTTTCACCCTCTCGTTCGAGCACGAGCTCGGCGGTCACTTCTCCGAGGCGGGTGCGAAAGTACTCGGTGCCCGGCGGGTGATGGCCCGGCCGCTTCATCATCTCCATCCGCTGGCGAGCACGCGAGGCTTCACCCTCGAGCGAACCCGACAGCTGCTCGAAGCTCTCGAACAGGCTCGTGATCACCGGTTCGTCGGCGGGTCGCCGGCGGAACTCGTCGCGCACGGCCTGGAGCACTTCCTCGAACTGCGGGTACATGACCGCTTCCTTCGTGGGAAAGTAACGGAAGAAGGTGCGCGGGGCGACGTTGGCTCGTTCGGCAATGTCGTTGATCGACGTTTCGTCGTATCCCCGCTCGGCGAAGAGCTCCCAAGCCGCGTCCTCGATCGCTCGTCGTGAGGAGTCCTTCTTGCGCTGGCGCAGGCCGGAGCTCGCTGGGGTGTCGGCCTGACCGCTCGGGATGCTGGCGTTCACATCGACAACGATACGTCATCTGCGCCAGGGAATCGGCAGTTGTGTAATTTGTCACAGTTGACATCTGGCAGACCTGCCAGTTTAATCAAGACAGTCAGAAAGGCGACGAGACCCGTGGAATCAAGAGCTGCAAACAACCCAACCGCATACGACCCCAGCGGCGAGATCCCGCCCGACGTGTACCACAGGCGGTGGGTGATCCTCGGCGTGTTGTGCACCAGCTTGATCATCATCGTCATCGGCAACACCTCGCTGAACGTCGCCCTGCCGAAGATGTCGGAGGCACTCCACCTCAGCAACAGCCAGCAGCAATGGGTGGTCGACGCCTACTCGCTGATCTTCGCCGGCATGCTCTTCACCGCCGGAACCCTTGGCGACCGGTTCGGCCGCAAAGGCTTCATGCAAGCGGGTGTCGTCCTGTTCGGCGCGGCCTCGGCGTACGCGACGTTCGTCGCCAACTCGGCGACCGATGTAATCGCCTCGCGGGCAGTCATGGGCATCGGCGGGGCCTTGGTCATGCCGGCCACGCTCAGCATCCTCGTCAACAGCTTCCCGTCGAACGAACGGGCCAAGGCGATCGGCATCTGGGCGGGGATCGCAGGTGGCGGCGGCGCCGTCGGCCTGGTGTTGGGCGGATGGTTGGTCGAACACTTCTGGTGGGGATCGGCCTTTGCCATCAACGTGCCCGTCACCGTCATCGCCCTCGTACTGGGTGCACGGCTCGTGCCGACCAGCAAGGACCGCAACCCGTCCAAGCTCGACCCGACTGGCGCAGTGCTGTCGATGGCCGGCCTCGGGGTCTTCGTCTACGGATTGATCGAAGCACCGAAGTGGGGCTGGGGCTCGACCCAGAGCCTCGCCGTGATCGGCAGCGGCCTCGCGGTCCTCGCGATCTTCGTCATGTGGGAGCTGCGAAACACCTCACCGATGCTCGACATGCGCCTGTTCAAGGACCGCCGCTTCGGTGTCTCCAGCCTCGGCATGACGCTGGTCTTCCTGACCATGTTCGGGTTCT
>JANMQX010000074.1:0-5390 GCA_031370745.1 Ilumatobacteraceae bacterium
CGAGCGCACCGAGGGTGAGCTCGCCCTGAGGTCTGGTGATCACGATCGCGCCGCCCGGCTGGCAGAAAAGGTGCTGAAGCGCACCCTGGCGGATCGCGGTCGAGGTCGCATGTGGAATCTGTTGGGCATCGCCCGATTTGCCGGGGGCGACCACGCCGGTGCTGCCGCCGCGTTCGAGTTCGAACTCGCCGCCTGGCAGCGACTGGGTCTCGAGGCACTGCAGGTGAGCGCACACGGCAACATCGCCGAGTCGCTCCTCACGTTCGGAGATCGGCCAGGTGCAGCGCATCACCAGCGTCAGTGCCTGCAGCTGGCGCTGCGATACGGGCAACCGTTGATGATCGTGTACTCCTTGATGGTTGCCGCTCGCCTCGCCGCCGACGCTGCCCTGTGGACGACGGCAGTCCGGCTCCAGATCGCGGCGGACGAGCAGTTGGCTCTGATCGGAAGCGTGATGTACGCGCCAGATCGTCTGGCGGCGGACGCAGTCCTGGCCGAAACAGCGGCGCGCCTCGGCCACGACGAGTTCGAGAAGGAGCAACAACACGCCCGCTCCGACCACTTCGATTCGTTCCTCATTCTGGCAGACGAACTGTTTGCCACCGTCGAAACTGAACGCAAGGAGACACATGTCTGACGACCCGGTGTTTGACAGCCAGCCATGGAGCGAGCGAGTGAGGTTCGATCCCGGGGGCGGATTCGCGTACGTTCCGAATACCGCCATCGTGCGCGATTCGAGCGTCGATGAAGAGATCCTCACCAGTGTTCTGGCCGAGGCAGAGAGCCTCGGTTTCGTTGACGAGCCGACCAAGGAGTTCCGAACGCTCCGCGGCAAATTTGACGTCATTCGGGTCGTGGCACATTTACGAGCCAAAGGCATCGATGCCCAACCCGACCACGTCCTTTTCGCCCACGCGGCGACATGCTGCTGTTGCGGTCCGCACCCCGCCACCTGCTTCGATGCCATGCTCAGCGCGAACCCACTACATGCGAACCCCTTGCATGCAAACCCCTTACATGCGAACCCCTTGCATGCAAACCCATTGCATGCAAACTCGGCCGATCCGAACGGCCCCACCCGCAGCTCGGCGCGCCCCGCCGATGAGCCGGGATGGTATTCGGCGAACGCATCGACAGGCATGCCCGCCGTTGCGACCGGATCCCCGCAGGTCGTCGTGCTCGACACCGGTCTCGCCGGCGGGGCCGACCTTCCCGAATTCTTGGGTGGCGCGTCAGGTGTGACCTCGGGGTACGACAGCGTCGACGTTCCGGATGTGACCGGTGACCATTGGCTCGACCCGGTCGCCGGGCACGGCACGTTCATCGCCGGGATCATCGAACGAATCGCCCCGGGCTGCACCGTCGAGGTTCGCAGGGTTCTCGGGCCGCAGGGCGAAGGCAGCGAGTCATCGGTTGTCGCCGCGATCGAGGACATCGCGAACCAGGAAGACCGTCCAGCCTTCTTGAGCCTCTCGTTCGGAGGCTACGTGTGGGAGCGGGCACCGATGCTCAGCACGGCGGTGCTTCTCGCCCAGCAGCGCGGCATCGTCGTCGTGGCGTCGGCAGGGAATGACGGCACATGTCGTCAGTCGTTCCCTGCGGCGATCCCCGGCGTCGTCTCCGTTGGCGCAATCGGCCCCGGCGGACCCGCCTGGTTTTCCAACTACGGGAGTTGGGTCCGTGCGTGCGCACCGGGAATGGATGTGGTCAGCTCCTTCTTCGCCACGTTCGATGGCAACGAGGTCCCGAGCGGTGGCCGCGACATCGACCGATTCCGATCGTGGGCGACATGGAGCGGCACATCCTTCTCGGCACCCGTCGTGGTTGGCGCGCTCGTGCGGGAGATGCGCGTATCCAGTTGCTCGCCGACCGAAGCCGTCTCCCGCCTCATCGACGCCCCGTGGCTCGGCCGAATTCCAGGCCTGGGTACCGTCGTCAACGTCTGAGCGACCTACTCGCGCGTCCCGACCCGTTCGGACGCTTGAGGGGTCGGACGGCGCACCGGCGCTCCCGCGCTGACGGGGGACTCCACGACCCCGCGTCGCTCGCGGGAGCGCCGAGCTCTGTCCACGAACATTCGCGCGCTGTGCAGCGGCGTTCGTGGGTGGGCGCGTCGTCGGCAGGATTTCCCCACCGAGTTCGGGCCGACGTGTGTCATGAGAGACTACGGAAGACGCTGATCAGTGCCGGAACCACCGAGATGATGATGAAGACCGGCAAGAAGCACACGATGATCGGGAAGAGCATCTTGACGGTCAGCTTGGCTGCCTTCTCCTCTGTTCGCTGCGTGCGTTTGAGCCGCATCTCGGCCGACTGGATCCGCAGGGTCTCGGCCATCGGCACACCGTGCTTCTGGGCCTGCAAGAGGGCGGTGACGAGCTGGCGGATCTCGACGACCTGCGCCCGGTCGGACAGGGCGCGCAACGCTTGGGAGCGCGGCACGCCGGCTTGGATGTCGCTGATCGTGTGGCGTAGCTCATCGGTCAGCGGGCCCTCGGTCGTGGCCGCCACCCGAGCGAGGGCAGCGTCGAACCCCAGGCCGGCCTCGACACAGATTGTCAACTGATCAATGGTGTCGGCGGCGTCGGCTTGGATCGCGATTTGCCGCTTGTCCCTCATGCTGACCACGTAGTAGTCGGGCAGGAAGAACAACAGTCCGGCGGCAATCACTGCGAGCAATGGCTGCCCGTTGAGGAGCAGCAGGAGCGCCCCCGTCCCGGCCAGGCAGATCTTGATCCCGAGGACGCGCGGGAGATCGAGCCCGTGGGGGTGCCCGGCCTGTACGAGCTTCACTTCGAGGCCGTCCACAAGCGCATTCGGCAGCACCCGGCGAGTGGTCTGACCCAGCTCGCGCACAATGGAGAGCACCGCACCGGGTGTCGGCGCGGGCTCCGCAAGCCCGGCGAAGAGGTTGGCGCGCGCCGCCGAGGGCCGTGCCGTGAGGCCCCACCAGAACAAGCCGATCGCGCCGACCAGCGCCAGGGCGCCAAGAATAGGTGTCACGCTCATGGTTCCAGTCCTCCGATCACAACACGACCGAGTTGACGACTTTGCGCACCCAAAGCGAGCCGAGGGCCATGAGGATCCCGGCGACGATGAGGGCGACAAGACCGGCGCCGTGCAGCAGGAGGGCGAAGTTGCGAGGGTTGGCCCGCCACTGCCATAATGCCATTAACAGCGGCAACGTGGTGAGGATTCGAGCGGACATGCGGCCCTCTGCGGTGAGCGTTAAGACCTGGCGGGCAATGCGCCGGCGTTCGCGGATGGTGGCGCTCACCGTGTTCAGGATCTCCGACAGGTTCCCGCCAGTTTCACGGTTGATATCGATCGCTGACACCACCCAGTCGAGGTCCTTGCTCTCCATGCGCTGAGCGAGAGCGCGCATGGAGTCGGATAGATCACGACCCAACCGGACCTCGACGAGCACGTGGGCGAACTCGCTGCGCGCGGGTTCCTCAGCCTCCTCGGCGACAGACTCAAGCGACTGGGTGAGGCCGTATCCACTGCGCAGCGCAGTCGTGACCAGCTGGAGCACGTCGGGCAACTGGTCGGCGAACGCCGCCTGGCGCTTGCCCTTGGTACGGAGGACGTAGAACCTGACCGCGAGGCAGACCGCCAGCGCCACGATCAGACCGACAAGCGGTCCGACGAGCAACAGGCCGACGAGCCCGGCGACGATGGCGACCATCCCTACCGTGGTGACGAACTCGGCGGGCTTCATGGAGATGTCGGCGACCGCCAAGGCGGTAGCCAGCTCGATGCGCTTGCCGTGCCGCTCGAGGGCCTCGTCGACGGCAGATGTGGTGCGCATCCCAATGTCAGAGACGCTTCGCGGCCTTTCGATGCCTAGCCGAGCCTTGGAGACTCGCTCACGAGGGAAGAGCAGCAGCCCGAGTACGAACAGGCCCAGGAAGATGCCGCCGGTACCCAGCCACAGCCGGGACGACGAGGCGGGCGCCTGCGCTGCCGTGCCGGCCACGGCCGGAGGCGACGGACGGGTGGCGACCGTGGTGGCCGTCGCTTGCGCGGTGGGTGCGGGCGCGATTTGCGCTGCGATAGTGGTGGCCGGCGTGACCGTGGTGGCCGGCGTGACTGTGGTGGGGGGCGTCACGGATTCCGCCACTTGGGCCACCAGGCTGGCGACGCGGGCGAACGCTGCGGACACGCCAGCTGCGTCGTCGGCCGAAGTGACCGGGCCGAGGGCCGAGAGGCTGTTGATGTCCGTCTGTGCCGTCGTCAGGCTGATCGCCTCGACGTGGACTCCATGGGCCGCTGCGATGGCGTCGTTCAATGTGGCCGTGCTGCCCTCGTCCTTACCGTCCGAGAGCAGTACGAGCACCTTGTTCTCGACCGTCGGCGTGAAGTGCTGACTGGCGGCGACGACGACGTCGTAGAGCGCGGTGTTGCCATTGGTCACGATCGCGTTGATCTGATCGGTGATGAGGGCCCGGTCGGTCGTCGGCGGTGTCAACACCGTGACAACGTCTCCGAACGTCTCGACACCAATGCGGACGTCCGCAGGCATCGAAGCAACGAACTCGTTGGCAGCCTCCTTGGCGGCGCCGATAGCTGGGCGCATGCTCCCCGACGTGTCAATTGCGAGGATGACCTCGAGTTTGTCGGCCGGGGCCTGGGCGTGGGCTCCAGCGAAGAACAGCACAGCGCCCAGCCCGGACAGCACTAGCGGTATGGCGAACCGCAGTCCGCTCTTCATCGCTGCCACACGTCACCTCCGCCGAAGAGCCCACCGGGCAGGGTGACGCCCCGTTCGCCGAGTTTCTCGATGAACGTAGGGCGGACGCCCGTCGGGACTAGGCCCATCAGCTTGTAGTCGTACCTGTAGATGTCCTGGAGCGTGATGATCTCACCCTCCATACCAACCACTTCGGTGAGATGGCTGACGCGTCGGGAACCGTCGCGGAAGCGCTCCACCTGGACGATGAGGTTCAGTGCCGAGGCGATCTGCTCGCGTATGGCCCTGGTGGGCAGATCGAACCCGGCCATCAGCACCATCGTCTCCAACCGGGCCAGGGCATCCCGGGGCGCGTTGGCGTGCACCGTGCACAGCGAGCCGTCGTGCCCTGTGTTCATCGCCTGGAGCATGTCGAGCGCCTCCGCGTCACGGACCTCACCGATGATGATGCGATCCGGACGCATGCGCAGTGCGTTGCGGACCAGATCGCGGATGGTGATCTGCCCGTTGCCTTCGATGTTCGGCGGGCGAGCCTCCAAGCGAATGACGTGCTCTTGATGCAACTGCAGCTCGACGGCATCCTCGATGGTGACGATCCGGTCCGTATGGGGGACGAAGCTCGACAGGACGTTGAGCAGCGTGGTTTTCCCGGTTCCGGTACCGCCCGAGACGAGGACGTTCATGCCGCCTTCCACCG
>JANMQX010000029.1:0-19087 GCA_031370745.1 Ilumatobacteraceae bacterium
GGGCACGCATCGACGGCGCGTCAGCACTGCTCGACTGGGCGTTCGGCCAGTAGCTCGATCGGGCGTTGATCGACGACGTAGACGGCGACGTGTCCGGGTGGAAGGTGATCGGCGCAGCCGGCAACGTCGCCCCGCTCAGTACGGCTTACGCAGATGGCGGATTCTCATGGCCGGCACACGAGGGCAACCAGACACCTGACCTGACCGGACTGAGCAACACTGCAACCGGGGTCTCGCAGGTCGTTTCGACATCGTCGAGGACAACGGTCGCGTTCGTCAACGGAGGTCCGACTACGGACGAAACAAACATCATCGACCAAGTCGAGCTCATTGCAGTTCATTGATTTCACAGGTTGATCGTGAAGATTGTACCGAACGTTCGGTACACTTTCACGATGCCGTCACGTCTGGTCGATGAAGATGACCTACTGGATCGCCTGACAGACGTCTTCCGGACCGTCGGTTTCGACGGCGCGTCGCTGAACGACCTTTCTGTTGCGTCGGGCCTGCAGAAATCGAGCCTCTATCACCGCTTTCCCGGCGGCAAGGTGCAGATGGCGACGGAGGTCGTCGAGCGTCTTGGCAACGAGGCCGTGAAACGCGCGTTGGCGCCACTGAATGCCGAAGGCCCGATGAAGACGAGGATTGAACAGGTTGGTCTCGCTCTCGCAGCCTTCTACGAAGCGGGCACCAAGAGCTGCCTGCTCGACACGATGTCGATCGGGAGCGTCGGTCGGAACTCCGACGTTGCTCTCGCCGCAGCGGCGAATCGATGGATCGACGCGTTCGCCCGCGTCGCGGCTTCGTCGGGTGTCAAGCCGTCGGTCGCCAGAGCTCGCGCCCAAGACGCTGTCGCAGCGATCGAAGGTGCACTGGTGTTGGGACGAGTCACCAACGACAGACGACCGTTCGCTCGCGCCATCGAACGACTGCCCACTGTCTTGCTCGGCGACTCTGACCACCAAAAATTCAGCAAGGAGAAATGAGCGATGGAGAATTACCTGGACGTTGCGGTCGGCCCCGGCGCCAAGAGGCACCAAGAACGACGCGGTTCTGTCGAGGCATACACGGAGATGGCGCAGGAGCCACCGCCGGCAGGCCTCGGACCCGACGAAGTCGCATTCCTTTGCGCCCGTGACAGCATCTATCTCGCCTCGGTTGGCGAGCAGGGTTGGCCCTATGTACAACATCGCGGTGGTGAAGCTGGTTTCATCCGGGTTCTCGATCCCACACACCTCGCGTGGGCCGAACGCAGTGGGAATCGCCAGTTCGTCTCAGCCGGCAACCTTGATCACGATGATCGCGTCTCACTGATCGCTGTCGACTATCCCCATCGTCAGCGTATGAAACTGTACGGCAGAGCTCGATTCAACCCATCGCCGACTGCCGAAGAGCTGGCCACGATTGGTGTCGCAGGCCGCGGCGAAGGAATCGTCACGGTCGAGGTGGTCGCGTTTGCGTGGAACTGTCCGAAGTACATCACTCCGCGCTACACCGAAACAGAGCTGCGGTCCGTCGTCGAAGCGTTGCAACAGCGCATCGTCGAGCTCGAGCACCAAGTCGGCGAGCAGGTCGCACGCACGACATGAGTGGTTCTCGAGGTAGGTCTCGAGCGTGTCGCCCACCATGACTCGGTCAGCTTTGCGCACTGTCGCGGACGCTTCCTCGCTATCGACCCTGACTGTCGAGGAACTCGCGGAACTGGTCGCGCACAGCGTCGTCGACCGGCACAACGTGTTGGGGTTGAGGGTAAGCACCTGACGAGACATCGACAGCGAACTCCGAGAACGCACCGATCCGCTCCCGCTGCAGTCGTTCGTACTCGGTTCGGAAGCTGCGGTATTGCTTGGCATGCCGGGGGGTGTGCCAATCGGTGTAGCCGAGAATGTCGCTGGCGAACAGGTACTGGGCATCGCACCCTGCGCCGGCTCCCATCGAGAACAGCACCAGCGAGGTGTGCTTGGCGATCTCGCTGGCGATGGCCTCGGGCACCACCTCGATCTCTGCCGCGAATGCCCCTGCATCTTCGAGCTCTTTCACCTGCCGGTACACCAACTTTGCGGTTTCCAACGTCTTGCCGACCGCCTTGAACCCACCCGTCCACGTCCGCCGTGATGGGATCAGACCGGCGTGGCCGACGACCGGGATGCCCTCGGCGGCCAGACGCTCGATGATTCGGTTGCTGGCCGCGCAGTAGCAACAGTCGCCGCCCAGCACTCTCGCCGTGTGGGCAGCACGCAGGTAGTCGGCAGTGGTGTGCAACTCGCCGTACACGAGTCCCACTTGCACGAAGCACTCGCCCGCGGCCTCGCGCATCTCCGCGTTCCAATGCGGAGTGTCGATCGACAGGACATCGATACCCGCTGCAGCGCACGCCCGAGCCTCGTCGAGGTGCTCGATGTGCACCATGCTGAGCTGCCGTTCACCCTTGGTAGCGCGAATGTCGGCGACAGTGGGTCGAGTGCGGTTCATCGGGGATCCTCTTGGTCCGGGACGTCGCTGGCGGCGATGATCGCCGCAGCTGCGGCTTCGACATCGGCTTCGGTTGTGGCGAAGTTGCTGACCGAGATCCGCATCACGGCTTGATTGCGCCACGTTGAACCACCCAGCCAGCACGTTCCGTCCTGCTGCACTCTGGTGATCACCGCTCGTGTTCTGGCATCGTGATCCTCGTCTCGGCACGACGGATCGAGGAAGCGCACGAGAACCTGATTCAACGCCACGTCGTTCAGCACCACGATCCCGGGTTCTGCGCCGAGCACCTCGGCAAAGCGGCGGGCGTGTGCGCAGCACCGCTCGACAATCTCCTCGATGCCGTCCCTGCCGAGCGATGCGAGGGCGGCACAGACCGGCACGCCTCGCGCTCGTCGCGAAAACTCGGGGTTCCAATCGACGGGATCGCGATCGGTGCCGGCTGCGGCCTGCACGAGGTATGCGGCGGTGGCCGTCATCGCTGCGCGATGCGACGCGTGATGGCGGCAGATCACGATGCCGCAGTCATACGGAACGTTCAGCCACTTGTGGGCATCGGTCGACCACGAGTCGGCCTGGTCGAGGCCAACCAGTCGTGTGGTGTTCCGGCTCGCGCCTGCCCACAGCCCGATCGCCCCGTCAACGTGCAGCCATGCGCCGAAGGCGTGGGCGATCGCGGCGAGTTCGCCGATCGGGTCGATGGCTCCCGTGTTGACGTTGCCCGCCTGACAACACACGATGATCGGCCGATCAGGCGCGAGCAACAGGACCCGTTCGAGATCGGCGGGCAACATCGCTCCGTTGGCATCGACGGCGACGTGTTCGATCGCCCGAGTGCCGAGCCCAAGCAATCGTGCCGCACGCGGAATGGTCACGTGGACCTCTTCGCCGACGATCAGGCGGATGGCTGGAGCGCCGGTGAGCCCGTCGGCCTCGACATCCCAGCCTGCAGCGGCCAGTACGTGGTGACGGGCGGCAGCGAGCGCTGTCGTGTTGGCCATCTGCCCGCCGGTGACGAAACCGAACGATGACTCGGGTGGCAGACCGAGCAGATCGAGGATCCAGCGGCCGGCGACCTCCTCGATCACCGCGGTTGCCGGACTTGGTGCGAACAGTCCGGTGTTCTGATCCCACGCGGTCACGAGCCAGTCGGCAGCGAGGGCGGCTGGCACGGCTCCACCAATCACGAAGCCGAAGAACCGACCAGAGTCCATCGCCATGAGACCACCCGCCTCGACAGCGTCGGCCATACGGTGTACGACGTCGGCCGCGTCGGCCGAATGCTCGGGAGTCGGTCCCCCCAGCGCAGCGCGCAGCTGCGCCGGTGTGGCCGTAGGCGTCACCGTTGCGTGATGCAAACCGGCTCGATATGCGATGCCACGTTCGGCAACGGCGCGCAAGAGTTCGGACTCGTCCATCGCCAGCGACCGTAGCAAGCGGTCGGTAGAACTTAGATCAGACATCCTTTGATGGCCTCGGTGTTAAGCGGGCAGACCGCTCCGCCGGGCCCGACCGCCAGGATCGCCTGAGCTACAACGAGGACGGCTCAAGCAGGTGTGCGCCCAGCGCATCTGCGATGAACGAACCGAATCGCTCGGGCGGCCAGTGACGAAGGAGCACCAGTAGTTCGTAGAGCTCGGGTGAGCTGTAGGTCCACATAATCTCGGCTGCTTCGGCGACGGTAAGGCCCTGGCGCAGGCGGCCGGCATTGGCCAGGTTCTGCGCATTGTTCGTCATTCTGCGAAGGCGTTGCTCGTCGAGCTCTGTCCTGAGAGCGACCATGTCTGGATCTGTTGCGGCAGCGTCTCGAATAAGGAGAAGTATCGGTGCGACCAACGGTGCGACCTCGGCGCTGAGTTGACCAATGCCGCGCATCACCGCATGGGGATCGACCTCGGTCGCTTGCAACACATCGGAACGTGTCTCGGCGGCGACTGGACCACCACCGGCGAGCCCCTGCTCGTGGATCGCACGGACGAGGCCCGGCTTGCCGCCGAAGGTCTTGTAGATCGTGTCGACCGAGACGCGTGCATCAGCCGCGACGGCACCGATGGTGGTCGCCGCGAACCCGTCGGCGAGGAACCGGGCGCGGGCTGCGGCGAGGATGTCGTCGCGTGTCTGGCTGGCTTGCTGGCGACGCCGGGACGAGTCGTATCGACGCTGCTTGACGGGAAGGCTATTCTGTTCCATAGTGGTAGATCGAATCTATTCTAGTGGATCGAAATCATGAGGAGCGTGCAATGATGCAGATCTCGACGTCTGAGACGGGCCCGGGTGCTCTGGTGGATCGGTTGTGCCGAGCGACCAACGCCCACGATCTCGAAGGGCTCGTGGCATGTTTCGCACCGGACTATCGCAACGAAACGCCTGCACATCCAGACCGCGGTTTCACCGGCAGCGCTCAGGTCCGCAAGAACTGGCAGCAGATCTTCGCCACGATCCCAGACCTCAATGCCGAGGTGCTGCATTGCGTCGTCGACGGCGACACGGCATGGTCAGAATGGGAGCACCGCGGAACTCGACCGGACGGGAGCCGACATGTGATGCGCGGCGTCATCATCTTCGGGGTCGAGTCCGCTGTTGCCAGATGGGCCCGGTTCTACCTCGAACCGGTACAGCTCGGCGGAGGAGATGCCGACGCCTTCCGGGATCGCCAGCTCGGCGTCAGCGCACCACCCGTCACGTAATCCGAACTCGCTCCACGTTGCATGGCCGGCGCAACGGGTGTCATCGCCTCGACGCAGGAACCGCTCTCACAAAGCCATCCGGATCGGCGAGGCTCACGGTCAGCTCGCGTATTCGCAGCGGAAACCCCAGGCAGCGGCCGGGCGCCCGGGGCTCGATCGTCATGCGCACGAGTCCTTGACTCGAGCCGTTGACCAACCACAAGCCGCGCCATCCGTGGATGCCCCAGCCCAAGACCGGACCTGCCACTCGCTTCACCTCGGTGATCGACGCCCTCGGTACGCGGGCGGCGAAGGCCCATCCGCCGAGCCCCATTCGCACGGAGACGCGATCGTTGTCGACCCGCACGCTGGCGTGTCGCGGTCCCGCCAGGATCGGCATCATCAGGACCCTGATGAACGCGTTGTACGAGAACTGGAACTCGGCGGACTTCATGTCTCAACGTTATGGAGCTACGGTCGACTTGTGGCCGCCAACAGTGACGCTATGTTCGAACCGAGCACCGATGAGCTCGTTGCCAACAACGCTCTGTACGTCGAGAGCTTCACGGATCACGACCTCTCTCTTCGGCCGCGCAGGAAGCTAGCGGTCGTGGCATGCATGGACAGCAGGATGGACATCTTCCAGATGCTCGGCCTCGCCCACGGCGATGCCCACATCATTCGCAACGCGGGCGGCATCGTGACCGACGATGTCATTCGCTCGCTGGTCCTGTCGCAACGATTGCTGGGGACTCGCGAGATCATCCTGCTGCACCACACCGACTGCGGACTGCAACAACTCGTCGGCGACACGTTGAAGGACGACATCGAAGCGGAAACCGGAATTCGCCCTGGCTGGGCCTTCGAGGGCTTCAAGGATCCGTATCAGGACGTGCGTCAGTCGATCCGGCGGCTACAGGTCAATCCGTTCATCCAGCACAAGGACCACATCCGTGGTTTCGTGTATCGCGTCGAGGACGGGCACCTCGACGAGACGGCACCCTGAGTCGGGATCAGAACCCGGGGAACAACCCGCGTAGCTGTTCTAGCTCGGGACTCTCGATATCCGCTGGAGAGTGGCCCGGATCGAGGCGACCGTAGACCAGCCGCACGAACGCTTCGGATGGCAGTTCGCTGTCGACAGGCGCCGACGGTTCTGCCGATGTCATCGACACTCGCTCGGGATCGACGTTCACCGCGAACGCACGCGATGGCTGGGTGGTATGAACTGTCAGAACACGCTCGTGTCCGTCGCTCTTGCCGGCAAACCCGACGACCATCTCGAGGTTGTCGATCACAAGTGCTACTGCATCCGCCGGCAACGTTGCGTCCGGATGAAGCGCCACTTCGACGTCCCAGGTGTGCAGCACGTGTTCGTTGAGCCGCAATCCCAGGAACGCGGCCAGGTCGAGCCGAAATGGACCCATCGCAAAGTGAAACGAATCGCGCTCGGCATCGCTCAACGACGCAATGCGCTCCAGGAGCGCCCGATCCGCGGCCAGCGCCTCGGTAGCTCGCACGGCTGCGCCCTTTGCGTTCCATTCGTCCCACATCGACTGGTTGAATCCTTCCTCAACAGCGTTGCCGGACACCGCCGCGTCGATGCTGTGTCGCATGATGACTGCTCCCGAACCTACGTGCGACAGCACGTCGGCGATGCGCCACTTCGATGGATACGCCTGTTGATCGAGTTGTTCGAGCTTCAGGTCATTCACGAGCGAGGCCAGGCGTGCGGCCGACCCTTCGAGCGCCGCAATCCGTTCGTCAACAGAGGTACTGAAGGTCATCTTTGGAATCTATCCTGATGCCGACAAACACCTAACGAGGAGGCCAACATGCCGGCAAAGGGAAGCGCAGAATGGAAGGGTGACCTGCCATCAGGCACAGGAACGTTCACCGCAGGTGACTCGATCAGCGGCGGTTATACCTTCAAGTCCCGTTTCGAGGATGGGCCCGGATCAAACCCGGAGCAACTGATTGCGGCTGCGCACGCTGCCTGCTTCTCGATGGCGCTGTCGAACATGCTCGCCACGGCCGGCACGCCACCCGACTCGGTGCACACCGACGCGACAGTCACTCTCAGACAGGTTGACGGTGCGCCCACCATCGCGAAGATCGCCCTGGTCACGGTCGCACGCGTTCCTGGCATCGACCAGACCGCGTTCGCCGAGCATGCCGCGAACGCGAAAGCAGGTTGCCCGGTCAGCAGGGCACTGGCAGCCGTCCCGGAGATCACCCTCGACGCGACCCTCGCCGACTAGCACGAACGTGCGATCACAGGCGCCGGGATGCGACCGTCCCGGCGTCCACAACGGGGTGCTATCAGCTGATGCCGAGCTTCTCGGCAGCCATCCGTGTGCCCTCGACTCGATTGGTGATCTTCTGGAACGCCACCTCGCGGGCATAGTCGGGCGAGCCGTGGTTCGGCTTCTCGTCGATGCTGAACGGGGAGAACCCGCAGTCGTCGGTCGAACCAAGACGTTCCTTCGGAATGAAGTTGGCTGCTCGCACCAAGCCATCGCTGATCTCCTGCGCGCTCTCGACGCGCGGGTTACCAGGATTGGTCACGCCCACGTAACACATCTGGGCGACGCCGTCAGCGTCGTCGCGGCTGTACTTTCCGATCGACTCGTAGACACCGTCCTTCTCACGCTCGCTGGCCAACTGAATCAAGAAGTAGCCGGCGTTGATCTTGAACATCTCCGGCAACAGGTTGTTGTACGGCACGTCGGCGCTGTGCACCGAGTCGCGGTCGCCGCCCGGACAGGTGTGAATTCCAATGTTGACACGCTCCTCCGGCGTGAATCGGGCCATCACCCGATTGTTGAGGTCGATGAAGTGCGGCAACATGCCCGCCCCGGTCCACGGGTTGCGCGGGTCGGCGCGGGTTGCCAGACGACCTTCCGTGAAGTCGACCGATACTCGGGCGGCACCAGCCGCGAATGCCTGGCGGATGTCTTTCTCGCATTCGTCGATGAGATCAGCTTCGAATGCTTCGCGGCTGTAGCCCGGCACCTCGGTGCTCAACGGATACAGCAGCGCAAGCATCGATGGAGCGATCACAGCCTGTTTCATCGGCCGATCGGTGTAGCCGATCGATTGCTTCAACGTGTCGGCTGCATACGTCTTGTAGCGGAAGGGCCCGCCGGTCAGGCGGGGCAGTTGCCGGCCGTGACCATCGGCGAAAATGGCAAAGAACTGTCCCCCGGCTCCACCCAGGTTGTCGGCCAGGCCGGTGCCCGCCAACGTGTCGGTGATCGGGTACGTCGCGAAACTCGACCAGCGTTGCTCGCCATCGGAGATGATCGGAGCGCCAGTGGCCTCGAGGTGTTCAATCGAGTCGCGGACCGCGGCATCCTGCTCTTTCTCGAGATCCTCCTTGGCGATCGAGCCGGCGTCGTATGCCGCGTACGCGGCCTGCAACGTGCTGGGTCTCGGGAGGGAACCAACAGGTTCGGTCGGAATGCCCGTCGCAGAGCGTGGATCGTAGGTTGTCACGGTGAAACCCCCTTGTATAGACAGACCTGTCTGTCGCACCGTATGCCTGAGTGGAATCGGTGTCAACGGCCAACCAGCTGGCTAGCGTTTTCGGTTCATGGCAGAGACGGCGGCACGGAGCACGAAAACACAACCCGCGGCGCGCGAGCGAATCATGTCGACGGCCTACACATTGTTTTGTCGCCATGGCATCAGCGCTGTCGGCATCGACACGATCGTCGAGCGCTCCGGCGTGGCCAAGATGACGCTGTACCGGCACTTCAAGTCGAAAGACGACCTGGTGCTGGCTGTGCTCGATCGTCGGGAAGAACGATGGACGAAACAATGGCTGCAGGCCGATGTCGAGAGACGAGCTGCGGATCCCGCTGATCGCCTGCTCGCAATCTTCGACGTGTTCGACGGATGGTTCCGGCGGCGCACGTTCGAGGGTTGCCTGTTCATCAACGTCCTCATCGAGGTCGACAGCCGATCGCATCCAGTGCACCGCGAGTGCCGGCGTCAGTTGGCACGAATTCGAGACTTCGTCGGCGACTTGGCGACGGACGCCGGTGTTACCGACCCGGAGGCCTTCGCTCGCCAGTGGCACATATTGATGAAGGGCTCGATTGTCGCGGCAGGCGAAGGTGACATCGACGCAGCGCTCCGCGCCAAGCAGATGGGGGCGCTGCTCCTGGCCGACCGGCTCGCCCGGTAGTCAACGACCGACGTGTGAACTCAGCCCGTCGTGCACGCCAGGGACCCGGACCCAGCACCGCTGGAGGACGTCGCACCAGCATCTGTGGAGCTGGGCAGCGCATCGCCTTGGCCACGACCTAGGCAAAGCTGTGGCAACGCCACGGCGTGTCGACTTCTGTCATTCGATCACCGCCGGGCCGACCTTCACCACCACGACCGCGATGTCGTCGCGCGGATCGCCGCGCTGGTAGGTGAGCACATCATGCAGGATGAGATCGGCGATTCCCTGTGCTGAACCGCCGGCATCGCTCACGAGTCGGTGCAATCGGCGCTCGCCGAACAAGTGCTGCTCGCGCCGGGCTTCAGTGACGCCGTCGGTATACAGAACGACAAGATCACCGGCGTCAAGTCGACGCGAATCGACGAAGAAACTGGGCTCGGCAAAAACGCCGAGCAATGAGCCGAATCTCCCGAACTCGACGGGCTCGGGTGCCTCACTGCGGATCAGTGCAGGAGGATGACCGGCTAGCGACATCGTGAGCATCCACGCACCGTCGCAGCGACGGAGGCGAGCGAGCGCGGCCGTGCAATGACGTCGCCCGTCGTGGTGCAACAGCACCTCGTTCACGATTGTCAGCACCCGGCTCGGATCGTCGTGCTCGACCGCTGCGGCCCGACACGTGTATCGAGCGAGCGCAGTGACGACCGCCGCGTCGACACCTTTGCCACACACGTCACCGACCACAATGGCCCAGTCATCCACCGCAATCTGGAAGATGTCGTAGAAATCGCCGCCGACTTCCTGACCCGATCCTGCTGGCCGATACACCGCGCCGACATCGAGACCTGGGATCTTGGGCGAGGCCGGTGGCACCAAGGTCGACTGCAGCGTCCTGGCCATCAGGTTGGCTGCCGCTTCGGATGCCTCGGCGCGTTGCTTGGCCCTGAGCAGCTCGCGCTCGTACTCGCGCCGTTGAGTTGCCGGGAAGATCGCCGTGCGCACCACCGATGGCTGACCAGCCTCGTCGCGTTTGAGGACGGCGTTGACGAGAACCGGCAACCGCGCCCCGTCCGCGCACACGATCTCGAACGCCAGCTCGCGTGCTGTCGATTGCATCTGCAGAAGGGGCATGAAGTGTGTTTCGTGATACAGCCGACCGCCGGCTGACAGCAACTCGACGAACCGCCTCACGCCGACGAGGTCGTCGCGGTGGTAGCCGCTCCATTCCAGGAACGTCTCGTTGACACGAATGATGACGCCGTCGGATCGCGTCGAGAGCAACCCGCAAGGTGCTTTGGCATAGAGCTCCGCATCGTCGAGTTCGAGACCGTCGGCCTCACTCGGAGCCGACCCAGGTGCTTGGGCGCCGGTCACGTCCGGACGAACGCCGCGATGGCCGCGCCAGTCTGCTCGGGCGCACTCAGGTGAGGGCAATGACCTGTCGCATCGAGAACCACCATCTCGGCATCTGGAAGGCACCGACGCACGTAAGCGCCCACCTCGATCGGTGCGATGATGTCGTCCCGGCACTGCAGCACCAACGTCGGCACCTCGACTCGCGCCAGATCTGCTCGGTTGTCGGACAAGAACGTCACGCCGGCGAACTGACGGGCGACGTCCGGGTCGGTGCGGCAGAAGCTCTCGGTCAGCTCGATCCCGAGAGCCGGCCGATCCGGGTTTGCCATGATTGCAGGAGCAATTGCACTGGACCAGCCGAGGTAGTTGCTGTCGAGTGACGCGAGTAGTTCATCGATGTCGGTTTCGTCGAAACCGCCGACGTAGTCGCCGTCGTTGGTGTAGCGCGGCGATGGGCACACCATGGCGAGTTTGGCGAACAAGCTCGGTTTTTCAATCGCGACGAGTGCGCCGATCATCGCACTGACGGAGTGCCCCACGAAGACGACATCGTGGAGATCCAGGGCCTCGCATATCGCGATGACGTCGTCGGCATATCCATCGAGCGATGAATACCGTTGGGAGTCATACGCGGCGAGGTCGGAACTACCCGCACCGACATAATCGAAGACGATCACCCGAAAATCGGATTCGAACATCGGCGTGACGAAGCGCCACATGTTCTGATCGCACCCGAAGCCATGGGCGAACAGCATCGGCTGACCATCGGGCCGACCCGTCTGCTGCACCGCATGTTGCTCGACGACTCCCACGCGCCGGACCCTACCCCAGCGCAACAGCACAATTGCTGCTCGCGACGGAATAAAGAAAGCTACAGCTTGCTTTAATGGTGCGGACGGACGCACACGCAACGGCTCGAGGAAAGGATCGCCATGCACACCGCATTGATCACCGGGGGTTCCAAGGGGCTGGGGTTGGCACTTGCCACCAGCCTCGTCCGAGATCGATGGAGCGTCGTGATCGACGGCCGCGATCGGGCCGTGCTCGACGCAGCAGTCGCTCTCTTGAGAGCCGAGCGCCAAGGTCACGTATGCGCGATCGCCGGCGATGTCGCCGATCCCGCGCACCGCGCCGCCCTGGTCGACGCGGTCACCGAGTTCGGGCATCTCGACCTGCTCGTCAACAACGCCAGCACGCTTGGGCCGTCACCGCAACCGCCGTTGGCCGAGTACCCGCTCGACGAGCTCGAATACGTACTGGCAGTCAACCTCGTCGCTCCGCTCGCGCTGATCCAGGCAACGCTGCCGTTGCTGCGCAGCAGCCACGGCGCTGTGGTCGACATCACCTCCGACGCCGCGGTCGAGGGCTATGCGGGCTGGGGTGGTTACGGCTCGTCGAAGGCAGCACTCGAGCAGTTGTCGAACGTGCTCGCCGCCGAGGAACCAGATGTGAGGGTGTATTGGTTCGATCCGGGCGACATGCGCACCGAGATGCACCAGGCCGCCTTCCCCTGCGAAGACATCAGCGACCGACCGCTCCCCGAAACAGTGGTGCCTGCGCTCCGCCGTCTGCTGGGCAACGCAGCATCGAGCGGCAGATTCCGCGCCGCCGACATGCAAGAGCCAATGCCGTGAACTGCTCGCTCACGATGCCCGCAGTCCGAGCGTCCGGATCCTCGAACCGGCTGTCGTTCGATCTGCCGCCCCACTTGGAGGCGGCGGAACCGGCGGAGGCTCGTGGCATGACGCGTGACGGAGTGCGCATGTTGGTCGCCGAGCGAGCGACCGGCCGCTTGGTGCACTCCACGTTCGGCGCCCTCCCCACGTTCCTTCGAGCGGGCGATCTCGTCGTGATCAACACCTCGGCAGTGGTGCCAGCCGCCGTTGCGGCTTGGGACGACCACGACGACCAACTGGTTGTTCACCTTTCGACTCGCCTCGACGACGGCCGTTGGGTGGTGGAGCCGCGGCGGATCGATGGCCACACGACACGACGGTGGGACGGAGCCGTGCCCCGTCGAATGAGCGTCGGCGACGACGCCACCATCACACTTGACGCCCCGTACCTCGACAGTTCGCGGTTGTGGGTTGCCACAGTTGAAATGCCGCAGCCGGTGTTCTCATGGCTGGCGGTGCACGGCCGGCCGATTCGGTACGCCTATGTCGACAGGGCGTGGCCGATCGCCACGTATCAGAACGTCTACGCGACGGAGCCAGGCAGCGCCGAGATGCCGAGTGCCGGGCGACCCTTCACTGCCGAGGTGATCACCCGACTCGTTGCCAAAGGCATTGCAGTCACGCCGCTTGTGCTGCACACGGGAGTTGCCTCGCTCGAGGCGACGGAACTCCCGTACCCAGAGCGTTTGCGCATACCGCCATCCACAGCAAGCCGGGTCAATGAAACGCATCGCAGCGGAGGCCGCGTGATCGCGGTGGGCACGACCGTTGTCCGCGGACTCGAAACCGCAGGAGGCGAGGCGGGGGTAGTGCGATCCTTTGACGGCTGGACCGATCTCGTCATCTCCCCCCAGCGCGGCGTGCGAGTTGTCGACGGATTGCTGACCGGGTGGCACGAGCCAGAGGCATCGCACCTGCTGATGCTGGAGGCGGTGGCAGGCCGACCATTGCTCGAAGCCTCGTACTCCGCGAGCCTGCAGGAGGGCTATCTGTGGCACGAGTTCGGCGATATGCACCTGATCCTGCCCTAGCGGACCCGCGTGAAGTGCGGGGTGCCGACCTGGGTGCGCCGACAACTCACACGCGGACTCGGCAGCGACAGTTTGCAACCGCCGGGCCGGGTGCTTCCCTCTGCATGGCAACAAGCGAGAACTCATCGAACCAACGCCGGGCGACAAGGGCGATCGGCGCGCGACCAAGAGAAGTAACGCGAGCCCTCAGCTCAGGTCTTTGTAGAAAATGGTGGTGGCGACGAGACCGCCGGCCGGAGTTAAGGCGTAGCCAGGGATCGACCCGACGCGTTGCCAGCCAAGACGGTGGTAGAGGCGTTCGGCGTCAACGCTGCTGGTGTCGAGGACCAACAAGGTCTTGCCGGCCTCCAGCGCAGCGGCCTCGATGGCGCGCATCAACGCCTCTGCCACGCCGCGTCGTCGCGCCCGGCGATGAACCAGCATCTTGGCGATCTCTCCGCGATGCGGTTGATTCTCGGGTGCTGTCAGCAGAACCTGAACCGTGCCGACGATGGCGCTGCTGCGTTGGTCTTCGGCGACCATCAGGATCAGTTCGCCGCGCATCGCGCTTTCGAGCATGCGCTTCCAGTACGCCTCGGCCCGGTCGCGTTCCAAAGGAAGCATGAAACTGACGGATGCCCCGCCTTCCACGCAATCCACAAGAACGTCCACCAGGCCACCGACGTCTGCGTCGGACCCGACTTTGCGCACGACGATCCCGTTCGCCAGCTCTGCCGGCACACCCGAACCATCCACCTTCGCACCATCCACCTTGCCATCGTTCCAAATCCGTTTCGTTCAGACCCAATGCCGGCCGGCACTTGAAACAGACCAAGTGGAGCACGTTCGAGAAGATTGTTCTCAAGTTTGGATCACCGATTGCCGATAGAGGATCGTTACGAGTGATCCATGACCGTCTTGCGCGCTTCTCCGCGGGGAATTGCACTGGAGGTGCGGACCCCCGGCGATGCGCTCCCCATCGTGCCCTCGCTGTTCGGATTCGCAACATGACCTCCAAGCGGCAAGACATGGCCTGGTCGGTGCGGGCGCGGCCGCTTGCGCTGTGTGCTGCGCCGGACTGATCGTTGGATTCCACGCGGCCATCGGCTTGGGTTCTGTCCTTGGCGTTGCGATGTTCGGCATGATCGGACTTGCCGTTCTCGCCGGTGGATCTGATTCGAAGGCACTGATTCACTCGGCAAGTCGATTGACTCGTTGCCATCGGAACTGGTGATGGGGTTCGTCAATACCTCTGACTAAAGTCAGAGGATGTCGTCCGATGAGATCGAACGTGTTCGCCGTTTCAATCGCACGGTGACACAACGAATCGGAGCACTCAGCGACGAGTACCTCAGCCTCCGGCGACCTCTCGGCGCCTCTCGTGTGCTCTGGGAGATCGCCGCCGATGGGTCCGATGCCCGATCGCTGCGCGCCCGACTCGACCTCGACTCCGGTTATCTCAGCCGGCTGTTGCGGATGCTCGAAACCGAGGGACTCGTCACGGTGCAGCCGCACGACGACGATCAACGAGTGCGCCTCGTACGACTCACCGACTCCGGCCGCATCGAGCGTGCGGAACTCGACCGCCGAAGCGACGAACTCGCCCGATCGCTACTCGGGTCGCTCGACGAACGATCGCAGCGACAACTTCTCGAGGCGATGGCCACGGTCGAGCGCCTGTTGACGGCCGGACTGGTGGATGTGCGGATCGTCGATCCCCGCAGCGACGTGGCCGACTTCTGCATACGGTCGTACTTCGCCGAGCTCGACCAGCGATTCGATGCCGGCTTCGACCTGGACGTCAGCAAATCAGCCGACATCACGGAGTTCGTCGAACCAACCGGCTTGTTCCTCGTTGCGCACCTGCACGACGAGCCCATCGGGTGCGGCGCGCTGAGGTTTCACGGAGCCGAAGGCACCGACGTGAAGCGGATGTGGGTCGACAACAGCGCACGCGGGCTGGGTGTCGGCCGGCGAATGCTCAGTGAGCTCGAGCGGCACGCGAAACAGCGTGGCGTCACCGTGCTGCGACTTGAGACCAATCGCAACCTGCACGAGGCAATCGGTCTCTACAAATCAGCGGGTTATGTCGAGGTGGACGCGTTCAACCGCGAGCCGTACGCCCATCATTGGTTCGCGAAAGACCTCACGACCTAGCTCGTCCCACGTCGTTGCGCAAACGGCTGCGAAGTTCCCGACCGATCGACTCCAGGTCGTGCTCGTCGTGGTGCTGGCGGATGTAGAGCTGCACCTCGCTGACACGCCGAACGATTGCAGCGTCTTGGATCAGGGGTCGGGGGCCGAGGGCGCGTCCGTGCAGATCGATGATCGCGGTGGCCGCGCGTTCGACGTTGTGCCGCAGCATCAGCGCTCGCCGGAGGGCAGCGGACGTGTCATCGGGTTGCATGTCGATCTCGTTCCCGGCTGCCGCGACAAGCGCTTCCAATTGCCAACGTATTGCCGCCAGCGCACCGAGCTGGGCGTCGCGGTGCGGATCGGCGGGCTTGTGACTTGCCGCGTCGACCGCGTGGTCGACGAGTCCGATTGCGCCGCCGGCCCAGCACGATGCCGGGCCGCATGCTCCGTGCCAGAAGCCCACGCGGTCGAGGTACCAGCCTGGTGGACCCACGATGTCGGTCTCCGACACCACGTACTTGTGAAAGGTTGCGACCGAGGTGCCCGTCGCCGCAAAGGCCGTCGTTCGCCAACCTGAGTCGTCGAAGGTGACGCGTTCGTCGCGCACGTCGACATCGACGAGACAGCCAAGACCGTCGCGCCGCACAGTCACGAGCGCGCGATCGAGCATTGCAGCCCCCGTGCAAAAGGCTTTCGTCCCTGTCAAGGTGAAGCCACCCGATCGCCCGCCCCGCTGATCCAGTTCGAGCCTGCACGCAGGATCTTCGGCAGCCCACACGCCGTACAGTGCGGCAGGCAGCTCGGCTCGGCCGGCCTCATGGAGGATCGAAACCGCGTCGGTGTGAGCCTCGGCCATGCGGGCGATCTGCAGATCGGCGCGACCCACTGCCAATAAGCGGCCGTGGCGCTCGGCTGTGCGCCCACTCGCTGGATCAGGCAAAGTCAGCGCGCCCGAAGCGACCTGCCGCCGGAGCTCGCATTCCAGTTCGCCTGCAGCGGTCACGAGCTGTCGTCGTCGGTCGTGGGTATCTGGCCCCAGATGTCGAGAACGAAACCGTCGACGTCCTCAGCCGAATGCGTTTCGTGATGCAGATGTTCCATCGACAGGTGCTTGCGAAGAATTCGGTGCACACTCTCGCCGCTGAGGATGTGATCCGCCGACACTCCCGTCCAGTGCACCGCCAGCAGCTGTCCCCCACCGTCCACGTGCGCCGACAGTGTCGCTGCGAGATGAGCGAGTTCGGATTTGGTGAAGTAGTAGCCGATCTCGCTGAACACGACGAGGTCGAACTGATCGGAGGGCATGTCGTCGAGCAGGGAGCCCTGACGCACGTCGACGTTGACGAGGTCGCGGCACCTTTCGCGGGCCGTCTCGACCGCAGCTTCGGCAATGTCTATCGCTGTCACGAACCCGCATCGAGTCGCGAGCCGGGCGGTCAATTCACCGATCGAACATCCCGGCTCGAACGCCCGCCGAAAGCGACCATGAGGTACGAAACCGAGGATGGTCTCGTAGCGCTTCTGCTCGTAGTCACGCGAAGCGAACGACCACGGATCCCGTGTCGCGGTGTACATGCGCTCGAAGAACTCGCGACTGGTGGTGCTCATGACGCGATTGCATGCTCGGCGATCATTGGTGTCGATTGGCGCGAATCGAGCGTGCTGAGATCCGTCGCGAAGCCTCCGACAACGCGACTGCGGGTGCGCGCACTGGTCACGACACGCAGCGAAGTCGTTTGCCGCATCCGGTGTCCGACCTCCTTGCTGGCGTTCCAGATGACGTGATCCTCGCCGACAACCGTCCGCAAGCACCACCCGCCGACGGCAGCATACGCAGTCGCGCACATCCCGATGTTTGCGCCGTGGACGTGGCCGTGGTTGTCGCCGTCGAGGTGGTACCTGGAGGTGAACGCATCAAACATCGCCGGAGTTGTCGTGACGGGATCGAGCTCGACGATTCCGGCCACCACATCCAGATTCGTTGCCAGTTCGAGCTGGACGCGAAGCCACAGCGGCGGTACCACGCAGTCGGCGTCAGTGTTGGCGATCCACACCGGCCCACGAGCAGCGGACACATTTTGCAGCCCGCAGTGCACGGCCGCAGATCGCGCCGCGCCCGCACGACCCCAGTTGCCCTTCATCACGATGAGTTCGCAATATTCGGTTCGCGTTCGGCGAGCCGCATGAGATGTGCGGTCTGTGCACGAATCTGCGGCGACCACCACGAGCACGGGAATCGCAACCTCGGCTGCAGCCCGGTCGATGGACTCGATGCACTCGCGTATCGAGTCAGCTTCATCGCGAGCAGGAATGGCCACGACTATCTGTCGGTGTCTCATACGGACTTGACCGTCGATTCGCGATCCCAGAACCGCAACTGGCGGCAGCTCTTGATGAAGTTGGCCGCACTCGACTTCTTGGCGTCGAGCTGCACGTAACCCGCGTCGATCAGATCTGTCAGACCGGCTGCCTCGAACAGGACCTTCGCGCTCGCCGTATAGCCGACAAACTTGCAGTGGGCATGAGCGTCGCTGATGAAGTCCTTGGCTGCTGCTTGGGCGGCGAGCAGCGAAGCCCCCTTGGCCGACGGAATGATGGCGACGGCGTCGTAGAGAACAGACGGCCCGCCGTCGATCTTTTGCTGTGCGGGATGCTGCGTCTTGTCATTGGCGACGATGCCCCCGATCTTGGGCGCAATCAGCTCGACAACCGCTCCCTCGGCTGCGGCCGCTGCGGTGAGGGCTGCAAGGAGCCTGGCATCAGTGCCGTCGGTCACCAGAATCCCCAGCTTGCGACCGTCGAATGTGGCCGGCGGGTTGCTCAACATGCTCAAGGCCGGCGATGGTGCCAGGTTTGAGATAGGCGGGCGCGCCGCGGTCGACGCAGGCGGCAGCTCGGCCAAGCCGAGGCCATCGCCGACCGCAGCGGCCAACGCCGCGTCCACGTTCCGAAGGTTGGCCACCATGCGACCACGGATGTCGGGCCGTTCCACCTTCGACAACTCGAACACAAACGCGTTGGCGATGTGGGTTTGTTCGATCGGTGTCTGGCTTTTGTAGAACAACTGCGCCTGGCTGTAGTGGTCGGCGAACAACTCAGATCGCACACGGCGACTCTCGCCGCCTTCAACAGCGGCAAATGAGTGAAACCCCGTGGCCGCATCCTCACGCGGACCGCGCCCCTCGCCGCTCCATGAGTTGGGCTCATAGTTGGCCCGTCCAACGGGGTTGTGCATCGCCATGTGGCCGTCCTGCTGGAAATTGGCGAACGGGCACTTCGGAGCGTTGATGGGTATGTGGGTGAAGTTTGGGCCTCCAAGCCGCTTCACCTGCGTATCGAGGTATGAGAAGTTGCGGCCTTGCAGCAGCGGGTCGTTGGTGAAGTCGATGCCCGGCACGATGTTGTTGGTGCAGAACGCAGCCTGCTCGGTCTCGGCGAAGAAGTTGTCGACAACCCGGTCGAGCACGAGCCGTCCGATTCGGCGAATCGGAAGAACCTCCTCGGGGATGAGCTTGGTTGCATCAAGGACGTCGAATTCGAACTCATCTGCGAAGGCATCGTCGAACACCTGCACGCCCAGCTCCCATTCGGGGAACG
>JANMQX010000037.1:0-19768 GCA_031370745.1 Ilumatobacteraceae bacterium
CATCGTGATCTGCACGCTGCGCACGTAGTTTCGGTTCCACACCGGCTCCAGCAAGGTGTTGGAGAATCGGAACACCAAGAGGTCTTCAACGCTTTCTTTGCCGAGGTAGTGGTCGATGCGGAAGATGCGCTCTTCCGGAAAGACCGTGTGCAACGTCGTGTTCAGCTCTCGAGCGCTGGCCAGGTCGCGACCGAAGGGTTTCTCGACCACGATTCGACCGCGTTCGTTGAGACCGACTGATGCCAAGGATTGCGCGACGGTGGGAAACATCGTGGGTGGGATGGCCATGTAGAAGACGGCGACTTCGCTCTTGTGCTTGTCAAGCGTGCGACGCAGTGACGCCCACGTCTTGTGATCGCTGTAGTCGCCTTGGATGAGGTCGAGCCGTGCCATCAGCGAATCGAGCACCGAGGCCTCGGCGTCGGGAACAGCGGCGATGATCGCGTCGTGGGCGTTTTGACAGAAGGCCTGGTCGGTCCAGTCGCTGCGGGCGACTCCGATGACCGGAATCTTCAGATTGCCATGGCGCTCGAGGTGGTAGAGAGCAGGAAACAACTTGCGTTTGGCGAGGTCGCCCGTGGCACCGAACAGCACCAGAGCATCTGCGGGTGGCTGCATGCCGACGGTCATTGTGCGTGTCCCGTTCCTTCCACGTGGCCACCGAACTGAGCGCGCAAGGCCGAGAGGATCTTGTTGGCCGTTGTGGCCCTGCCGCGCGAGGCGAAGCGGTCGTAGAGGGCTGCGCTGAGCACCGGCGCGGGTACCCCTTCGTCGATTGCCGCGTGAATCGTCCAACGGCCTTCGCCGCTGTCGCTGACGTATCCCTCGAACGCTTTCAGCTCCGGGTCGGCTCCCAAGGCTGCCGCCGCCAGATCGACCAGCCAGCTCGATATGACGCTGCCGCGGCGCCACAGTTCGGTGATCGCGGCGAGATCGAAATCGTACTGGTAGTGCTCGGGATGGGTCAGGGGCGCAGTCTCGGCATCCTTCGGTCGATCAGAGGAGCCGACGTTGGCTTCGTGCAAGATGTTGAGTCCCTCGGCGAGGGCCGCCATCATGCCGTATTCGATTCCGTTGTGGACCATCTTGACGAAGTGGCCGGCCCCGTTCGGGCCGCAGTGCAGCCAACCCAATTCGGCGGGCATGGGATCGCCTTTGTAGACCGGGGTGCGCACGACTTCGCCAGGACCAGGCGCCAGGTCGGTGAAGATCGGTGCCATCTCCGCGACCGCGTCGGTGGGTCCGCCGACCATCAACGAGTAGCCCCGATCGAGCCCGAACACGCCACCACTGGTGCCCACGTCGATGTAGTTGATGCCCTTCTCTCGCAGCGGCGCGGCGCGCTCGATGTCGTCGTGGTACCACGAGTTGCCGCCATCGATCAGGGTGTCGCCGGGCGACAGCAGCGGCGCAAATGCCTCGATGGTGCTGCTGACATATGCGGCTGGAACCATCAGCCAGATGTGTCGCGGCGCGGCGAGAGCGTCGACCACCTGCTGCGGAGTGCTGGCTCCGTGTGCGCCCTCTCCCTCGATGGCCTGCACCGCGGCCGGATTGACATCGTAGGCAACACAGTCGTGCCCGGCGCGCTGCAGCCGCCGAACCATGTTGGCGCCCATGCGCCCCAGACCAACCATCGCGATTTGCATGTCCGCAAGGTTGCCACGTTCGCGCACCGGATACCGTGAGAAACGGATGAACGACCTCGAGCGCGACCGTGCCGGAGCGACAAGAGCACACCGGGCATTGGCTGCCACGCTCAAACATTTGAACGACGAGCAGGTGAAGCAACCGTCGCGGCTGCCCGGGTGGACGGTCGGCCACGTGGCGACCCACATCGCCCGCAACGCGGAGGGTCATCTGCGCATGTTCGACGCGGCGAGTCGCGGCGAAGTGGCCGAGATGTATCCAGGCGGCCGCGACCAGCGCACCGACGACATCGAGTCGGGTTCGCGGCGCCCGGCTGCCGAGTTGCTCGCCGATGTCACGGCCACCGCCGCAGCGCTCGAAGCGACCTGGGCGGCGATGCCCGAACAAGCATGGGCTGGTCGCGGAATCACGTTCGCGGGGGAGTCCACAATGTCGGATCTGCTGTTCATCCGCTGGCGCGAGGCGTCGGTTCATCACGCCGATCTCGGCCTCGACTTCGCCTGGTCGGATTGGGATCCCGAGTACGTGCGAGCCGAGCTCGGCCGAATGACCATGTTGTGGTCCAGTCGCCAGCCGATGGGGCTGACCGAACTGCCGCTCGAGGCGAGACGCGTCGGCGATCATCACCGCGTTGCCTGGCTGCTCGGTCGGGCCGAGATCGATGGACTCGGCGCGGCTGGGATCAACGCCTGATGCGAATCAGGCGAATCGCCGTGGGAACGGCGGTCGCGTTGGCCGTTTTCGTGCCTGCCGAGCATGCCTCGGCTCACGCTGGTCTCGAGACCAGCGTGCCATCGGCGAACGCCGTCTTAGTGACCGGGCCGCCCAACATCGAGCTCAATTTCGACGAGGCCGTAGATTCGAAACTTGCCGATGTCGAGTTGTACGACCAGGATGCGAAGCTGATCGCGACAGGCGCCCCGCAGAGAATCACCGACGACACAGTTGTCCGAGTCTCTGTCCCCACAATCGGTGATGGGGTGTATGTAGTGGCGTGGCGGGTTCCGTCCGCCGATGGTCATGTCGTCGACGGTGTGTTCAGCTTCCAGGTCGGTGTGCGGTCGGGATTCGATGTGGGCGCGTTGATCGACAGGGTCAGCGGCAATGCTGCAGCCAATTCCAACGTTGGCCGCCTCGATACCGCGGCTCGGCTGTTGGCCCTGATCGGTTTGATCGTGCTGATCGGCGGCGGCCTGTTGGCCATGCAATCCGCCGACTGGGCGTCCAACAAGATGTTGCTGTGGCTGGCATGGGTCTTTCTGTTGCTTGGCTCGCTCGGATCGTTCGGCCTGTACGGCGCGAAGGTGGTCGCGGGCACGCCCTCCGATGCGATCAGTCCCTCAGTTTGGGGCAAGGTCGTGGGGACCCACACCGCGTCGGTCTTGCTTGTCCGTGCGATGTTGGTGCTCGTTCTCGGGGTTCTGCTGCTGACATTCGCTCGTCGGGCCAGCGATATCTGGCGTGGCGCTGCGTTGGCACTTGCCATCGCGCTCGTGCTCACCTTTTCGAGCGTCGGTCACGCGTACGCTCAGCATCCCGCACAGTTGTGGATTGCCGTCGATGCTCTTCACCTCACCGCGATATCGCTGTGGATCGGAGGCCTGTTGATGTTGGCGTTCGGCACCTCCGTGTGGTTGACGGAGCCCGAATCTGCGGGCGTTGTGCGCCGATTCAGCGTCGTGGCGACGATCGCCGTCCCTGTGATCGTCGCCACCGGCTTCGCCCAGACGTTGAAGCTCGCGGGCACCCTCGACGACGTCACCAGTACGTCGTGGGGCCGCACGTTGGTCGTGAAGGTCGCGGTCGTCACCGTGCTCGTCGCGATTGGCGGCGTGTCGCAGTGGCTGCTGCGCAATGACGGTTCGTCGGCCCTCAAGCGCATGGTGTTGGTCGAGGCGTTGATTGGAATCGCAGTGATTGGCTTGGCAGCGGCACTGGTCGCCTTGCCGCCGCAGAACGCTGCCGCCTCGAAGGTCTTCACCACCACGCTGAGCAGCGAGGGAGTGCTCGCCGATGTGACTGTGACGCCCGGCCGGGTTGGCCAGAACGAAATCCATCTGGTGATCACACCACCCGGGGGCAGCATCCAGCCGGTGGTCTCGACCAGTGTTCAGGCCACGTTTGGTTCAGGGGCGCCGGTGCCGGCAACTCTTCGATCGCTCGGCCCCAACCATTACACGGGCACCATCACCTTGCCGGCGGCCGGTGAGTGGAACGTGCAGATCATCGTCGAACCGACGCAGGGTCAGTCTGTACTGCTGAGCTCGGTGGTGCCGATTCCGGGCTGACTACGTCTCGGTCGCAGTCGTCTCGATCGCACGGTGAATGTCGGGCCGAAAATCGGGAGGAGCGCTGGCCGACGTTCTTTGAAGATTGGCGGCGACGCGGTTGCCGAGGTTGTTCTGGTCGGTGATCGCTCTGGCCACTATCGATCCCAGTGGTCCGCCCACGGGAATCCGGCCAGCAGCCACAGCCGCGATCAAAGCACTCGAGACCTGTGCGGCCACCGGCTGGACCTTGGCCCAGTCGACATGATCGGCAAGAGACCGCATCGTGCGGGCGACCTCTGTCGAGCGTTCGGAGGTGGCCGCTCGAACGTGTTGCCAATCAACGCCGCGCAACGCCTGGGCGACAGCTTCAGCATCGCGGTCGAGCGACTCATCATCGTGCGGCACGTCGGGCTTGGCATCGGCCTCGGCAGCCGGACCGCCGATTGCGGACTTCGGCGGCGATGATCGGAGAACTTTCTTCAACGCCTCGAGTTGCTCTTTCGGCGTCGGCCACACCGGCTCGGCCGGTGAGTCGTCGCCATCGCGACCTGCGGCGTGCTGGGCCTTCAACGATGCAGCGATCTCCTTCGCCTTTGCGGACCACTTCACGGACCCGACGGCACGGATCGCCCGATTCACGGCTTTGTCGTTCTCCGCAGCGGGCACGAGCACAGAGTATCGCCCGATGCGCATCCCCTAGTCGGACAGCAACCAGGCCGCAGTGAACTTGCGAGCGTCCTCGATCGTTGAAGCCGTGGATCCGACCGAAAAGGTTGTCACGGATGATGGTTGTGTAGGGATCTCGATCACGCGCAGACCGTCCGGTGGACGGGCGACGACGGTGCGACCGTGCGCCTCGACGCCCCACGTCGACGACCGCAAGACCACCGCCACCGGGTGTCGCGGCGCAGGCGCGGGCGCCAACGGCGGCACGGCGATGACGATCACGCTGGACATCCCCAACTCGGCGGCGACATCCAGCGGCATGTCGGCAACCACACCGCCATCGATCAAGGTGTGCCCGGCGAGCTCGACCGGTGGGAACACACCGGGGAACGCAGAGCTGGCGACGATAGCGAAGACGACATCGCCGGACTCGAGGATGAACGGGCGGCCGGTCGCGAGGTCCGTTGCGATGATCGTCAGTGGGATGGGCGCGTGCTCGATGAGACGAGCGCCGAGATGTTTGCGAAGAAAGGAGACGCCGTGGCGGTTGTCGAGGAACGACGCTCGCTTGCCTGCCAGCGCCAGCGCCATCCGTCCGGGATGCATGCGCAGCAGATCTCGTCGCCTGACGTTGGCCCAGATGCGTTCGAGGCGGCGCACGCCTTCGGCATCGCCCGACCAGGCAAACAGCGATGCGTTCATGGCCCCCGCCGACACGCCGATCAGCCGATCCGGGCGCAACCCGGCGGCAGTCAACGCCTCGAGCACACCGACTTGATACGCGGCCAGCGCGCCGCCGCCCGGAAGTACGAACGCGAGTGGTCGAGGCAGCGATCGCAGCGTGTCGATCTGCATGCCTGCATTGTGCCTCACTCCGCGCGACGCGTCATCAGAGTTGCCAGGTGCCCCACCCATCCACCATCGGTGCTGCAGACGTCGTGAAGGTCCACATGTCGGGGCTCTCGAATCGCGGTTCCGGAGAAATAGGTTGAAGGTCTGGCGTGTCGTCCGGAAAGAACATCCCCTTGAACGCCCCAGTCGCTTGCTGGACGATTGCGACATTCTTCGTGGGATCATGGTCGTCCCCGATTGACATGGTCACCTCAGCGACGCTCTCGTCGCTCTGGATGATCATGTAGCCCGAGACCGTTGCCTGCTTCGTCATGTCCGACAACGTCTCGGGACCCTCGTCGCGGTCGTATGCGCTCAGCACGTGGACGGCCGATGTCGCCCGTGCGTCGGCCAGGTAGTAGATCGACAGCATTCGGTGCTCGCGCCATGCAACAGGCAGACCATCCGAGAAGAAGTCGATGACCTTCAGCAAGTCCGGCGTCAGATCTTTGATGCCGACGAGCACAGGGGCCGCTGTGGGTGCAAATGAAAGTGATTCGTATCGCGCCCCGGCGCGACCGTTCGCGTCGAGCGGAGCGGCCATCGGCAGCAGTGTTCCCGACCCGACGTCGGAAAGGACCTCATCGAACGTGTGATGGTGCTCAGGCGAGGCTGGGCCTGGTACCGGGAGCGGGTCGGTGATCGACTCCATCGATCCGCCGTGCGGCGTTGAATATCCTGGCGCTTCGGCGACGTCGTAGCCGTTGGCGTTGGGCCTGCGAACACACGAGATCATCGCTTTCGAGTTCAAGACATCCTGCACTCTCGGCAGCCACCGCTCGCCAAGGCTCCGTGCGGCCACGCGTACGTTCGCCATCGCGGCAGTGCTGGCTGAATCGTCGCAGCGGATGAGATGCAGATCGTCGAGCGCGGCGCCGATGCCGTGCCGCAGTGCTTCGAGGCGGGCGCGGTCGAATGCCAGCAGCGGCACTACGACACCAGCTTGAGGATCGTCGGTTGCTGTTCGATCGCGTCGGCTTGTCGTTCGAGGCGGCGAGCGGTGTCGGTGAGCATCTGCTGGTTCGCCTCCAGCTCTCGGCGGATTACCAGCAACGCGTCGTGGCATGCCTGGGCGGTTGGGCCGAGCCAGGTCTCGGGCCCGGCAAGGTTGTAGACCGTGAGGGCCCGGCTGGCGCCGATCTGGGTCGACACCGATCGCAGACGACCGGCCGTGGCCCGCAACGTCTGTGCTTGATTGGTTGTGCTCATGCACAGCACAGATGGTCGCTCAAGCCCTCTGAGCGGAAAGTGACTGAGGTCGCCTATGGAAGGCGACGGATGATGAAGTGGTGGGGCTTCAGCGTCTGGTCGTCGATGAAGCCATCGCCATCGACGACGAAGTCGTGGCGCAGGTAGAACGCGAGCGCCGTGTCGCGGGCGCGGGCCCAGACCAGCGCAGCGGTTGCCGTCGCGCGACTGCAGCCTGCCTCCAGCAGCGTTGCTCCCGCGCCGTGACCCTGCACCCGCGGGGCTGTGGCCATACCTCGGAGCTGCACTGCTGGTTCGTCGCGAAAGGGCCGAGGCACCCAGGTAGAGATCGCGACGATGTGGCCATCGGCGTCGCGAATTCCAAGATGAAATGTGCCGGGCAGATCGTCCTCGGGAAACTTCACGGTCGCGGTGGGTGTGTCGTTGCGCAGCACTTCCAGCCGCAGCTCGCGGGTGTCGTCGGCCGTGATCTCGACAACGGCGAAATCACTCATTGCCGACCTCGACCGAAGCCCCATCACGATGCGCCGATCTGTACATCGCATCGACGATCCGATGGGCCTTCACGGCATCGGCGAAATCCGGGGTTGCCGCCGTACCGGCCACCACCGATCGAATGAACTCGCCATCCGGATTCTCCGAGCCGTCACGCATCGCGACAACGGCATCTGTCAACTCATCCGCGCCCAGGGTGTGCCACGCGCCGTCTGTGTCGGTCCAACTGACCGGCCCATACCAATCGTCTCCTTCGATCACGATGTGGCGCCGCGTACAGAAGACCTCCACTCGGCGCAAGCTCGGGCGCGCCAGGTTGTCGTGCCAGATGCTGGCCAACGTGCCAAGCGCGCCGCTGTCGAAACGCACGGTCGATGTGGCCACGTCCTCGATTCCGTCGTGGCCATGGAAGTTGGTGGTGTAGGCGCTGACGCGCTCGATCTCGCCGATCAGAAAGCGCAACATGTCGACGTCGTGGATGCTGTGCTCGAGCAACGTTCCGGATCCCGCCAGGGTGCGGTCGCCTCGCCATGTCGAGCCGTAGTGGCCTTGGATGGGAATGAATTGGTCGTCGCGAAAGACGACTCCCATCACGTGCCCGGCGACCTCGTCGTCGATCAGGTGTTTGGCCCACAGATATGCCGGCGATCGACGCAGAACGAGACCGACCTGGTTGACCACACCCGCATCACGGACGATCGCCGCCATCTGCTCGGCAGCGGCAAGATCGAACGCCAGCGGTTTCTCGCAGAAGACCGCCAGTCCCCGGCTGGCAGCCTTTTCCACCTGGCGGAGGTGTTCGCTGGTCCAGGTGCAGATGTAGACGGCGTCGCAGCTGTCGAGCACCTCGTCTTCGCTCGTCATCGCGGTGTGGCCCGACGCGTCCGCGAACTCCGCCGCTCGTCGCGACTGAGGGTCGTACACGCCGCCCCGGTCGACGATTGCGCCGCTGCGGCGCAGGCTCTTCGAGTGGTAGGTGGCGATCAGCCCTGCGCCCAGGAAACCGATTCTTGGATGGTCACCCATCGCGGCGACCGTACCTGATCAGTGTCGGTCGGCGCGCGTATCAACGGGTCGTGCGGACGACTCCATTGACGACACACGACAAGAAGGAAACCTTGGATGTATTCGAGGATCGTGGTTGGCACGGACGGAACTGATCGTTCGCTGATCGCAGTCGATCACGCGGCCCGTTTGGCGGCAGCCTGTTCGGCCGAGCTACACGTGGTGGCGGCATCACCACGCGACGCTGACAGGAAGCAGGCGACCGTGACGGCGATCGCTCACCGCTGCGACGCGTCGGCGTGGACCGCGGCAAAGATCGGACACGATGCCATCAAACGGCACGGTGTGCGGGTGATCGAACATCCTCAGTTCGGTGACCCCACCACGGTGCTGATGGCGGTCGCCGATGCCGTGGATGCCGATTTGATCGTTGTCGGCAACAAGGTCATGACCGGTACGAGCGGGACGCTCGCCAGCTGGGTTCCCGGCCAACTGGCGCATCTCTCTCATTGCCCGATCCTGATCGTCCACATCGGCTGACGGGTCACATCGCCCGCCACGTCACGGGTGCTCCGGTTGCGCCAGATGGTCGGTGCCCGCACCCGTCGAGCATTGGAGTTCGCTCCACTCCACGACGCGCCCTGCCAGCGTGGCGGCTTCGTCGCGATCGTGGGTCACCAGCACAGCCGTCGTCGACGTGGCCTGCAGCACGCCGGCCAACTCTGCGATCAGCCGGTCGTGCAACTCGCGATCGAGCCCAGTGAGGGGTTCGTCGAGGAGCAGCAATGCCGGCCGTGGCGCCAGTGACCGGGCGAGCGCGACCCGCTTGCGCTCACCACCGCTCAGATGATCGACTCGGCGATTGCCGAAGCCGTCGAGACCGACAACACCGAGCAACTCGTCGACGCGGCTTGCGATCTCCGCCGCCGGCCACTTGTGCATCCGCGGGCCGAAGGCGATGTTTGCGGCGACATCGAGATGTGGGAAGAGCTGCTCGTCCTGGAACATCATTCCGATGTTGCGCAAGTGCGCCGGTCGGTGGGTGATGTCGTCGCCGTCAAGCGACACCACGCCGGTGTCGGGCAGCCACAACCCGGCGACGATTCGCAACAGGGTGCTCTTGCCGGCGCCGGACGGGCCGAGCACGGCGACAACCTCGCCGTCGTCGACATGCAGCGAGAGCCGGTCGAGTATCGCCCGTTCGCCGAATCGCACGGAGACAGCCACGACGTCAAGCATCGTCGGAACCGAGATGTTCGTGGCTGCCAGAGGCCATCACGATCACCGTCGTCAACACCAGCAGGATCGTTGCCATCGCGAAGGCCTGTGCTCGCGGCAGCGGGCCTGCGCGGCCGAGCAACCTGCCGATTGCAATCGGCAGTGTCTCGCTGCCCGAGCGACTCAAGATCGTCGTGGCCCCGAACTCGCCCAGCGAGATTGCCGCCGAAAGTCCGGCACCTGCCAACAGAGGTCGGCGCAGGGCGCGGGCGTCGACCTGCCACCAGGCCTGGATCGGTGTTGCGCCCAACGTCGATGCCGCAGCGCGCAGGTCGGCTGGAATCGCCCGCAGCACGGCGAGCATGGCGCGCACGACGAAAGGGACAGCAACCAAGGCGTGGCCGAGCGGGACGAGCCACCACCGCGCCCGCCAGTCGAACGGCGGAGTGTCGAAGGTGATCAGCATGCCGAGGCCGATGGTGACGGCAGAGGTGCCGAGCGGCAGCATCAACCCGGCATCGAGCAGCTTGCCGAGTCGTGGGGAGCCGTTGATCGCGGCGGCCGCCAAAAATCCGATCGTCGTGGCGATCAATGCTGCCACGACCGCGAATCGCAGCGAAGCGCCGATCGCTGCCAGCGGATTCACACCGAGACCGGCGCCGGGGCGCGTCTCGCCTCGGCCGAGCTGGCTCCACGCTGACAACGACCATGCGCTGCCGTTCTTGAACGAACGGCTGACAAGCGCGACGAGCGGTGCACCGACGAGGACGGCAACTGCTGCGCACACGGAGCCGACGAAGACTCGTTGGCCACGGTCGCGAGGCTTGTGCGGTGAGGTCGCGCCCTTCAATTCGATTGCGGTCCGACGCTGCAAGCGCGATGCCCAGATGATGACAACGGCGAGCAATCCCAGCTGCACCGCTGATAGTGCGGCGGCACCGCTGACATCGCCCAACTGGGTGGCTCGTCGAGCGATCTCGACTTCGAGAGTCGGGTGGGTCGGTCCTCCGAGCAGTTTGGCCACCCCGAATGACGTGAAGCTGAAGAGGAAGATCACCGAGGCCGCAGACCACAGCGCCGGGCGCAGTATCGGCATCATGATCAACCTCGCGGCGCGGGCCGGCGAAGCTCCCAACGTTCGTGCGGCACCGACCAGATCGTGAGGGATGACTGCGATCATCGACCCGACAAGGCGAACCACTACGGCGATGTTGAAGAAGACGTGAGCCACGATCATCGCCTGCGCAGTGCCATGCCACGAGTTCGGCAGGAGAGCAAGAAACGCAGCTCCGACTGCGACCGTCGGCAACACGAAAGGCACCGTGGTCGCCGCCATCATCAACCTGCGGCCGCGGAAGCTGTAGCGAGCAAGCACGTACGCGGGGAGCATTCCGGCGACAAGTGTGAGTCCCGTGCTGGCGACCGCCTGCCACGTGGTGAACCAGATGATCCCGCCGAGGTCACCGAATGGCGACCCTTTGCTCGTTGTGTGGCGCAACGTCGTCCACAGCAGCGTCGCCACCGGCCACGCATACAACGAGCAGATGAACGCGACCGGTGCAGCGGCAACGAGAACGATGAACCACCGTGGTAGGCGGTTCAGCGCAGCACGATCGTCGTCCACTCGTCTTGCCACGCTTGCCGGTTGGCGGCGATTTCGGTCGGATCGATGGTGAACGGGTGGGCTGCGACGACGGCAAACTTCGTGAATTCCGTTGGCAGCGTTGCGTCGGTTCGGGCTGGATAGACGAAGAGATTCAGCGGCAGCTCCTTCTGGAAGCGCGAGCTGATGAGGAAGTCGACCAGTTTCCGGGCCTCGGTCTCGTGAGCGGTGCCGCGCAACACACCGGTGAATTCCACCTGGCGAAAACACGTCGACTCGACAACTCCGGTCGGGGCGTCGGTGCGCGGCGGGTCGGCGAAGATCACCTCGGCAGGCGGACTCGATCCGTAGCTGACCACCAACGGGCGCAAGCCGGTCGAACCGGCAGCACCGCTGAACTCGTCCTCGTACGCAGTTGTCCAACCATCGACGACCTCGACCCCGTTGGCCCGCAGCCGCTTCCAGTAGTCCTTCCAGCCGTTGTCGCCGGAATGGGCAATCGTGGCCATCAGGAATGCGAGCCCGGGCGACGATGTCGACGGGTTCTCGACAACGAGCAGATCTTTGTACTTCGGATCGACCAGGTCATCGAGACTTGTCGGTGGCCGCAGATTGTGCGAGGTGAAATAGGCGATGTCGTAGTTGATGCAGACATCGCCGAAATCGACCGGCGTCAGCTCGTGGCCGGGTACCAAAGCCGTCAGGTTCGTGGCGATGGCGCCCGAGTCGTTCGGCTCGTACTTGTCGAACACCTTGCCGTCGAGCACGGCCGACAGCAGCGTGTTGTCGACGCCCCACATCACGTCGCCTTCGGGATTGCCTGCGGTCAGCTTGGCCTTCGTCACCATCGTGCCCGCATCGCCGGCGATGACGATCTTCACGCCGATGCCCGTGGTCTTGGTGAACTCGGCGAGGGCGTCGTTGAGCGTGGTCTTCTCGGGCGGGAACGAGTCGTAAGCGACAAGGGTGATGGCCGCGGGCTTGCCCGACGTTGCGGAGTCAGACCCGCAGCCGACGGCGACCATAGCGAGGACAAAACCAGCCAGCAGGCGTTTCATGGGACCACCAAAGTGAGAATGCCGTCAGCGACGGCGACGTGTAGAAGTTCGGTTGTCTCGTTGCTGATTCCGAGGGTGCTCCACGGGTCGAGGCTCGCATTGGTGAGTGGCCACCGCGCGCCAACAACGTCGACTCCACTGCACGGTCCATGCAAGGCGAGCAACGAGAAGGACGAGTCCTGCGGAAGGTCGATCGTGACGCTTCGGCCGGGATGGATGACGTGCACGATCGTCTCGTCCAGCAGTAGACGGATCGTCTCGAAACGAGTCAGCAGTGGATTGCCGAGCGCGGCGAGTGTGCCGAGAGCGTGGTCGAACCGGTTCCCGGCGGCGCCGAACACCAGTAGCTCTGTTGCGTCTGCGACGGTTGCGCGAACGAGAGCCAGCTCGGTGTCGGTCCAAGCTTTGTCGACGGGATGCTGGTCGATCTCCAGTTCGTGGGCGTAGGCCCACATCTTGCCGTGAGCGGAGATGCTGTCGAGATCGCCGACCAACACCGTCGGTCGCAACCCGGCGGCGACTGCGTGGTCGAGCCCGCTATCGGCGGCGATGATCGTGGAGTCGGGGGCGACATCGGTGACGGCACGCGGCGACAACGGTCCGCCGCCGATCACCACCACCACTTGCGACATCGCATCCCTCCGCTGGCATTACCCAGATCAGGTTCCGGTCGGTGGCGGCGCCCACCCTCTCAGCCCGCCGATCCTGCGAGCTCCCCGTTATCAGTAGCGATCAGCTTAGCTGTGCGTCGTTGCGTCTGCACAACGACGGTGGCGAGACCGCATACGACCATGACCATCCCGAGGATCTGCAGGGCGCGTATCGACTGGCTGAGGAAGATCGCCGACCACACCACGGCAAGCGCGGGTTGCCCGACCTGCATCATCGCCATGATGCCGATCGGCACCTGGCGTTGAGCGAACACGATCAAGCCGTGGGCGACCACGCCGGTCAGGAGAGTGAGCACCACGATGTAGGCCATCGATCGCTCGTCGAACTTGCCGATGTCGTGAGTGATCAGCACGACTGGCAATGTGACCGTCGTCGCGATGGGGAGTGCTGATGCCATCAGAGTGGCCACGCTCATGCCTTTGCGCAGCTGGCGACTGGCCAGCATGTAAGTGCTCCAGGTCGACAGCGCGAGCAACGCCAAGCCGTTGCCGAACCAGGTCGCCGCACCGCGCTTTGGCGCATCGAACAACACCAGCGCCAATCCAGCGATCGAGACGAGGCCGAAGACGGCGGCGCGTCGATCGACCTTCTCGTGAAACAACATCGCACCGGCAGGCAGCAGCATCAACGGCGCGAGGGCGGTGATGAACTCGAGGTTGGCGACGCTCGTTCTGGTTGCTGCGGTGTAGAAGAGCAAGATGTTGAACCCAAGCGCAACACCGGTGAGGATCGCCCGGCGCCATTCCGGGAGGCTGACGAATCGTCGCTCCCTGAGGCGCAGGAGGAGCGTCCACACCGCGCTCGACATCAACATGCGCCAGAAGGCGATGGTCGGGCCGGGCGCACCGGCTTTGCGGATGATCGTCGAACTAGCACTGAACGTCAGCACCGCTGCAACCATCGCCACCAGTCCGATCGGGCGGGCGTGACGCACGGGGCTGCGGGCGGTGTTGACCTCTGAGCTCATGTGGTGGGCTGCCGGCGGATGTCGGGTTCGATGTAGATCGTCGTGGTCTTCGGCACCGCAGCGCGAAGTGCGATCTCGGCCTCGTCGATGGCGTGAGCCAACTGCTCGACCGTCAGCGAGTGGTCGAAGTCGACCTTTGCGGCGAGCAGTAGGTCGTCGGGGCCGAGGTGCATCGTGCGGAGGTGGATGATCGAGATGACGTTGACCGACGACGACAATGCCGCCTGGATCATCTCGAGGTCGGTGTCACTGGCGGCCTCTCCGATCAGCAGCGGTTTCATCTCACGTGCAAGTACCAGCGCGATCGCGACCAGCAGTCCGCCGATGGCAATCGAGCCGACGGCATCCCATCGCGGATTGCCCGTGACCTCGGCCAGGATCAGTCCGATCAAGGCGAAGGCAAGACCCAGTTCTGCACCCACGTCCTCGAGCAGCACGACCGGAAGCTCCGGCGACTTGGAAGTTCGGATGAACGAGATCCAACTGGCCCCCTTCTGGCGGACGTGGTTCGATTCCCTCACCGCCGTGCGGAGCGAAAACGTTTCGAGCCCCACCGCGATCAACAGGATCACGAAGGCGACCACCGGATTGGCGACCACGCGAGGATGCCGCAGCTTCTCGACGCCCTCGTAGAGCGCGAACAGCCCGCCCATACTGAACAGCACGAGGGCAACGACGAAGGCCCAGAAGTAGCGCTCAGGGCCGTAGCCGAAGGGGTGGGCGCGGTCTGCCGGTCGGTTGCCCCGCTTCGATCCGAGCATCAGCAACGCCTGGTTACCGGTGTCGGCGAATGAATGAGCCGACTCGGCGAGCAGACCAGCAGATCGCGTGATGAGAAACCCGGTGAACTTGGCGACTGCGATGCCGAGGTTGGCGAAGAACGCGGCGATGATTGCTTTCCGGCTGCCCTCTTGCATATGCGCAAGGTTGGCATCGCCGCTCGAGTATTACAAAGGGGAGCATCCTCATGGGTCAGGTCGAAGGTCGCGTTGCGTTGGTGACGGGAGGCGGCAGGGGCATCGGCCGAGGGATCAGCGAGGTGCTGGCCTCCGAGGGCGCGACGATCGCGGTGAACTATCGGCGCGATGCCGATGCTGCTGCTGCCACGGTGGCGACAATCCACGCCGCCGGCGGCGAGGCGGGCGCATTTCAGGCATCTGTCGACGATGCTGACGCCTGCGCGACCATGATCGATGCAGTCGTGGCCGAGTTCGGTGGCCTCGACATCTTGGTGTGCAACGCCGGCATCGCCTCACGTGGCAACTCGGTGGCAGACACCGATCCTGCCGAGATGATGCGCGTCGTCGCCGCTCACGCCTTCGGACCTCATCATCTCGCCCGCTTGGCCATACCGCATCTGCGGACGCGGCAGCGCGGCGATGTGGTGATGATCTCCTCGGTGGCAACGACGTCGATGTCGGCTAACGGTGCGCCGTACAACATGGGCAAGGCGGCCATGGAGGCACTGGCGTACACATTGGCCAAGGAGGAACGGGCCAACGGCATCCACGTCAACATCGTCGCTCCGGGTCTGGTCGAGACGGAGATGGGCGTGCGACTGGCCCGTTCGTTCACCGGCAACCGCGACATGCAGGATCTGCGCTCTCTCGATGCTGCAGCGCCGTTCGGTAGGGTGTGCCAGCCGTTCGATGTAGCCAATGTCGTGCTGTGGCTGTGCAGCGTAGGTGCCGCGTACATCACCGGCCAACGGATCGTGTGCAACGGCGGCGAGTAGCTGCCACACCGCCATGAGGGCGATAGCGTTGTTGCCGTGAGTCCACTTGCCGCAGAGGCCGCACAGACTGAAATTGGTCAAATCATCACCGTGACGCAAGAGGCGTTGCAGGAGCTCGTCACACTGCGCGACAGCGAACCCGAGGGCGATCGTCTCGGGCTGCGACTCGAGATCGTCAGCAATCCCGGTGAGGACTTCAAGTACGACCTCAGCTTCGACATCGTCACCAAGGCGGCGTTCAGCGACGAGGTGCGAACCCACTCGCGACCCGGGATCGGCAGTTTGAAGGTCATCGTCGCCGCTGCGGCGATCGACTTGCTCGAAGGCTCGACGCTCGACCACACCGCGACGCAAGGTCTTGTCATCCGCAATCCCAACAAGCCGAAGGCTCCGTCCGTCGAGGGTCTGATCTCGAACGACGCCCTCAGCGCCGAGGTCGAAGCCCTCATCAAGGTGGAAGTCAATCCGGCCCTGGCCGCCCATGGCGGTTTCGTCTCATACGTCGGCCACGACGGCGAGGGCACCGCTTACCTGACGATGGGTGGCGGCTGCCACGGGTGCTCAATGAGCCGGATGACCATGCTCGACGGTGTGCAGACGATGTTGGTCGAGCAGATTCCCGAGATCGAGCGCGTTCGCGACCTCACCGACCACGCGTCCGGCGAGAACCCGTACTACCACTGATCGGCGCGGCGCTGAGTCTCGAGAGCGCTGACGAAGTCGACGACCGCCTTCTGAACGAGGTGCCGTTCCGCGTCGAGCGTGGCAACGTGTCCGCTGTTGCGAAGGCGTAGCCGCTGCACATCGCCGCCCAACGCGTCGGCGATTCCATCGGCTGACGCCGGATCCTGGAGATCGTCGTTGGCGCTGGTCACCAGCAACACTGGCTGATCGATGGCCGACAACTCGACCGATGCGACGCCGTCGGCCATCGCAATCGCGGCATCGATCGGCAGGCGTTCGTAGGCGATTTCGCCAACGGTCGAAGGGGCCACCTCGATCCACTCGTGACCTCGGCTCCGGCGCCACTCGAGCCCTTCGACGAGGTCGGGAATCGGCGCGACGGGGTTGATGCAGACCAGGGCGCGGCATCGTCTCTCTACCGCAAGTTGCATGGCGAGGTTCGCGCCCATCGATTGACCGACGACGATGTCGGCTTCCCACGATCGCGCTGCGTCGAGCCACTCGCTCCACGTGATCCCGACCAGGTCGGCGGGGTCCGTGCCGTGACCGGGCAGCGTCGGGGCAAGCGTGGTGAAGTTGGCGTCGATGCAGGCAGCGACGATCGGCCACATCGTCGCGCCGGTGCCACCAAGGCCGTGCAAGCACAGCACTCGCGTCATCGAGGCAGGGCGGCGGTGAGGTCGCTCACCAGGTCGGTCGTGTCTTCGAGACCGACTGAGATTCGCAGCAGACCAGCGCTGATCCCCATTGTTGCCGCCTCGTCAGCCGTGAGGCTGACGTGCGTCGATGTTGCCGGATGGCAAACGAGCGTCTCCGGTCCGCCGAGCGACGTGGCGACGCGGGCGAGCTGCAACGAATCCAAGAAGTGTTCGGCGGCTGCGCGACCGCCCGACAGCTCGACCGCCAGCACCGTGCCACCGTGACGCATCTGGCGTTTGGCAAGGTCGAACTGCGGATGTGAGACGAGACCTGGATAGTGGACGACGGTGATGGCCGGCTCGTCGGCCAGCGCCTCGGCGATGTGCAGAGCGGACGCGGCCTGGTGAGTGGTGCGCACGGCAAGTGGGCGGATGCCGCGGATGGCCTTCACCGCGTCGTACGGCGAAGGGGTGGACCCGTGCAACACCGAGTACGTCCAGACCGCGTCGATCAGCTCCTGTTCGCCGGCGATCACGCCGAGCGTGGCGTCATTGAGACCGGCGATACCTTTTGTCGCGGAGTGCAGCGACAGGTGGACGCCGTGGGCGAGAGGCTGCTGCCCGAGGGGCGTGGCAAAGGTCGAGTCGACCACTGTGATCGGTCCGCGCAGCGCTCCCAGTTCGTCGAGATCGACGAGTTCGAGGCGTGGGTTCGACGGCGTCTCGGCGAGCGCCAGCATCGTGCGACCTGGACGCAGCGCGGCTGCGAATGCGCCCGGTTCTGTTCCGTCGACCAGGGTGACGTCGATGCCCATCCTCTGACATGGGCCCTGCAGGAACGCGAGCGTGCCGGCGTAGAGCTGGCGCTGGGCGACGATGTGATCGCCTGAAGAGCACAGGGCGAAGATCACCGTGGCGATCGCACCCATCCCAGACGCAAACGCCAGCGCGTCGTCGGCGCCTTCGAGCGAGGCGATGGCGTCCTCGAACGAACGCACGGTCGGGTTGGAATATCGGCTGTAGAACTCGCCGGCGCGGGTGGCGGTGGCTCGCCGGTTGGCGTCGAGCAGGCCCTCCGATTCCCACGTGGTGCTGGCCCACAGAGCGGGCGCGAGCGACGTGCGGCTATGAGCGCGTCCAGCCGTGATGGCCCGCGTCGCCGGCTGTTGACTGTCGCTCATCGACTCAACGCTACGTGGTCCGGCACAACTGTTCCTACCGAGTTGTGTGCGTACTGCTCTCTCGGCTCGCGACTATCGATCGCCGAGCGATCGATCGGTATCGCGTCGACGCGTCGCCGACTTCGTGGATCACAGCGTCGCTGTTCGGCCACTGCCTGGGGTCGACGATTGGGTACGTAGCCCGCATCACCTCAGCGACCGAGGCCGGCGATGAGGTGGTGCAGCAGGCCGTTGGACGAGATCGCCGAGTCGTTGAGATAGGTGCGCTCGCCGTGCCGATCGGTGAACGTCCCGCCCGCTTCCTCGACCACAACCATGACCGCGGCAAGGTCGTACGGTGCCAGACCAATCGCGTCGATGGCCAGGTCGATGGCCCCCTCGGCGACGAGCATGTGCTGCCAGAAATCACCGAAGCCGCGAGCCCGATACGCGCCCTGTTGCAGCGCGACGAGTTCGTTGGTGAGTCCCGCATCGTCCCATCCTGGTGAGTAGGTCACGCAGACCTGGGCTTCGTCGAGCTGTGCCACGGTCGACACCCGGCACTGCCGACCATCGGCGAACGCGCCGAGCCCGCTGGCTGCCCACCAACGACGCGACAGCGCCGGCGCCGAGACGACCCCCACGACAGGTCCGTGATCGACGTGGGTCAAGGCGATCAGCGTGGCCCACACCGGAATTCCGCGCACGTAGTTGGACGTGCCATCGATCGGATCGATGATCCATCGCCACGGCGAGTCGGGGTCGCCGACGAGACCGTGCTCTTCACCGAACAAGCCGTCGGCCGGACGCTGTGCCAGGACGTGCGCCGCTATCACCGATTCGGTGTCGCGGTCAGCCTCGGTGACCTCCGTGTGGTTGGTCTTCCAATCGAGATTGAACGATCGTTGCTCGTAGTACGGCATGCTGATCGCGTCCGCCATCTTCGCCAGTTCGAGACCGAAGGCGAGGTCGGCGGCGAGGTCGCGGTCCACCGCAGCCATTGGCCTCATCGGGGGAACTCAGGAGAACGGCGCTCGCGCAGAGCAGCGAGTCCTTCGCTTGCCGCCGGACCGAGGAAGTTCAGCATCTCGTACGCCAACGATGCCTCGAAGTTGGGGAGCGCTTGGCGCAGCCAATGGTTCAACGCCCGCTTGGTCAGCAAAGTGGCCTCGCGCGGACCTTTGGCGAGCCGCTCGGCGATGGCCAATGCCTGGGGAAGCACCTCGTCGGCGGGCATAGCCTTCGACACCAACCCGATTCGCTCGGCCTCGCGCCCATCGATGAAGTCACTGGTCAAGAGGTAGTACTTGGCTTTGGCCATCCCGCACAGCAGCGGCCAGATCGCCGCGGCATGGTCACCTGCGGCGACTCCCAATCGCAAGTGCCCGTCGGTCAACCTCGTGTCCTGGTTGATGATCGAGATGTCGGCCATCAACGCGACGGCAAGGCCCGCACCCACCGCTACACCATTGATGGCGCTGATGATCGGCGTATCGCATTCGATCATCGTGCGCACGATGTCGCCGGCTTCGCGCATCACGTGCATCGTGCGCTCGTGGTTGCCGACCTGCTCGGCGATCCAGTCCAGATCGCCACCGGCGCTGAAGGCCTTGCCCTCGCCCGTGACGACCACGGCACGCACCTCGGGGCTGGCGTGGATGTCGGCGAAGATCGTCGACAGCTCGGCATGCATCGCCGCGTCGGTTGCGTTGAGCTTGCCGGGATTCGACAGCGTGACCAGCATCACACCGTGTTCGCGCTGGTCGATCTGCAGCCGCTCGTAGCGGTCGAACCGCTGACTCGCCACCGATCAAACCGGGCTGGCGAGGCGGCGGCGAACGGCGGTG